>JACQVW010000760.1 GCA_016209535.1 Planctomycetota bacterium | reverse complement strand
CCTTGCCGTCGTCGGTCACGTCGGCGGCGTCGGGACAAGCCGGTCCTCGCTTGCCGCGGAACAGGTGCTCCACGAGGGCCACGGCGTCGGCGACGTTGGTCTTGTCATCGTCGTTGACCCGTCCGCGGACGAAGGCCTGCGTCATGGTGGTGGGGACGGTCACCAGCGCGGTGGCGAGCAGCGTGCCCTTGGCGTCGTGCAGATACACCTCGTAGTCGCCCGGGTCCACGTCCACCAGGATCGCCTGGAGGTCCCAGGGCACGTCCTCGCAGTCGCAGGCGGGCCCCTCGTCGCGCTCGAAGATGCGCAGGACGCGGCCCCGGAGCTCGACGTCGGGGACGTACTTCAGGCAGCAGGAGAGCACCCGAGCCTTGCTCTCGAACCGGATCTCCCCGAGGGGCGAGAACTCGGTGAGGCGGGTCGTGAAGACGAAGAGCGGCTCGGAGCCCTCCGCGCGCTCTTGTTCGATGGAGGCCACGGGCCCCAGCGCACGGACGGGGGTGGCGAGCGGCAGTCCCAAGGTGAGGGCGGCGAAACCCAGCGCGGTCCGACGGATCATGGCATTCCCTCCGGGTGGATCCAGAGCAACCTTCCGAAACCTTAACGCCGAGCAAATTCTCATCCGAGTGCGGGTGACTGTCAAGAGCCTTGTATTGGAACCGTGGTCGGCCCCACGCGCGGCGCGAGGCCGGCCCCGACCGAGTCGAGCGGGCTTTCGCGATTGGCACGGCTCTGCTCCAGCGGGTACCATGGCCCTACTAGCAGGGAATCTGACGAGTGGCGGCACGATTCCAGATCCATCTCACCGAGGGAGCCGAGGCCGACTTGATGTGGCTCAATGCCTTGTGAAAGTGATCGACGTTGAACAAGCGAAGGCGAACCTGGAAGCGCTGGCTCGGGAATGCCAGTCATCGCCGGTCGTGGTCACGGTGCAGGGAAAGCCAGCCTTCGAGATGATCCCCGTACGTTCCGACGACCCAGACTTCGTAGACCGACTGTTGGAGACCAACTCCGCGTTCCGCGAGCTGATGGAGCGACGCTACGAGGAGAGCAAGGCGGGGAAGGTGTCTTCGCTTGAGGACGTACGGCGACGGTCGCAAAAAGGGCCTGGCTGATCGGCATGGGCGCCCCGGAGCGCCAGGTCCCGCAAGCTCGTCCAGCCCACCGCGCTCGTAAAATGGGCTCCATGGAGCGCCTCCTCATCCACCCGCCCTTCGCGGACCCCACGCAGCCCTACCTGAGCCTCCCCACGCTCAAGGGCTACCTTCGCGCGCGCAGGCTCGACGCGCGGGTCGTGGACTTGAACGTCGAGGCGGCGCATTTCCTCCTCGATCGCGAGCAGCTCGAGGATCTCGCCAGGCGGCTGGGCCTCCGCTTCCTCAAGCTCAACCGGGCCGACAGCCTTACCTTCGACGAGCAACGCGAGTACCGGCAGCTCCACGACGCGCGGCCCAAGATCGAGCACGTCCTCGGGGCGGAGGTCTCGCCCCTCGAGGTTTTCCGGCGGCGCGAGCTCTTTTTCGATCCGGCAGCGTACTCCCTCGCCCGCAGGCAGGTCGAGATGCTCTTCGACGCCTTGAGCGCCGTCTCCTTCCCCTACCGGTTCGACTTCAACCACGCGGGGCACGACGTGCTCCCGTGGAGCTTCGACCTCCTCGAGGCCTACGTCTCCGAGGAGCAGAGCCCCCTCGGCGCCTTCTACAGGAAGGTCTTCGACCCGCCGGAGGACTGGGACGCCGTGGCGCGGGGCCAGCTCCACCTGCCCCTCGACGGCGCCGAGCTCATCGGCATCTCCGTCGTCTTCCCGAGCCAGATCCCCGAGGCCCTGTACCTCGCGCGTCTCGTGAAGCGCCGCGCGCCGGGGGCGTTCGTGGCCCTCGGCGGCCCTTGCGTGCACCAGGTCGCGGTGCACATGGAGGAGCGGCTCCGTGAACGCCTGCTCTCGTTCGCGGACGGCGTGGGGCTCTTCGAGGGCGAGGAGACGCTCGCGCAGCTCCTGCCGCGCCTCGGCGCCTGGCGCGCGGCGGGGAGCGAGGCCGAGCGCCTCGAGGTCCTGCGCGAGGTGCCCAACCTCCTCCTCCGGGACGGCGAGGGGGGGCGGTCGCGCCTCGGCCCCCACTTCGTCCTCGACCTCTCGGAGGCGCCGGCGCCGGACTACTCGGACCTCGACCTCGACCGCTACCTCGCCCCGAGCCGCACGCTGCTCTACGCCCCGACCCGCGGCTGCTACTGGGGGAAGTGCAGCTTCTGCTACTACGGGCTCGCCGAGACGGCCACGGCGGAGTACCGCGAGGTCCCGCCCGAGCGCGCCGCGGCCGACCTGGCGAGGCTGTCGCAGCGCCACGGCGTGCGGAGCTTCTACATCTCCTGCGACGTGCTGTCGCCTTCCTACGCCGTGCGCTTCGCCCAAGCCCTGGTGGACAGGGGCCTCAAGATCCGCTGGTCGAGTGATCTCAAGATCGAGAAGGCATTCACGGCCGAACGCTGCGAGCTCCTCTACCGCTCGGGCCTCAGGTCGGCAGCCTTCGGGATCGAGAGCGGCTCCGACCGCATCCTGGAGCTCATGCGGAAGGGCTGCGATCGGACCGCCATGACCGAGGTGAACCGCCGATTCCACGACGCCGGCGTGGCCACGGAGTGGATGGCCTTCACGGACCACCCCGGCGAGACCGTGGAGGAGGCCCTCGAGACGGTCCGCTGGATCGCCGCGGAGTCGGATTCCGTGGACCTCTTCATCGTGGGCGAGTTCGGCCTGGAGCGAGGCTCCCACATCGCGCAGGACCCGGCGCGGTACGGGGTGGAGAAGGTCTACTACGCCGAGGGGGACGAGTTGAGGCTCTACGCCCTCTACACCCAGCGGTCCGGCGAGCGGACGCCCGAGGAGCGAGAGCGGATCGACCGAGAGATCCGGAAGGTCGGCTCGCGGTACGCCCTCAACCCCTACCCCTGGGCCGGGGCGAATTCGACTCACCACACGCTCCTGCACTTCCTCGAGCTCGGTCCGAGGGCGTTCCGGACGCATTTCCAGCCGGCGCAGGCCGCCCGCGAGGGGGCGCTCTCGGCCCCGCCGACGTCCCACATCCCGGGGCTGCGCGAGTACGCGCGGTTCTCCGTGGACGCCATCGCCGAGGCTGAGGAGCGGTTCTTCCAGGACTACCTGCCGCGCGCCCTCTACACGACGATCCCTGCCCGCCGGAGCGCCAGCGGCCGCGAGACGGCGCTGCTGTCGCCCGAGCACTTCCGCGCTGCCGCGGCGTCCCTGAGGCCGCTGCGGCCGGGGAGGCGGTGACGGGCCCGGCTGCGCCTCAGAGCCTGAGCAAGAATCCTCGCTGGCTTCGGCCGGCTGCACGGCCGCGATGCTGCGTCGCAGCTCCTCAGCGTACGCTCCGCTGTACGCGAT
>JACQVW010000792.1 GCA_016209535.1 Planctomycetota bacterium | reverse complement strand
GACCCGAGGGGCGTGACGGTCCACGGGAGCCAGTGGAAGTACGGGTTCTTCGAGCGGCAGGTGGAGCTCCCATCGGAGGTGGCGAGCGACGAGATCCGCGCCGAGTACGAGGCCGGCGTCCTCAGGATCCATGTGCCCAAGGGTGCGGCGCCTCCGCCTCCTCAAGGAATGTGCTCCCTCCCTCCTCGGTCGGGAGCACCCCCCGAGGGGGCGGTTGGTGCCAATCCGGAGCGAGGGAGCGAGCCGTGAGCCCGAAGGTCGCCAGGGACTACTACGAGGTCCTCGGGGTCTCGAAGGGCGCCTCGGACGAGGAGATCCGCAAGGCCTACCGCAAGCTGGCCCTCAAATATCACCCTGACAAGAACCCAGGGAACCCCGAGGCCGAGCGGAGGTTCAAGGAGGCCGCGGAGGCCTACGAGGTCCTCTCGAGCAAGGAGAAGCGGGCGGCCTACGACGCCCGCGGGGCCGAGGGCCTCAAGGACATGGGCTTCGAGGGCTTCGAGTCCGCCGAGGACATCTTCTCGCACTTCCCGGACATCTTCGGCGACCTCTTCGGGCGGCGCTTCTACCGCGAGACGCGCCGGCCGCGGCGGGGCGGCGACGTGCGCTACACGCTGTCGGTCGGCTTCCTCGATGCGGCCCTCGGCGCGTCGCGCGAGATCGCGGTGACGGTCCGCGAGGCCTGCGGCTCCTGCCGGGGCACGGGCTCCGAGGGCGGCGCCGCGCCGGAGGCCTGCGGGCAGTGCGGCGGGACGGGCCACGTCTCGAAGGCGGGCCGGAGGCAAGGAGGCTTCTTCTCGGTCAGCTCCCCCTGCCCTGCCTGCGGGGGCACGGGCCAGCGGCCGGACCGCGTCTGCCGCGCCTGCGGGGGCGAGGGGCGCGCGTCGCGCGAGAGGCGGATCGCGCTCAAGATCCCTCCGGGAGTGGGCGACGGCCAGGTCCTGCGCCTCGGGGGCCAAGGCGAGGCGGGCGCCCACGGCGGCCCGCCGGGGGACCTCTACCTCGAGATCAAGGTCGAGCCGCACCCGGAGCTCTCGCGGGACGGGCTCGACATCCGCACCTCCGTGAAGGTCCCCGTGAAGACGGCGCTCCTGGGCGGCGAGGTCGAGGTCCTGACGCTGCGCGGCCGGATCCGTCTCAAGATCCCGAAGGGCACGTCATCGGACTCCTGGCTCCGGCTGCGCGGCCAGGGGATCGACGGTCGCGGAGAGAAGGGCGACCACCTCGTGCGCGTCGTGGTCACCGTGCCGAAGGACCTCTCGCCGGAGGCGGAGAAGGCCCTGGAACAGTGGCTTTGAGGGGCTGCGGCGCGCGTACGCTCACCGCGGGGCCGGACGCGTCCCCCCGTCGAGCTCCGTGCCCTCCGGGAGCAGGCTCCGGAGCTTCCCGAGGCGAGCGGGGGAGAGCGCGGCCCTCATGCGGACGCCCTCGGCCGTGTACTCACTCTCGAGCACGCGGCCGTTCTGCTTCAGGTAGGCGACGAGGTCGCCCCGGTGGTGCGGCAGGAGCACCTCGATCTCCTCGTCGCGACCGTGGATCCTCTCGACGACCGCCGCCTGGAGCTCGGGGATCCCGAGCCCGTTCTGGGCCGAGATCTTGAAGCCCCGTTCCCGGGGCACGAGCCGTTCCTCGAGGTTCCTCGCCTCCGGAAGGATCTCCGGGCCGACCTGGTCCCACTTGTTGAAGAGGACCCAGGCCTCCTTCTCGGCGCACTCGAGCGTCCCGAGCACCTTGCGCACGGTCGAGATCTG
Source organism: Planctomycetota bacterium (assembly GCA_016209535.1). Classification (GTDB taxonomy): domain Bacteria; phylum Planctomycetota; class UBA8108; order UBA8108; family SXIK01; genus JACQVW01. The sequence continues at coordinate 3,228 of JACQVW010000792.1, read as the reverse complement.
GTGGATCGCCTCGGGGGAGCTCGCGTCCACGACGTGGAAGAGGAGGTCCGCCTGTTGCGTCTCGGCCAGGGTCGCGTGGAAGCTCGCGACGAGGTGGTGAGGCAGATCCCGGATGAACCCCACCGTGTCCGTCAGGAGGACATGGCGGTTCACCTCGAGGGGCCAGCGCCGCACGCGCGTCTCGAGGGTCGCGAAGAGCTTGTCCTCGACGAGCTCGTCGGACCCCGTGAGGCGGTTGAGGAGCGTCGACTTGCCCGCGTTCGTGTAGCCCACGAGGGCGATCACGAATTCGTTCCGGCGGTGCACGAAGGACGACTCCCTCCGGACCTCGATGGCCTCGAGATCCCGCGCGAGCTTCTGGATCTTCCGCTCGATGATCCGTTTGTCCTCCTCGAGCTGCGTCTCGCCGGGGCCCCGCATGCCGATGCCGCCCTCGAAACGCGAGAGGTGGGTCCAGAGCCGTTTGAGGCGTGGCATCGTGTACTTGAGCTGGGCCAGCTCGACCTGCATCTTCGCCTGCTTCGTGCGGGCCCGCTGGCTGAAGATGTCCATGATGAGCTGGCTGCGGTCGACGACCTTGCGCCGGGTGGCCTCCTCGAGGTTGCGCTCCTGGGCCGGGCTCAGGTCGTTGTCGGTGATCACCACGTCCACGTCGAGGGCCTGGGCGAGGCCCGCGATCTCCTCCACCTTGCCCTTCCCGAGGTAGGTGGCCGGGTGGGGCCGCGTGAGCTTCTGGAGGATCGTGCCGGCGACGACGACCCCGGCCGTCTCGGCGAGGGCCGTGACCTCGGCGAGGGGGTTCTCGGCGTCTATCCGGCCCTTGATCTGGGCCTTGACGAGGAGCGCGCGCTCGCTCGGCCGCGTGGTCCCCTCCGTGCGGTCGAGCTTCGAGGCGGCAGGGCCGCTCAGCGGGCCGCCGTCGCGTCCCGGAGATCGGCCTGGGAGAGGGTCGTGTGCTTTTGCCATCGCGTGTCGTCGCGGGAGGGGTGATCGGTCCGGAAGTGGACTCCGCGGGACTCCTCCCGCCGGAGGGCCGAGAGCGTGATCAGGTAGGCCGTCGAAACCATGTTCTGCACGGTCCAGCTCGGCACCTCGTGGAAGCTGCTGCCGAGGGCGTAAGGCATCCAGGAGCGGATCTGGCCCAGCGCCGCCGCCAGCTCGGCGCCGTGACGCTCGATGCCCACCTTCTGCCAGAGGAGGCTCTTCAAGCTCGATGTCAGGTCGCCCAGGTCGAGGGCCGCAGGCTTGGGGCCCGCGGCGGGCGGCGGGCCCGGGACGCTGAAGGGCTCGGGGGCCGGAGCCGTCCTGGCCTCCTGGAGCGCCAGCCGCCCCGCGCGGTGCCCGAAGACGAGGCCCTCGAGGAGGGAGTTCGATGCGAGGCGGTTCGCGCCGTGGAGGCCCGTGGAGGCCACCTCGCCGGCGGCGAGGAGGCCCCGGAGGCTCGTCCGGCCGAAGAGGTCCGTCACGACGCCCCCGATCGAGTAGTGTGCGCTGGGCCGCACGGGGATCGGATCGCGGAGGATGTCGATGCCGAAGCCGCGCAGGATCTCGAGGATCCGCGGGAAGCGCGACCGGATGCGCTCGGGCGGGATCGCCGAGAGGTCGAGAAACACCTTGTTCTCGCCGCGCTCCCGGAGGACCGTGATGATCCCCCGCGACACCACGTCGCGCGGCGCCAGCTCGGCGAGGCGGTGGAAGCGGTGCATGAAGCGCTCCCCGGCCCCGTCGCGGAGGACGCCGCCCTCGCCCCGCACCGCCTCGGTGATGAGGAACCGGTCGGCGCCGGCGAGGTACAGCGTGGTGGGGTGGAACTGCACGAACTCGAGGTCCTGCAGCACGCAGCCCGCGCGGAAGGCCATGGCGACCCCGTCGCCGGTGTTCACCTGAGGGGTCGTGGCCTCGCGGTAGAGGCGGCCGGCGCCGCCGGTCGCGAGGACCGTCCTCCGCGCCCAGGCCGCCTCGAGCTCGCCGTCGGGGCGCGACAGGACGGCCCCGCGAGCCTCGCCGTCGCGGGTGAGGATGTCCGCGGCGAAGGTGTGGTGGAGGACGGTGACGTTGGGCCGCTCGAGGACGGCCTCGAGGAGGACGCGCTCGACCTCCTTCCCCGTCGTGTCGCCGTGGTGAAGGATCCGCGGGAACGTGTGCCCCCCCTCGAGGGTGAAGTGGACTCGGCCGTCCTCGTCGCGGTCGAAGGCGGCGCCCAGGGCCAGGAGGTCGCGCACGCGCTCCACCCCCTCGATCACCGTGACCTTCACGGCCTCCTCGTCGGCGAGGCCGTCCGCGGCGGCGATGGTGTCCGCGGCGTGCTGGTCCGCCGAGTCCCCCGTCGCTTCGGGGGAGAGGACTGCCGCCACCCCCCCCTGGGCGTAGGCTGTCGCGGTCTCCTCGAGCTTGTCCTTCGCGACGAGGAGGACCTCGATGCCCGGGTCCTTCGAGGCCTCGAGGGCGGCCGAGAGCCCAGCCACGCCGCTCCCGAGGACGAGGACGTCCGTGAAGCGGTGGGGGACCTGGGACACCTTGAAGCGGACGAGGTGCCGCCCGAAGAGGTGCGGGGGGACGCTGATGTTATCGGGCATGGGGACGCGCCGGCCGAGAGGCCGACGGGGCCATTTTGCCAGCCCCTGCCCCGGGCCGCCAGGGGCAGGGCCCGGGGAGGCGGGTCGCGAGGGGGTGACGCGAGGACAGAGGTGTTTCGAGTCCAGACAGGGAGTGCACCCCGCGGCGGGCCCCGCGGCCTCCGGGGCGACCCGCAGCGAGCGCCGCCCCTGGCGTACGCGGGCCCCCCGTCAGAAAGCAACGCGATACGAGGAAAGGACTTCAGGCCATCCTGTCGATAATCCCAGGAGAGGCTCCTCTCCCGCCGGGGGCGGGGAACCCCGATTGCATGGCTTTTTGCTGGTGGAGGCCTGGACGGCGACCGAAGATAATCGCTCCTCCTGGTTACCCTCATGAGCCTGCGCTTCCGAGATCAACTCCGGACCCGGACCCGGCGGGAGGGGATCGCCCTCCTCGTCGTCATGGTGGTCTTCGTGGTCCTGTACCTCGTCGTCTTCCAGCTCCACTTCACCACGAAGATGGAGGAGCACATCGCCCAGATGCGCTACGGGGAGCTCGAGAACGCCGTGGCCGCCCAGTCGGCCGCGATCTTCATCTTGAGCCACCTCGCGGAGGACCTGACGCAGGACGCCTCGGGGGCCTCGGCGGAGGAGCCTTCCCGCTCCTCGGCGT
>JACQVW010000791.1 GCA_016209535.1 Planctomycetota bacterium | reverse complement strand
TCGCCGCGCACGATGAACATCCACCGGCACCAGTTCCCTTCGGCGCGCTACATGGACTGGCCCGCTCAGCCAGGCGGCGACCTGTACGTGCTCGCTGGCCTCCGGCCGGAGCTCCGCCCGGAGGGCCGCCCGGCGCCTCTCCTTCGCGGCCGGCTCGGGAAGGGCGTCCTCCGAGGCCACGACCTGTCGTACGACGCCGGCCGCGTCGTCTTCGGCTTCTGGAACGCGGACGTCAAGCGGCCCAGCCCCGAGCGGCGCTTCGAGTACGACTGCTACGTCACGGAAGGCCACACGCACCTCCACGAGCTGGACCTGAGCACCGGCGGCCTCCGGCAGCTCACGGGCGAGCCCTGGCACGACGTCGACCCCTGCTATCTGCCGGACGGACGGATCGCCTTCGCCTCGGAGCGCTGCGGCCACAACGCCCAGTGCGACCCCGATCCGTGGTCGGAGCCGATGGTGAACCTCTACTCGATCGCGCCCGATGGCGGCGACTTGCGCCGCCTCACGAGCCACAAGGACAGCGACACCTTCCCGCGCGTCCTCAACGACGGCCGCCTCTTCTACACGCGCTGGGAGTACCACGAGCGCGGCGGCCTGCTCCACACCCAGAACCTGTGGGTCAGCCGGCCCGACGGGACGCAGCAGGACGCGCTCTACAAGGCGCACATGGACTACCCCTTCAGCCTGGAGGAGGCCCGGGCCGTGCCCGAGAGCTCCAGGATCGTCGCCGTGGCCACGGGACACCACACGAACCCCGCGGGCCCGATCGTCCGCATCGACCTGAAGCGCGGCATCTCCGATGCGGCGGCCCTGGAGGTCGTCACGCCGGGGTTTTCGGTGTTCGAGGGGGGCTTGACGGCCCCTCCGGTCCCGGAAGGAGGGGTCGCCGGCTACGGCTACTACACCACCCCGTGGCCCCTCTCGGAGAAGTGCTTCCTCGTCGCCTACAACCCCGGCTGCGACCCCGTTCACGCGAAGGACACGGACGACGGGATCCCGTGGGGGCACTACCTCGCCGGCGTCCCCGACGGCGACATGGCCCGCGCCGCGGGCTACGGGCTCTACGTGATCGACGTCCACGGGAACCGCGAGCTGATCTACCGGGACCCCGACATCTCGTGCTTCAGCCCCGTCCCGCTCGAGCTGCGCCCCGTTCCTCCCGTGCTGCCGGACTCGACCGATCCCGGCGCGCCGCACGCGACCTTGGTGGTCACCGACGTGGGCCAGGGCCTGGGGGTGCCCCCGGGCACGGTGCGGTTCATCCGCATCAGCGAGGCCATGCCGTGGCCCTACACGAAGGTCGGGGCCAGCCGGTACCCGCGGGAGCACGACTACACGATGAAGCGGACCCTCGGCATCGTGCCGGTGGAGGCCGACGGCTCGGCCCACTTCATGGTGCCGGCGGGCGTGGGCCTCTACTTCCAGGCTCTGGACGAGAGCTTCGTCGAGGTGCGGCGCATGCGCAGCCTCGTGAGCTTCCAGCCCGGCGAGCGGCGGAGCTGCACGGGCTGCCACGAGACCCAGCTCGCGTCGCCGCCGCCGGCCGGTCTCACGGCCACGCGCCGCGGCCCCTCGGCGCCCGAGCCTCCCCCCTGGGGCAGCGACCGTCCGATCAGCTTCCTGCGCGACGTCCAGCCGGTGCTGGACGGGCGCTGCGTCACCTGCCACAGCGGCCTCAGGCCGGCCGGGGAGGTGGACCTGTTCCCGGGCCTGACCGGCCCGGCCCACGACCGCGCCCACTCGACGAGCTTCGACGCGCTGAGCAGGTACGTGCCCCGCTCCCATGTCCCCTTCGATGCGGGCCCGGGCCGGATCAAGTTCGACGTCAGCCAGCCTTACCAGTTCGGGTCCGGGAAGAGCGAGCTGGTCAAGCTCCTCAAGGCGGGCCACGAGGGCGTCAAGCTGGAGCGGGACGAGTGGCTCACTCTGTTGACGTGGATCGACTCGAACGGCCTGTACCTCGGCTCGTTCGTCAGCGTCCACGACTGGGGGCGCTGGGGCTATCGGCCGGGGCCCGCCGACATGGCCGCCGTTCGAGCTATCGAGGACCGGCGCTGCGGCGCCTGCCACCAGGGCGCCGACCTGGCGCGGCCCGGGTGGATCGATCCCCGGCGCCCCGAGGCGAGCCTCTACCTGCTGGCCCCCCTCGCGAAGTCGGCGGGGGGATGGGGCAAGTGCCGGCCGGAGGTCTTCCGGGACGCCTCCGACCCGGGCTACAGGGCCTTGTTGGAGGAGACCCGCAAGGTCTGGGACCGCATGTCCCGCGATCCGGCCCCCGAGCTGAAGGAGCTCGTCGCCGACGCTGCCGGCAAGGGCACGCGAGCGCGCGAGTAGGTGAGGCCGGCCGGCGGCGCGGACGGTGGGCCGACCTACCTCACGTCGAGGAACCCGAATGCGACGAGCTCGAGCTCCCCGTCCTTGATCATCCCGACTCCGGGAGCGTAGAGCTTCTCGCTCGCCTCCCCCGTCTCGATGGCGCTCGTCTCGTAGACGAAGAGCACGTTCTCGAACTCGCCCGCCGGCACTTCGAACGAATCGAGGATCGCGATGACCTCCGCGCGGTCCATGGCGGCCCCGGGCGCCGAGGCCTGGTAGTAGCGGGCGCCGATCATCGGGCTTCCGGGGAGGAGCACCCCCGGCTCCGCGCCGCCCTCCCCGGCGCGCCAGGTTTCGTCGTAGCCCGCGATCGCGCCGTCCTCGTAGACTGCGATCGACTCTCCGAACCAGTACGCGTCCCCCGTGGTCGCCGAGAGGGCCACGAAGATCCTCGAGACCTCGGAGAGCTCGCCGCCCTGCCACTCGCGCTCCTCGACGACGCGCGTGGCGACGCCGCCGACGGCCTCCAGCTCATCGAGCACCGTCACCACCACGCGGACCTCCTCCCCGTCTTCCTCGCCCGCGAGGACGAGCTGATACCTGGGCTCGAGGACGAGGAACGGGCTCCTCCCCTCGGTCAGGAGCTCGCGGTCCCGGGGGAAGAACTCCTCGCTGAAGTCGAGCTTCCAGTGCCGGCTCGGCTCGAGCTCCGGGCTCCCGGGCTCGACCGGCGGGCACTGGATCGGCGCCGGGGCGGGGCCCGCCAGGAACTTCCAGTTGAGGATGTAGATCGCATCGGAGATATCGATCCGACCGTCCGCATTCACATCCCCGCTCGACTTCGAAGCCGTCTGGCCGAAGCTTGTCGCCGGGATGCCTGCGAGCAGCAGGATGACCGAGAGCCGCTGGATGGATTCCATGGATGCCTGCTCCTTTCCTCGAGCGCTTGGGAGAGCTCGAAACGTGATGCCTCGTTGAGCTTCCAAGGTACCGCCCTTTCATGAGAGGATCATGAGAGCGCCCCCGGAAACCCGGGGGCGGCGGCGTTACTCCCGTCGCTGCTGGGGGTTGCGGGTGGGGAAGAGTCGGCTCGGCCCTCGGCACGGGGCGCTCGCCCTCGCGGCCAAAGCCGTCTCTACCCAGGACGCCTCACGCCTCCCCGTCGAGGGCCAGGACCAGGCTTGCGAGCAGCGCGGCGCGCACGGGGAGCCTCTCGATCAGGACGTGCTCGCCGGGCGAGTGGGCGCCGCCGCCCTCGACGCCGAGGCCGTCGAGGACCTGGACGCCCCGCGACGCGAGGTGGCACCCGTCGCTCCCGCCGCCCGACTTGCCGAGGCCCAGCTCGAGGCCCAGCTCGCGCCCGACCCGCTGCGCGATCGCGGCGAGCCTCTCCGTGGCCGCGTCGGGCACGAGGGGCGGGAAGATGATCCCGCCCGTGACCGCGATGCGCGTGCGCAGGTCCTGGGGCCTCAGCTCGAGGAGCCTGCGGTGGATCTCCTCGCCGGCCGGGAGCTCGTCGAAGCGCATGTCGATCCCCGCCGCCGCGCGGCCCGCGACGACGTTCGTCGCGATGCCGCCTTCGATCCGGCCTATGTTCACGGTGATGCCGCGGGCGGGGTCCGCCCAGGAGAGCACCTCGAGGACCCGCCGGGCGACCTCGGCGACGGCGCTCGCGCCGCGCTCCGGGTCCAGGCCCGCGTGGGCCTCGGCCCCCTCGACCTCCAGGCGGTACATGCCGACGCCCTTCCGCCGGACCTTCAAGGAGCCGTCCTCGAGGGGCGGCTCGAGGACGAGGGCCGTCGCGCCCCGCGGGACGAGCCGCTCCATGGGAGGGTGGGCGGTCGGGCTCCCCACCTCCTCGTCGGCCGAGACGAAGAC
>JACQVW010000790.1 GCA_016209535.1 Planctomycetota bacterium | reverse complement strand
GTCGTCCGAGGGGCTCTCGGGGAGCTTCAGGGATCCCTTGTGGCAGCCCGCGCACCGCTTGCCCGTCGCGGCCATGGCGGCGGCCATGCTCGGCCACTCCGTGTCGCTGCGGTCGAGGTCCGCGCCAACCCGCGGGTGCGCTCGGCGAGGCTGCGGTGGGTGGAGAGGTGAGCTTCGCCGCGCTCACGGCGCGGGGGAGGCGGGGCTGCCTGCGGCCTGCAGCTTCGCCTCGACCGCCGCGGCCTCCGCAGGACGGCCCCAGGCCTCGTAGAGGCGCTGGAGCCCCTCGAGCGCCGCCCGGCAGTGCGGGTTCTCGGGCCCGAAGGCGGCCTCGAGACCGGAGAGCGCTCGCCGCAGCGCCGCCTCGGCCTCCGGGTACCGCGCGAGACCCGTGAGGCAGAGCCCGAGATCCACCCGCATGCGCGCCGCGCGCCAGTCGTCCTCCGGCAGCGCCGCGCCCGCGCGCTCGAGGACGCGCCGCAGCCCGCTTTCCGCCGCCTCGAGCCGGCCACGCTTGAGCTCGAGCTGCGCCAGCGAGTACTCCGCGAACAACGCATCGGGGTGACCTTCGCCCAGGAGCCGCCTGCGCGTCTCGAGCGACTCCCGCAGCGGCGCCTCGGCCTCGTCGAGCTTGCCCGCATCGAGCAGCGCGAGCCCGATCTGGCTCAGGAGGTAGGTCGTGTGGACGTTGTCCTCGCGGTGCACCTCGCGCATCCGCTGCAAGGCGGCCCGGAGCTCTTCGACGGCTTCATCGAGCTTGCCGCGCTGGTGCAGCAGCTTCGCCAGGTGGAACCAGGACGCGATCGTGTCGTCGTGCTTCTCGCCCAGGACCCGGACCAGGGCGGCGTGACAGCGGCGCCGCAGGTCCTCGGCCTCCGCTAGCTCGCCGAGGAGCTGGAGGTGAGCACTCAACATGCTCGCGGAGATCAGCGTCTCCGGGTGATCGGGGCCCAGAGTCCGTTCGTGGCTCGCGAGCACCCGGCGGAAGAGCGGCTTGGCCTTCGCCACCGGGCCATGGTCGGCGTAAAGCTGCGCCAGGTTCCCCATGGCGGTAAGCGTGTCGCGATGGGCTTCGCCGAGGAGCCGGCGGCGGGCCTCGACCGTGTCCTCGAGGAGGCGGCGGGCCCCCGCGTGGTCCCCGAGCGCCTTGAGGGCGAGAGCGAGGTTGTTCGCGGCGCTCAGGGTCTGCGGATGCTCTGGGCCGAGCACGCTGCGGCTCTTCGCGAGCGCCTCCGCGAGGGCGTCGCGGGCCTCCGCGGCGCGACCTTGCTCCTCGAGGACGAGGCCCAGGTCGTTCAGCGCCGCGAGCGTCCTGGCATCGGCTTCGCCGAAGAGCCCCCGCAGGATCGCGAGCGACTCCTCGAGGAAACGCTCGGCCTCGACGAGGCGCGAGAGGCCGCGGTAGCTCTCGGCGATGGTCGAGAGCACCTCGGCGCGCACCTCCGGGTCGTCGGGGAATATGGCCTCCTTCTCCCGGACGATGGCGTCGAGCACCTCCACGAACGTGACGTCGCGCGATCCCCCCGCGAACGCGTCCGGGCGCGTCAAGAGCCGCCCCTTGAGGAACGCGAGAACCTTCTCCTGGCGGTCCGCGGTCCGCTGGGCCGCGGCGCGCGCCCGCTCCGCCCGGATCGCCTGCCAGGCGGTGGCCGCGCCGCCCGCGGCGAGCGCCAGGAAGACGGCCGCGAGGCCGCCCGTGAGGACCCGGTTGCGCTGGACGAAGCGACGCAGCCGGTAGGCGAGGGTCGGCCGGCGCGCCGCGACCGGCTCGCGCCGCAGGAAGCGGCGGACGTCCTCGGCCAGCTCGGCCGCCGAGCCGTACCGGCGGGCCTTGTCCTTCTCGAGCGCCTTGTGGACGATCGCCTCCAGGTCGCCCGCCAGGTCGCGCTGGACGGAGCTCAGCGGCGGCGGCGGCTCCTCGGCGATGCGCCGCAGTGCCTCCGTGATGCGCTGGCCGGTGAAGTCGAAGGGCAGGCGCCCGGAGAGGAGCTCGTAGGCGATGACCCCGAGCGCGTAGACGTCGGACCGGGTGTCGATCTCGAGGTCCTCGCCGCTCACCTGCTCGGGGCTCATGTAGTGCAAGGTGCCGACGATCCCGCCCCGGCCGTCGGCGAGGGTCGTGAGGCGGACATCGGCGTCGGTCGTGCGCGCCACCCCGAAGTCGAGCACCTTGGGCTGGCCCGCCGCGTCGACGAGGATGTTCGCCGGCTTGAGGTCGCGGTGGATGACGCCCCGCTGGTGGGCGTACTGGACCGCGTCGCAGACCCTGGCGAAGAGCTCGAGCCGATTGCGGCGGCCGAGGCGGCTCGAGTCCGCGTGCGCGACCAGGTCCGCGCCCTCGACGAGCTCCATGGCGAAGTAGACGTCCATGCAGCCGCGCTCCTCCACGGTCCCGGCCTCGAAGATCTGCGCGATCCCGGGATGCTGCAACCGGCCGAGGACCTGCGCCTCGAGCTCGAACCTGCGCAGCATGCGCGGCGTGGCGAGGCCGGGGCGCAGGAGCTTGAGCGCGACCGTGCGCCGGGGGTTCGCCTGCTCCGCCCGGTAGACCACCCCCATCCCGCCCTCGCCCAGGAGGCCGAGGAGCTTGTAGCTGCCGACGCGCTCCGGGAGCGACGCGGTGACCGGCCTGTCGGGGTCGGGCGCGGCGCCGTCCGTGGGCCCCCCGCGCGCCTCGGGCCGCGGCGCCGTCAGGTCGAGGGGGCCGCCAGGGGCGCCGTGGGCCGCGAGGAGCGACTCCACCTCGCGCCGCAGGTCGGTCTCCCCGCCGCACTCGCGGTCGAGGAGCGGCCCGCGCAGCTCGGGCGCGACCTCGCTCGCCTTCCAGAAGAGATCCTTGACTCGCGCCAGGCGGGCGGGGTCCACGTTCAGGGGCTCCTCCGCTCGCGCGCCAGCTCGCGGTGGAGCCAGGCGCGTGCGAAGCGCCATTCACGGTCCACCGTGGACGGCGAGACGTCGAGGGCGCGGGCGATGTCGTCGATCTCGAGCCCGCCGAAGAACTTCAGCATCACCACCTCGTGCTGCCGTGGCTCCATCGCCTTGAGGCGGCCGAGCGCCTCGTCGAGGGCGACGAGGTCCTCATCGCGGGCCTGAGCGCCGACCAGGTCAACGGCAAGCGTCACCTTGCGCCACGCCCCCCCGCGCTTGCGGCGCAGGCGCCGACGCGCCTGGTCGACGAGCACGTCGCGCATGACCAGGGAAGCCACCGCCAGGAAGTGGCCGCGGTGGCTCCAGTCCACCTCGCCGCGGGTCCGGAGGAGGCGCAAGTAGGCCTCGCTCACGAGGTCCGTCGCCTGGATCGTCTGCCCCGGCCGGAGCCGCGCGAGGCGCGCCTCGGCGATGGCGTGGAGCTCGTCGAAGACGAGTCGCATGAGCTGCGACCAGGCGCCTTCCTCCCCCTCTCGGCTCAGCTTCAAGAGCCGGGTGATGTCGTTCTTGGCTTCGACCATGACGGGACCGCGGACCCGCGCCAGTTTATTGGGCCCCCGAGGCGGCGTCCAGGCGGCCGCCAGCACCGCGGCACCGCGGCACCGGAGGGTCTCCGGATTTCCTGACGCTCGCCATCGCCCGGCGACGGTTGGCGGGTTGAAAGCCGGTGCTCGACGGTCGAGCGCCGGCGGCCGGAGAGCCGGCCAGCGCCATTCCTGGAATCCTGAAAGGAGGCAACCATGTTCGCTCGGATCGCACGCTCGACTCTGTCCGCCGCCCTGCTCGCGGGCGCCCTCTCCCTCGCCCTTTCCCCTCCCGCGCGCGCCGCGGGCGGCTACTCCGCGGCGCTCATCGACGGCGGACCGCTCAACGACTGGTACCGCGACCTCGGCCCCTGCGGCCAGCTCGTCGGCTTCCGGTGGACGATCCCGGTCCGGGGCGGCAGCTCGACGCCCTGGCCGCTCACCCGGTACGGGAACGACGTCCAGGTGCTGCGGCCCCTCGGCACCGGCGGCGAGGCGGTGGCGGTCAGCGGGAGCGGCTGGATCGCGGGGCACTCCGACGCGGAAGGGCTGAGCTTCCCCTTCGTGCTGCCTCCCG
>JACQVW010000789.1 GCA_016209535.1 Planctomycetota bacterium | reverse complement strand
GCCGCCGCCGGCGGAGGCGCCGGGGCGTTGAGCGGGGTGTTGAGCGGGGCGTTGAGCAGGGTGTTGAGCGAGGCGTTGAGCGGGGCGTTGAGCGAGGTGGCGGCGCGGAGCACCGGCCTCACTCGCGGGAGCCTGCCCGCGAGGAGCCGGCGGAGGACGCCCCGTGGGGCGGGGGCGAGCCGCTCGAGCCTTCCGAGCCCTCCGAGCCTTCCGAGGCGGCCGGCCTGGAGGAGCCTCGCGCGCCGGGAGCCCCCGCTGCGGAGCTCGGGGCCGAGCGCCCGCGGCAACAGCGCCCTCCGCGGATCAAGATCGAGGAGATCAACGACGACTTCCTCAAGACGGACTACTTCGACGTGGACGATGCGCTGGTCGAGAGGGGCGAGAAGAGCCCTGTGCCGACGGGCGGCGGAGCGGAGCGGCACGGACGCCCGGGCGCTCCCCGGGAGCACGAGCGCGAGCGGCAAGGCGCCCGCCCGGGGCACGGGCACCCCCGGGAGCACGGGCCGCCCCGGGAGCGTGGGCAGGAGCGAGAGCACGGGCACCGCCGCGAGCACGGGCAGCCGGGGGAGCGCGGGCAGCACCGACAGCACCGCGAGCACGGTCACCACCACCCGCACCGGCAGCCCGGGGGACCGCCCGGCGAGGCCTCGGGCCAGCACGGGCAGGGCCGCCGCAGGCGCCGCCGGGGACGCCGCCGCGGCCGCGGAGGTCCCGGCGGGGGCGGCCCGGGCGGGGGCGCCGGGCCCGGCGGCGAGGCGAGAGGGTCCGGACAGGGGCAGGGGCCCTCGCCGGGCGGCGGCCAGGGCGGCCCGCCGCAGGGATAGCTCGACCTATATCGGCTCAGGCTCGCGATCCCGCCAGTAGTCTGGCCTGCGACTGACGACCGGTTTCACGAGAACTTCTTGCGCAAGTCCTGGAAGACCTTCTCGCTTGGCTCGCCCCTGGCGGTGCCGCTCCGGATCTCTCGGGCCCGCCATGTGCCCCGCTACCTCTTCGGCCAGCCAAGGTGCCGGTGCAGGAACGCGAAGGTGCCCTTGCCGTGGATCGTGTGCGGCCCCACGAACCACTCGATCTCGCAGCGGTCGCCGACACCGAGGCGCGCCGCGTAGAGGAACCGCACCTTCGCGAACTCGTAGCCTACGGCCTCGTCGGGGGCGACGCCGTCGAAGTGGCCGCGCTCGACCATGAAGGGCCTCGGGGCGATGAGGGCCGCCATCTCGGCGTAGTTGAACGTGCTCCCGAGGTCGAACTCGAAGATCTCGTACTCGCCCGTCCACACGTAGCTGTAGGGGCTGCGCGTCGAGGCGTTCTTCCAGACCCACTCGTTGAAGTCGGCGGAGCAGATCGAGAGGCAGTAGTCCGTGACGAGCGCCGGGACGCGCATGGCCGTCTTCCCGCCGTAGCTCAAGCCGTAGAAGGCGATGCGCTTCGCGTCGACGTGCTCCAGGGTCTCGAGCCAGTCGACGATCTGCTGGTGCTGGGGCGCGATGATCGAGAAGAGGGTCTTCTTGAGCGGGTTCGCCTTCCGCTGCAGCGTCCGGAAGCGGTCGCCGAAGAGGTAGAGGTTCTGCGGGGCGAAGGTTATGAAGCCTCGCTCGGCGAGCTTCGCGGCGAAGTCGTGGTAGGCGGCCTGGTCGCCCCGGATCACGTGCTCGGGCCGCCCCTCGAGGCCGTGCTGGCAGACCACGGTGGGGCGCTTCTCGCCCGGCTTCAGGTCGGCGGGGAGGAGGAGGACGCCGTAGGCGATCACGCCGGGGAACACGTCGAGGACGACCTCGTAGCCCGTCCAGCCGGCGCCCTCGTAGGCCTTGCGCGTGCGCGGGCTCGGAGGCAGCGGCTTCTCCTCGAACCAGCCGATCACCTCCTCCCGGAAGAAGCGCCGGAGCTCCTCGGAGGAGCGCTCGTACTTCTCGAGGGAGCTCGTGTCGAGGCGCTTGGTGATCTCGGCGCGGACGTAGGGGCTCTCGGCGAGGAGCGCCTGGTTGTGGCGGTCGAGCTCGTGGAGCTGGCGCGCCTGGCGCGCCGCGGGATCGGGGCCCTCCTCGAGGGCGCGCACGAAGGGGACGGGGGCGACCAGCTCGACCTTGCCGCCGGTGAGGGCCTCGAGGAGCTTGCGGAGGGCCTCCGGCGTGCCGAAGGGACCCTTCCCGTCCCCGCTCTCGATCAGCTCGATCCGCGGGGCCGGCTCGAGACCCTTCACGAGCGCCCGCGCCCGCTCCACCTCGCTCCGCACGTCCTCGATCCGGGGGGTCACGAGCCGCGCCGGCGCGCCGCCCTTCCCCGGGAGCACCAGCTCGGGGCCGCGGGCGGCCTCGACCACGAGAGCCCTCGGGGCGATGAGCGAGGCCAGCTCCGCATCGCCGAGCTCGTCGAGGAGGCCGAAGACGTTCCGGTCGATGGGCTCCTGCCACACGTTGCGGCGGTCGTCGAAGCAGCCGTTGGCGCATGCGGCGGCGATGCGCGAGTCGAGCGCCGCGGCGAAGAGGGCGATGAGCCCGCCCTCGCCCCAGCCGGCGACGCCGATCCTCCTCGCCTCGGGCTCGGGCCGCTTCGCCATCCAGTCGACCGCGGCGAGCACCTTCTGCACCTCGTAGCCGATCAGGTGCCGCCCCAGCTCGAAGGCCGAGCGGTAGATGAACTCCCGCGACGTGAGCTCCGCGCCTCCGCCGCCGGGCTTGCGGGTCGCCATGCGCCGGTCGATGAGGACCGGCACGACGACCCGGCAGCCCTGCGCGGCGAGCCACGCCGCGTACCGCGACTCCGTCGGCACGCCGTCCGCGAGCCCGCAGACCTGCTCCGGGGTCAAGTCCGCGTCGGGGATGGCGACCACCTGGGCCAGCGGCTTCCTCCCCACCGGCTCGAGGAGGAGCCCCTCGCCGTGGACGTCGCCGAAGGCGGGCCACCGCACGGCGTGGACCTCGTAGCTCTCGCCGCGGGCGAGGAGCGAGGGGCGGGCCGTCGTCGCCACGTACTCGAGCCCGTCGAACGGCACCCGCGGGTCCCGCACGCCGAGGATGTGCGCGAGGCGCTTCCGGTTGGACTCGACCGAGCGCTCGTAGGCCTCGTGGGACGAGAGGTCCCGCTTCCAGTGCCGCGCCCGCCGCTCGACGGAGCGTTCGAGCTCGCGGAGGAGGAACCGGTCCACGCCGTCGACGAGGCGGCTGGCGATGTCGCCCGTCAGGGTCAAGGGCTCCGTGCCGGGGAGGGGCGGCCCCGACGGATCTTGCGCGGGGCTCGACGCCCAGGTCCAGGCTATGGCGAAGGCGGCGGGTAGAGCGCCAGGGCGAAGGGCCGGCATGGTGGCATTCCTCCTTGGTCTTCAGAACCTGACAGGCTTGCAGCGCCGGCGACCACTCGCAGGGCGCTCCTTGAACCACGCCCCGCCTCCTATTTCGGCCGGGGTATGGACACCACCACCTCGCTCTCGCGCACGATGATGT
>JACQVW010000803.1 GCA_016209535.1 Planctomycetota bacterium | reverse complement strand
GTTCAAGACCGGGTGTTACCCGGTCTTGGACCACGCCGCAAGTTCGTGACCTCCTCGGGCGTCTCGGCGGGCATGGACATGTCGCTGGCGGTGATCGCGCGGCTTTTCGGCAGGCCGGCGGCCAAGTCCCTGGCGGACGGCACCGAGTACGAATGGCATGAGGATCCCGCCTGGGACCCGTTCGCCGAGCTGCACGGGCTCGCCCGGGAGGAATAGCGGCAGGGGAGCGCCACTCGCCGGGAGCCCGGCGGCGGACGACGACGCGCCGCTCATCGCGCTCGAGGACGATCGAGAGCTCGCCCTCCGCCCCGCCGCCGCAGCGGATCGAGGCCGTCGAGTCGCCGTCCTCGACCGCCCGCACCGCGAGGCCCGCCGGCGTGCACCACGAGCTCGCCCTTCCGCACGCCCACGAGTAGGTCGCCCGGCTTCCAGGACGCACGCAGGTAGGCCTCGCCGACCGAGGGGAAGTGGTACGAAAGCTTCCCGTCTCCGGCACCTGAGGCTCCTCCTGCTTTCCCGGCTCCTACGCCCCGAGCCGCGGCGGCCTCCGCGAGGGCCGGGAGCCCCGGGTCGTACCAGAGGTAGGCGTAGCCCCCGAACGCGAAGAGCAGCTCCTCGCCGTGGGGAGTGACGTAACGGGTCCTCTGGAGCCGGCCCAGCGACCGGTCCCACAGCGCGAGGCGCTGGCAGAGGGGGCGACGCTGCTCGCGGGCGAGGAAGAGGAGGACCGGCGAGTAGTAGTCGAGCTGGCCGTAGGAAGGCTCCAGGACCACCCCGACGGCTCATCGGTCCTTCTTCTCCTCTGTCTCTCCCGCCTTGGCCTTGGCAACGCGCGAGGCGATCGTGCCGAGATCCGCGAGCGCCGCTCGGTCCCGCGCCCGCTCGACGAGGTCGCAGACGAGCTCGAAGGCCCGCATCTCCGGGTCCATCACGTACATCACCGAAGGGTGGCACAGGAGGTCGAAGACCGCCCGGCGCTCGATCGCCCACTCGACGCCGAGGCGGACCGCCTCGAGGAAGCGCGCGAGCTTCCAGCGCGCGTTCCGGAACGCGCCGATGTCGCTGATGGGGCTCATGGGCACGTCGATGAGGCCCGTGGGGTAGGCGAAGGGCTGCGCGGCCTCCTGCGCCTTCACGATGCCCGCGAGGACCTCGGGCGCGGGCTCCTTGCCCGGCTCGCCGTACGGGTGGGCCGGGTACTTGCAGCTCACCCAGGGGAACCCGAGCTCGAGGAGCATGCGCTGCACGTCGGGGCGACCCTCGAGGCCGTTCGCGAAGCCGCCGGGCGTACGGAAGCCCGCCGGCTCGATCCCGAGGCGCGCCTTGAGGGCCGCCGTGGTGAGGCGGATGTTCTCGCGGATCACCTCGGCCGGCGTCTTGCCCTCGATGAGCCAAGGCGCGCGCTGGAACCGGTACTGGATCTCCTCGGGCTTCGTCGCGAGCACGTAGACGTGGTCGTAGGTGTGGTTCCCCACGGGGTGGCCGGCCCGCACGATATCCTGGAGCCAGTCCACCTTCTCCTGCTCGAGCGCGCGGCCGACGGCGAAGAAGTGGATGACGCCGCCGCGGGCCTTTACACGGCGGGCGGCCTCGACGGCGTAGCGCTTCGTCTCCTCGTTGAGGTTGCCCTTCTCGTAGTCCCAGTGCGTGTCCTCCCAGCGCGGGAAGTTGCGCGCCATCTCGAGGTCGAGGGTGATGGCGACGAGGGCCTTCCCCTCGGCGGAGGCCGGCGGATCGGCGCGGGGTTCGGGGCCGGCGGCGGCGACGGGACCGGCGCGCGGCGCTCCGCCGGCGACCGCCGCGCCGGCGGCCTGCGCGGGCGCGGGCAGCGCATCGCCGGCCACCACCGCCCCAGCCGCGAGCGAGGCCGAGACCCCGAGGAACCGGCGGCGCGAGAGGGCGGGCCCCTCTGCCCGGCGCTGCGCGCCGGCCCGGGCCTCAGCGCTGGCGAGGCCCTGAACGCCCGCGAGGCCTGGGGCCCCGGCGCGGCTCTGCGCATGCCTGGAGTCGATGGAATCGGTCATCGGAGAGCAACTCTCGACCTCGCGGCCAGGGCTGTCAAGGGGCTGGCGGGTCAGGGGCTTGCGGGTCAGTCCGCCATGCGCACCTCGAGATCCTCGACTCGCCGTTTCCGTCCAAGGACCGCGGAAGGATCGAGGCGGGCCAGCTCCCGCAAGGCGGCCCTCGAGCCTTCCCGGCGGCTCACGCCCAGCTCATGAGCAGGGGCTCGAGGGGCTCGAGGGGCTCGGGGAAGCGGAGCTCGAAGCGCAGCCTCGGGCCGCAGGGGCTGCGGAGGAATTCGGGAAGGCCAATGAGGGAGCGTTCCAGCACGATGAGGTCGAGCTTCGACGGCAGGGTCGGCTCCTGCTCCCTTCGCACGCGGGTGACAAGCAGGTAGGCGTTCGGGCCGGCGATCTCCCAGGAATTGCGCTCGATGGCGTGCAGGTCGGCGGGCGAGATCGCGTGGGCCGCGCTGAACGTCAAGGCGATGGCCGACGTGCGCCGGGCGTTCTCCTCGTCCGAGCCGGGCCTCTCGAGCAAGTCTCGCAGGCCGCCGAGGTCGTCGTAGAGGGCGAGGCCGTAGGTCAGCCCCGCCTGCCCCATCACGACGCCGTAGTACCTGCGAGGCTCGAAGGCCGCAGACTCAAGCTGCACGGGAACGTCGCTTCGGACGGCGAGCCAGGGCCGAGACCTGTAGAAGCCCGCTGCCGCCCTGTGGAGGCCGGCGAGCTGCTCGAGCGTCACTCCCGGCACGCGGACGAGAGGCGGGAAGCCTATCTCCGCCGAGGTGGCCTCCACCATATCGTCGATCACGAAATCGATGTGGTCGAGCTCCTCGCGAAGGCCGTGCTCGATCCCGATCGAACGGAGCCGGAACGCGAAGTGGTCGCGGAGCCCCACCGACCTGAGCTCCACCGCGGAGGGCCGGTGAGCTTCGCCGAAGAGCGGCTGGATCATGGCCTTGACAAGCACGCCCCAGACCTCCTCGGAGCTGGGGGGAGACATGGCCAGGCGCTGCCCCAGGACCTTCCCGGTCGTGGGGGATGTCGCGAGGATGCTCCAGGGCCTCTCCGGAGCGCCTCGTTCGAGGATCCAGGCGGGAAAGCGGCGGACGTCGACTTGCCAGACCTCGCCCTCAGCCTGGGGCAGGCCCTCGAGGGCTGGACGGCAGCGCGGCCAGCGCGAGTCGAGCTGGTCGTGAGTCTTCTTCATGCGAGCCCTCTCTCCTCCGTGCAATACCCTGCTCCCCTTCTCCCCCTAAGCTTCACAGCGTCTGAGGTCCGGCGTGCGGGAGGCTCTCCTTGATGTCCGGGATGCCCGTCACAAACACGGCCTCCTGGACGTGGTTGACGTAGGCGAGGAACACGTACTCGCACCAGTGCCGGGGCTCGGTCCCGAACTTCATGAGCTCGTGCAGCTTCTCCGCGGGGTCCCTGAGCTCGGCGAGGGCCAAGGAGCGTTCGAAGTAAGCCATCCACTCGGCTTTGCTGGTTCGCAGGATTACGTACGGCGTCGTGAACACCAGGTGGCGGTCGCTCCGAGGCTCCCCCGAGGCCTCGAGGGGCGGGCAAATGCGCACGTACCAGAGCTGTCCGCGCCGGCCCAGCGATCGAAACGTAGGGCTTCAGCTCGGGGAACCGCGTCACGCTCTCCGCGAAGACGGAGGCGGCGTTCTGGGCGACGATGTACCGCGCGTGGAGGCGCTCGTAGCCGGATCTCACGAGGCCCTCGACCCCAGGCTCCCCATCGGCATCCCCCTCGAGACAGGCGCGGACCTCGGCCCGGAGGTCCGCAAGGTCCCTTGGCTTCTTCTCAAGCCTCGCCTTGAGGCGACTCGCTATCCCTCGCATGGGCCACCACCACGTGTCACCGGGCTGTCTCCCTTCAGGAGGATTCTATCCGGGCACTCGACCGATGGGAACGGGAGAGACGCTGCAACGCCTGGCCCGGCCGGAGGCATACTGGAGCGGCGGCAGGGGTGTCCCGGCGGCGTCGGGCTACGGGGCGTGCCAGCGAGTCGGCGGGGCCGAAGAGGGGCGCGGCAGCTCCCGCGAGCTCTCGAGCTCGCCGAGCGCCTGAGCCGTCGCGCGCAGCTCTTGGCCGGCGAAGAGCGCCGGCACGGCGGCGGTCCAGGCCCCCTCCGCGCCCGAGGTCGCCGTGCCCGCCGAGTTCCCGTTCACCCGGACCCGGATCGTTGCGCCCGCTCCCTCGGACGTCGTGCCTCGGATCTCCACGTCGCCCTCGTGAGTTTGCCCTGCGATCGACGGCGGATCTGAGCGCACCAGGTCGACCGCGACCGGGGCCGCGTCGAAGAGCGCGCTCTCGAACTGTCTGCCGAAGGCGAGGTCCTTGGCCCACGCCCGGAGCTCGGAGGGATGGAGCCCGGCCGGAGGCGCGCCGACCTCGGCGTCGAGCTCGAGCGTGAAGCTCCCGCCCGGCAGGATGTCGGGCAGGCCGGTGAAGCTGAGCTCCTGCCCGGCGACGGTGGGATCCGGAGCGCCCGCCCCGTTCAGGACCGCGCTCCCCGGGGGGTAGGTGAACCCCTGCGGGAGCCGCACCGTGACCCCGCACCCCGGCGCGGCGCACGCCGCGAAGCCCGCGGAGCCCGTGCCGGCGCCGGCGACCACCGCGCGGTAATGCACCGCCTGGCCGGCGGAGACCGCATCGGGGACGGCCGTGAGCTCCAGCGCGAGGACGGCAAGAGCCTCCGTATCGAGCACCTGCACGGCCCGGAGCCCCGGGGCGGGGACCTGGTCGGACACGAGAGATGCCCTGTAGAGCGACAGCTTGCCGGGCCCTTCGGCGGTGTAGCTCGCCTCCAGCACCTCCTCGTCGCCCGGGGCAAGCGTGCCCAGGCTCCAGGTGACGCTCGACGATGCGAGGACGCCGCCCTCCGAGACCGAGAAGAAGACCAGTGCCGACGGGTCGATCTCGTGCGTGACGACCACGTTGGTCTGGGGGGCCGTCGAGAGGTTCTTCACGAGGCTCCGGAAGGTGACACGGTCGCCGGGAAGCGCCAGGGTCTCGTCCGACTCGAGGTCGAAGCGGAAGCTCAAGAGCGCGCAGGCAGGGGCGGGCAGGAAGTATCGCCACGGGCTGTCTTTCCCGCCGCTCGCCGCGCTGAAGACCGACGCGTCGCCACCGGAGGCCTCGGAGCAGATCCCGTCGAGCCCCGAGACGGGATCGAGCGGGGTGTCCAGGACGCGCAGGGAGATCTCTGCGAAGAGCTCCTCGCCCGCCACGAGCTCGCCGGCCGCGAACCTCACGGCGTTCGTCCAGGGCTTGCCGGGGTCTTGAGGGTCGTACGCCGGCAGCGGGTTCTCCGGCGACAGGTCCCAGCCGAGGCCGGTCGGGGTGCCCCTGCGTGACAGTGGTCCGCTGGCCCCCACGGGCGCTCCCGTCCCGATCTCGCTGCCCTCCGTGCGGATGCGCCGCCAGGGACCCACTTTCCCCGCGGCCTCGTAGACGCCCGGCTCCCGCTCGGTGAGCTCGAAGGCGTAGAAGGTGTCAGGCCCGGCGACGGGGGACCCGTAGCCGAAGGGCGTGTTGCCGTTCCCCGGGTGGGCGAACGTGCGGAGCTCCGCCCCGTCCTGCACAGCCAGCGTGCCGCCGGCGCCGAAGGCGCGGGCGTGCAAGGCGTCCCATGCGTTGTGCGCGAACGACATCCCCGCCGTGGTGAAGAGGTCATCGATCTGCCCGAAACCGGTCGGAGGCGGCACGAGCTCTATGCCATTCTCGGTCGTGAGGAGCTGCTCGCCTGCACCGCTGCCGTCAGGCACGCGGGCCGTGCGCGGGTCGGTGGAGAAGAAGATCCCCGTGTCCGCGTAGAGCTGGGCCATCGAGCCGTTCTCCAGGGGGGCCGGGTAGGCCCGCGCCCCGTGCGGCCCCGCCCCGTCCTGCGCCGGCCCGGCGCGCCGCGGGCGCACCGTGCCGCCGCTCGAGTCGGTGAAGCGCACGCCCACGACCTCGGCGTTGCGAGGGACGTAGCTCGTGACCCAGCCCCCGAGGGCTCTCGTGGCCCCGTTCGGCACCCCCGTGCATCGAGTCACCAACGTGAGGATGTCCCCGGGCCGGACCGCCGTGTCCGTGCCGGGTCCGCCCCCCGCCGGCCAGCCTTGCGGGTCGATGCGGGCGAGCGTCAGCGGGTGGAGGCCCTTCCCCGTGGGGAAGGGGACGACGCTGTCGGCCGCCGCCCGGCGCGGGTGCAAGAAGGAGGCAACGGAAAGGATGAGGAACGCGACCCTTGGGCACATGGACCCTCCGAATCGGGAGACCGAGAGCGGCGGCAAGGTGGGACCCTTCCCCCAGGCTTGAGCCTCGATTATAGGGGATGGGTCCAGAGCCGCCGCTTCGATCCTCGAGCGCGTCCCGGCCGCCTTCGCCCTCAGAGCCTGAGCAAAAAT
This sequence comes from Planctomycetota bacterium, assembly GCA_016209535.1. Classification (GTDB taxonomy): domain Bacteria; phylum Planctomycetota; class UBA8108; order UBA8108; family SXIK01; genus JACQVW01. The sequence continues at coordinate 76 of JACQVW010000803.1, read as the reverse complement.
CCTCGCTGGCTTCGGCCGGCTGCACGGCCGCGATGCTGCGTCGCAGCTCCTCAGCGTACGCTCCGCTGTACGCGAT
>JACQVW010000774.1 GCA_016209535.1 Planctomycetota bacterium | reverse complement strand
TGTACCGGGCCGGGGCGGTCTCCCTCTCGGCCGTGGCGGCGCTCTCCGTTCACCCTGGCGCCCAGCTCTTCTTCGGCGATCTCTCCGAGGTGGCTGGCGAGGACGCCCTTCGCGCCGCGGCCGGCAAGGCCGGCGGCCTCGGGGCGGCAGGGGGAGGCGGCGGGCCGTCCCTCGTCTGGATCGACGGCCACGACCACGACGGGGCGGGCGTCGTCCTCGACGGCGAGGTCAGCGTCTACGGCATCGCGACCGAGCCGGCGGAATCACCCGGAGAGAACGGGGCTCAGATCGTGCTTCAGGTCCCGCCGGAGTGCCAGCCTCGAATCCAGGGCACGGGTGGGCCTCCTTCCGTGGGCGAATCGAGCGGCGCCGGGTCTTCCGGGACCTTCGAGCAGCTCAAGGCGAGCGCCACGCAGCGCCTGGCGCCCGGGCGCCACAGCGGATTGACCTTGGGGCTGGACGGGAGGGAGGAGTATCCGGTCGTCTACGGCGAGGGCGACCTGGAGCTGAGCGGGACCAACGCCGGGCGAGGCGCCCTCGTCGTCGAGGGGTCCTTGACCGTGACGGGGAGCTTCGCCTTCCAGGGCCTGGTGGTGGTCAAGGGGGACGTCACGCTCGACGGCGGGGCAGGAGGCGTCGAGATCCTCGGCGCCCTCATGACCGATGGGACTCTCGTGGCCATCGGGGGCTCGACGAGGCTCCTCTACAGCTCCGGGACGTTGGCCAGCCTGCAGCAGGCGATCACGAGGGGGCGCTCGTACGAGGGCATTTACTACGATGAACGCTAGACGATCTACCGGCGCGAGCGCCGGATCCTTGCTCCTCGAGGTCGGCGTGGCGGTGTTCGTCGTCGCCGTCGGGATCCTCGGGCTCCTCAGCGCGCTGCGCGTCAGCGCCGTGGCCACGGCGGGGATCGACGAGCTGGACAGGGTCGGGGCGGCCTTCGACAACGCGGTGGAGGCCTTGAGGCGGACGAGGTTCGCCGAGATCTACGCCAGGTACCACGGAGCTCGGCTGCCCGCCGAGGGTCTCGTGGGGCCCTCCGGCGGGGAGGCCACGGTCCTCGTCGCGTGCTGCGTCGATGAACGGCGCATGCCCGAGGAGTTCGGACCGGTGCTGGACATCGACGGCCAGGAGGGACTTCGAACGCAGGACTGCTCGACCACGTACAAGATCATCCCCGTACGGTTCTCGCTGACGTACAGGTGCTCCACGGGGGACGTCACGCTGGAGCGGCACGTGGTCCTGGAGCCGAGCCGATAGGATCTCCCGAACCCTCCGGCGGGGCCGGCTCGAGCGGCGGGATGCGGAGGACGAACACGGCCCCCTTGCCCTCTTCGCTCGAGACGCCGATGCTCCCCCGGTGCAGGGCGAGGATGCGCCTGGCGATGGCCAGGCTGAGTCCCTGCCCCTCGGTGTGGTGCCGGACGTCGCCGACGGAGAGCTCGCCGAAGATCCTTTCGCTCCAGGCCGGGTCGATCCCCTTGCCCCGGTCGGACACCTCGATGCGGTAGCTGCCATCTCTCGGGTCCAGCGACCCCGCGACGCGCACGGCGCTGCCTGGAGGAGAGAACTTGACGGCGTTGTCGACCACGTAGCCGAGCGCGGTGGACAGGAGCCCCGCGTCGCAGACCAGCGTGTGGGAGGAGAGCTCCACGGCGACCTGGACCCCCTTCTCGAGGGCGCGCTCCAGGGCCGGCGCGACCGCGGGCTCGGCCAGGGCAGCCACCGGGCAAGGGTGCGCCTGGACCGCGGACATGGTCTTGACGGTGCAGAGGAGGGTCGTCTTCTCGAGGAGTCCCATCAGGCGCCGGGCCGACGCGTGGACGCCTCGGACGAGCGCCTGGAGCTCGGCCCCGTGGGCTTCCGTCTCCTGGAGGAGCAGCTCCGACAGGGCCAGGAGGCCCGTCAGCGGCGTCCGCGTCTCATGGTTGATGAGCGCCAGGAAGTCGCTCTTGATCTGCAGGATCTCCTCCACACTCTTCAGGCGCGAGAAGACCCGGACCTTCGCGAGCAGCTCGTCGCCGTCGAAGGGCTTGATCAGGTAGTCGTCGGCGCCCGCCTCGTAACCGGTGAGACGGTCGTCCAGGTAGGCCTTCCCCGAGACGAAGATGATCTTCGTGAACCGCGAGCAGTCCGTCCCGCGGATCCTCCTGCAGACCTCGTAGCCGTCCATGTCCGGCATCATGATGTCCAGGAGGATGATGTCCGGCGCGAAGCCCCGGAGCTTCTCGAGGGCCTCCTGTCCGGACCTCACCGCCAGGACGGTGAAGTCCTCCAAGATCTCCTTGACGACGCCGATGTTCCGCGGGTCGTCATCGACGACAAGGATGCGCCCTGTCTCGCGGCTTGCTTGGCGGATCGTTGGGTCCATCGGCGCGTGCCACCTGGGTGTTGGGCGGGGGCGGCTCCCGCGGGATGCAGAAGGCCAGGACGGCACCGCCGCCCTGCGCGTTGGCCGCCCGGATCCAGCCGCCGTGCCCCGCGACGATCTCCCGGCAGATGGAAAGGCCGAGGCCCGTCCCGCCGGAGAAGGTCGCCGTGCGGCTGCTCTGGATGAACTTGTCGAAGATCGTCTCTAGCTCGGACTCGGGTATGCCGATCCCTTGATCGGCAACGGAGACCGCGATGCTTGGCACCTGCGCCGCTCCAGCGGGGATGGAGGTCTCCTCGAAGTCGACGCGGATCGCGCCCCGCGACTTCGTGAACTTCACCGCGTTCGAGAGCAGGTTCCGCAGCACCTGGGAGATCCGGAAGACATCGAGCGTGGCGCCCGTCGAAAACCCGGGGGCATCAACCTCCAGGGCGATCTCCTTTTCCTTCAGCGCGGGCTCGAACTCGGCGGCGACCGATAACGCGAGGGTCCTGAGGTCGGCGCTTTGCACCTTGTAGGTCATCTTCCCGGCCTCCAGCTTCGACAGGTCCAGGAGGTCGTTCACCAGGGCGAGCAGCGTGCCGGCGCTCTCCCGGATCTCGGAGAAGAAGTGGAGGAGCTTGGCCTTGTCAGCCTTCTCGATCTTCTTGAGGCCGAACTCCGAGTAATTGAGGATCACGTGGAGGGGCGTCCGGAGCTCGTGGGAGACGTTGGCGAAGAAAGCGCTCTTCGTCTTGTTGGCTCGTTCCGCCTCCTCCTTGGCGATGGTGAGCTGGACGGTCTTGACCTCGAGCTGCTCGGTGCGCTGCGCGACCATCCGCTCCAAGGACTCCGAGTACGCGCGCAGCTTGCGGTGAGCCTCCGACAGGCGGGCCGCCATGTCCCTGAACGACACGCAGAGGGTTCCGATCTCGTCGGGGCTGAAGGGCATCGGGGGGAGGTCGAAGTTGCCCACGGAGAGCTCGCTGGCGAGGTGGGCGAGGGTGGAGACGGGCCTGGCGATTGCCCGGGCCACCCAGGCCGCGGCGAGCGTTCCGCAGGCGAGGATGGCGACGCCGGAGAGGAGGACGCGCCGGACCGTCGACTGGAGCTCCCGCTCCAGCGTCTTCAGGGGGAACTCGGCGCGGAAGGCTCCCCTCGGATGCTCGGCCCAGCAGACCGGTTCGGTGACGACGATGGAGGACGATCCCGTCGAGTCCTGGACCTTCTGGATCCGCGTCGAAGGCGGCGGCTGGAGCAGGTCGGGGACGAGCGTCCCCTCGAACTCGTGGTGGGAGTCGGCAAGGACTTCTCCGGCCGATGTCGTAATCTGGACGCGGCCGAGCTGGGGATCATCTCGGACCAGCCGCGTGACGAGATCGCGGAGAGCTCCCGTGTCGCCGCGCGAGAGGTGGATGGCCGTCGTCAGCGACAGGGACCTGGTCATGGCGACGCCGTGATCGACGAGCTTCTGCTCCAGGAACGCCCTGTGGGACCGGATCGTCATGGCCGAGGGTACGAAGGTCGCGGCGAACACGAGGCACCCGGCCAGGGCGGCGACTCGCCGGAAGAGGGTCTTTCTCGGCCACTGGAGGAAGGGCACCTACGGCTCGGCCTCCTGCGCCCGGGAACCGGGCAAGTACGCCGCGAGCTTCTCGAGGAGCGCGGCCTTCGTGACGGGCTTCGACACGTAGTCGTCGAAGCCGGCCTGGAGGCACCGCTCGCGGTCGCCCTTCATGGCGTGGGCCGTCAGGGCCACGACGGGGGTCTTGATCCCGAGCGAGCGGATCTCGCGCAGCGCCTCGAAGCCGTCCAGGACGGGCATCTGGACGTCCATGAGGACCAGGTCGAAGCTCGCGGCCCGCGCCCTCTCGACGGCCTCCCGGCCGTTCTCGGCGACCTCCACCTCGGCCCCCGAGCTCTCGACGTGGTGGCGGAAGAGCTTGCGGTTGTCGGTCCCGTCGTCGACGACGAGGACGCGGCCCGAGAGCCGAGGCATGGCCTGGCGGGCTCCCTGGCGCAGCGTCTTGCGCCCCGAGTCGGCGAGGACCGCCGCCGACGGCCGGGCGTGCACCGGCGTGCCTGCCGCGACCTCGCACCGGGCCGTGAAAGTGAAGACGCTCCCGAGGCCGTGCTCGCTCCGGACCGTCAGGTCCCCGTCGAGGAGGCGCGCGATCTGCTTCGAGATGGCGAGCCCGAGCCCCGTGCCCCCGTACCTGCGCGCCGTGGATGGGCCGAGCTGCTGGAACGGCCTGAAGAGGAGCTCCAGCTTCTCCTTCGGGATCCCGATCCCCGTGTCCTGCACGCGGAACTCGAGGCGGCCCCGCTTCGCCTCGCAGGGGGTGAACCCGACGGAGATCGTCACCATGCCCCGCTCCGTGAACTTCACGGCGTTGCCCACAAGATTGATCAGCACCTGCCGGATGCGCGTAGGGTCCGAGACGACGCGCTCGGGCACGGGGGTCAGGTAGGCCTCTTCGAGGCGGAGTCCCTTCGCGTGGGCCCGGACCGACATCACCGAGATCACGTCCTTCACGACCTGGTTCACCGAGCACTCCGTCCTCTCGACCTCGAGGCTCCCGGCCTCGATCTTCGAGAGGTCGAGCACGTCGCTGACGAGGTCGATCAGGTGCTGGCAGTTCCTCCGGATCGAGACGAGAGCCTGCCTGTGGTCCTCGGGCGCGGTCCTCGCGTCCTCGAGGAGCTCGGCGTACCCGAGGATCGCCCCGATGGGGGCTCGGATCTCGTGGGACATGCTGGCCAGGAAGCGGCCCTTCTGCACGCTCGCCTCCTCGAGCTTCCTCACGGCCTCCTCGAGCCGGCGAGTCCTCTCCTGGACCTGGCCCTCGAGGCTGCTCGCCGAGTCCTCGGCCTTCCGCCGCTCGGCCTCGAGCTCGCCGGCCAGCTTGTCGAAGGCGGCGCAGACCCGACCGATCTCGTCGCGCGAGCCGTCTCCGATCCTGCCCGAGCCGCCGCCCGTCGCGGCGCTGCCCTCCAGGACCTTCGCGATGCGCTCGAGCCGCCGGCCCGCGAGCCGGTGGAACGTCCAAAGGATCAGGACGGCGAGGATCGCCGCGGGCGCTCCAGGGTGGTCCGGGAGGAGCCAGACCGTCCCCCCCAGCGTGACCGCGAGGAGGAGCACCACGACCAGGCTGAACTTCAAGCTGAGATTCATGGTTCGACGGACCCCGAGGCTTCCCGGTGGACGCGGAGCGCGGACAGCCCGGGCGACAGGCTCCCCTCAAGGACAGTACCCCGCACGCGGCGGCGGGTCGAGCCGGGGCGGGTTATCGGCCGCCGGACGGGCCGAGGAACGCTCCCGATGCGGGGTCGTAGCGGAACCTGGGCGCGCCGGCGAGCGGGCCGGGGCCCACGAGCACGACTCCCGCCGGCGCGTCGAGGACGAAGCTCCCGGGCCACAGGAGGACCTCCTTCAGCTCCTCGCCCAAGATCAGGACCGCGTGGCTCGGCCCCTCCGCGCCCCCGGGCTCGGCACGCTCCGCGATGAGCGCCGCCGTCCCTCGCGTCTCGGACCCGTCGAGCAGGATGGGCCATGAGGCCTCGACGAAGCGCAGCGCCTTGCCGTCCTCCGAGAAGACGGCGCTCGAGGGGACCGTCCTCCCTGCCGCTTCCTTGACGCAGCGGACGACGTGCCACGAGCGCCCGCCGGCGCCGGCGGCGCGGACGTACGGGCGCCCGGGCGTCTCCGCCCTCGCGTCGTGGACGTGCTCCCGCGCCAGGCCCCACAGGCCGTTCGCGCGGAGGAGGCGCGTGAGGGCCAGCCCGCGGGTCGCTGGGCTCTCGAGCTCGCGGGCGAGGCGCGCCCGCGACGCGGCGCGGTACCAGGCCGCGCCGGCGGCGGCGGCGAGGCCTGCTGCGAGGAGGCCGAGGACGATGGGGTAGCCTCTCACGTCAAGCTCACCCTCCGCCGGAGGATCCACTCCGACACGAGGAGCCCGAGGAGGACCGCCGCGAGGAGCGCGGGGCGGTCCCAGGGGCTCGAACGCGAGACGCGCTCGGTCTCCCGGCCCTTTTCCGCCAGGAGCTCTGCGGCCTCGCGGAAGCGGGCGAGGGGGAGGAACCGGCCGCCCGCCGCCGCCGCGACCTCCTCCGCGAGGCGCACGTCGCAGGCTGCGGCCTCCGCCTCGCGGTCCGGAGCCGGCTCGAGGGCGAAGGCGACCGAGGCCCGGTCCTCGCGCGCCGAGTAGCCCGGGATCGCCGGCACGTCGAGGCGGACGCGGTGCTCCACGGGCGCATCCTGCGCGGGCGCGCCCCCGGGTCCGGCCGGCGCGGCCGCCGGCGCGAGCCCGATCTCGGCGAGCGAGACCTCGGCCCTGTAGCGGCCGCCGCTGGAGGGCACGGGCTCCAGGCGCGCCCGGCCTTGCTTCCCGTCGGCGAGTCGCGTGATGACGGCGTCGACGGGCTCGTCCTCCGCTCCCGCTCCGCCGTCTCCGGCTGCCCGGGCCTTCAGGAGGGCCTCGATGGTCACGCGCGCCGGAGCGGCGTAGACGGCCGCATCGGTGCCGAGGCGAGCGTGCTCGTCCTCGGCCGAGAGCCTCCTCGAGACGGCCCAGCGGACGGCTTGGCCCCAGAAGCGGCGGTGGAGCTCGTCGCCGAGGCGGAACCTCCACCTCCACGTCGCGTCCGCGCCCGCGAAGAGGACGCGGCCCGCGCCCATGGCTCGGGTCGCCAGGACCACGCGCCGCTCGGGGTCCCCCTTCACCGTCGCGAGGGCCTCGGCGCCAGGCCGGAGCCCCTTCACCGGGCAGACCCACTGCGGGGCCGGGAGCATCTCCCAGAGCTCGAGGTTCCGCTCGCGCCCCGGGACGAGGCGCGTGAGCGCGGAGCCCTCCCCGGCGCGGGTGAGGGTCAGGACGAGAGCCTCGCCCGGCGCGGCGGCGCCGGCAGTCCCGGAGGGCGCCGGCCTGAGGAGCTCCACGGGCAGGACCTCGGCGAGGGGCGTCTCGGCCCAGCGGTACGGCATGGACCGCTCGCCCGCGATGGCGACGATGGAGCCGCCGCGCGCGGCGACGAAGTCCCGGAGCGCCTCGACCTCCTCGCGGGTGAAGACCGCCGGGTCCACGTCGCCGAGGACCACGACGTCGTGCGCGAAGAGCTCGTCCCGCGTCCTCGGGAAGCCCGCGGGCAGGCGCCGCTCCGGGGGCGGCGTCACGAGGTGCTCGTGGAGCTCCACGCTCACGTCGCGGGACAGCGCCTCCCGCAGGTAGCGGTGCTCCCAGCGCGGCGCCCCGTCGAGGAGGAGGACCCGCGCCTTGCCGCTCAGGACCTCGATCCAGAGGTCCTTCGAGTCCGCGCCCGTCCAGGCGCCGCCGGTCGCCTGGACTCGGACCGTGAGCTTCCTCCTGCCGGCAGAGCCCGCCGGGAATGCGAGGGGCATGGGCGTCGAGCCATTGCCCGCGGGGATCGTGGCCGCGAAGGACTTGAGCTCCCTCCCGTCATCGAGGACGTCGACCTTCACCTCCATGGCGGGCAGCTCCGAGGAGGCGATGACCACCTGGGCCTTCACCTCGTCGCCCGCGAAGGTCCTTCCCGTGGCGTCCACGGACTCGATGCGGAGGCCCGCGGGCCGCTCGAGAGCTCCCACGCCGACCACGACGAGTGGGACCCCGAGCAGCGCGAGCTGGAGCGCCGCATCGCAAGGGTCCCCCTCGGCGTTGTGGGCGCCGTCGGTGAAGAGGACGGCGCCGGCGATGTCCTCTCCCCCGCGCCTGCGGCGCGCGACCTCCTCGGCGATGGGGCGCGTCAGGTCGGTCACGGGCCCGCCGGCGGGGGGAGGGGCCCCCGCGGCGAAGGGCCTCAGCTCGCCGGCGAGGGCGAAGAGCGAGAGGTCGAAGCGCCGCCCGAGCTCATCGAGCCAGCCACTCGCGAGGGCACGGGCGGCCAGGTCGCGGCGGCTCGCCTCGCGGACCTCGCCGGGCGCGGCACCGAGCGCGGCCGCCTCGGCCTCGACCTGCGCCTGCGGGCGCCGCGGGTCCGCCAGCGAGAAGCTGCGCGAGGCGTCGATGACGACGAGCAGATCGCCGCGCTCGAGGACGCGCTCGCGCGCCACCTTCACCGGGTCGGCCAGGAGGGCGAGGAGGAGGAGCACCAGGGCGCACCGCGAGGTCGCGAGCCAGCGCCCGGCGCGGCGCGGGACCAGGGCCCGCTCGCGCCGGTAGAGGAGCACGGCGCCCGCCCCCGCGGCCGCGAGGAGGAGGGCGAGCAGGGGAAGGGGCAGGAGGCGCGTCGCGATCTCGGGCATCGGCTACCCCCAGGGCCCCGCGAGGTTGCCGGGCCCCCGACCCACCGCCACGCCGCATCTCCGGCCGCGCCGGGCCACGTTCACCTCCGCGGGGGTCAGCACGGGTGGGTCCTCCCTGAGGCATGGAGACGAAAGCTCACGGACCGGATAGTATTCCAGCAGGGCTCGGGCGACAACCCCGTGAGGACGGCGGAAGCCATGGCCGCGATGCAGAAACCGCGGAAACCGGAAGAGATGTACACGGAGCTCGTGCGCTGGGCGCGCGACCAGACGCTCCTCGCGTCGTGCTCCGAGCTTCTGAGCTGGGACGAGGAGACCTACATGCCGCGGGGAGGAGTGGCGCACCGCGGCAACCAGCTCGCGCTCATCGCGGGGCTCCTCCACGAGCGGATCACGAGCCCGCGCATCGGCGACCTCCTCGCCGGCCTCGAGGCGTCCGACCTCGTGCGGGACCCGGCGTCCCCCGAGGCGGTCAACGTCCGCCAGATCCGGCGCCTCTACGACCGGAAGACGAAGGTCCCCCGGGACCTCCTCCAGGAGATCGTGCGCACGACGGCCTTTGCTCAGCAGGAGTGGGGGGCGGCCTACCATGACGCCGACTTCGCGCGCTTCCGGCCCTGGCTCGAGAAGCTCGTGACCCTCCGCCGCAAGGAGGCTCAGTGCCACGCCGCGGGGAGGCCCCTCTACGACGCCCTGCTCGACATCTACGAGGCCGGTGCCTGCAGCGCGGACGTGACGGCGCTCTTCGGCGCCCTGCGGCCGGAGGTCGCATCCCTCGCGAACGAGATCAGTGCCGCGAGGAGGAAGCCCAAGGCCGGCATCTTCCGGCGCGACTTCCCCGTAGACCGGCAGCGGGTCTTCGGGGAGGCCGTGGCAACGGAGGTCGGCTTCGATTTCAAGCGGGGGAGGATCGACACGACGATCCACCCTTTCGTCGCGAGCATCGGCCCGGGCGACTGCCGCATCGCGACGCGCTACGCCGCGGACAACTTCGGCATGGGTTTCTTCGCGATCCTGCACGAGGTCGGCCACGCGCTGTACGAGCAGGGGCTCGACCCGGAGCAATACGGGACGCCCATGGGGGAGCCGGCGTCCCTGGGAGTCCACGAGTCCCAGTCCCGCCTCTGGGAGAACACCGTGGGCCGCAGCCTGGCCTTCTGGCGGCACTTCTTCCCGCTGGCCCGCGAGGTCTTCCACGAGACCCTGCACGACGTGAGCCTGGAGGACTTCCATTTCGCCGCGAACGCCGTGGCGCCGGGACACAACCGATCCCAGGCCGACGAGGTGACCTACAACCTCCATGTGCTCGTGCGCTTCGAGCTCGAGAGCGCAATGATCGCGGGCGACCTCGCGCCGGCGGACCTGCCCGGAGCCTGGAACGAGGCCTGCGCGCGGTGCCTCGGCATCGTGCCTCCCGACGACCGCGAGGGGTGCCTCCAGGACGGCCACTGGGGCTCGGGCATGTTCGGCTACTTCCCGACCTACACCCTGGGGAACATCTACGCGGCACAGCTCTTCGCGAAGGCGAGCGAGGAGGTGGGAGACCTGGACGGCGCCTTCACCCGGGGCGAGTTCGCGGGCCTCGTGGAGTGGCTGCGCGACAAGGTCCACCGCCACGGGCAGCGCTACCGCGCCGGCGAGCTGATCGAGCGCGCCACGGGCGCGCCGCCCTCGCACCGGCCGCTCATCGAGCAGCTCCGGCGCAAGTACGGCGAGCTGTACGGGCTGTGAGGTCTGAGGACTGGCTCGGCTAGCAGCTCGGATTGCTCGTCGGGCAGTCGAGATCGTCCGTGGGCTCCGCCGGGTCGCTGCCGCAGTCCGGGAACGGCGGGGCCGGCGGGGCCCCGCCGAGGAACAGGAACCCGAGGATCCGGACCGCGTCCGTGAGCTGGAGCTGGCCGTTGTCGTCCGCATCGGCGCCGTCGAGGCACTCGGGTACCCTGCCGTTCACGCCGAGGAACAGGTACCCGAGGATCTGGACCGCGTCCGTGAGCTGGAGGGTGCCGTTCAGGTCGGCGTCGCCGCGGAGGAGGCGCTCCCGGGCGCAATCGGGGCTCGCCGCGCAGTCCGGATCGGCGCAGTCGATCAAGCCGTCGCCGTCGTCCTCGACCCCGTTGCTGCACGACTCCGTGGGCGGCGTCGTGATCGCGGCCGTGAAGATCGCGGTGTCGCAGCCGTCGTTGACCTGGTTCACGGAGGCCAGGTTGGCTGGATCGAGCACGCCCGCGCCGTCCGGGTCGATGGCGAAGTCCAGGACGTCGCCGACGCTCAAGCTCGTGGACACGAGGTACCGGACGCCCGCGCCCTGGCTGTGCGCGGCGTGGATCTGGCTGCCGTTCAAGAAGATGCGGCCCACCGTGCCGTCGCCGCACGGCGCGGGGCAGAGGAGGTACCCCGTGATGCGCGCGGAGCCGCTGTAGGTGCTCACCCAGCGGCGCATGGTCCACTGGACCTCCGTGTCGCCTTGGGCGTTCGCCGCCGGGTGCCCGCCGGCGCAGGTCAGCTCCGTCCACGGGCCGTGCTGGGTCTGCGGCGTGCCGTTGTTGAGGAGGTCCCAGTGGCCGCCGCTCCAGTGGTTCGGCGAGCTCTTCCACCCGCCGAAGACTGGGTCCGTGCTCGTGACGTTCGAGCCGTCGTTCAGGAACTCCTTGAAGTCCTTCACTTCGTACTTCTTGTTGCCGCCGAGGGGGGCGTAGTCCTTCCGCACGTCGTAGTAGCCGTAGGACCAGCCCTTCTCGCCCTGGGTGCCCGTCAGCGACCAGTCCGCCTCGGAGCTCGCGATCACGACAGGCGGACCCGGGGGAGGCGGAGGCAAGACGTCGCTGATCCGCAGGATGAAGAACGAGCCGTCCGCGCCGTCCGAGGGGTCCGTCGCATCGGAGCAGAACATGTCCCCCTGGGGCCCGCAGGCGAGGTCGATCGTGTCGCCGATCGCGACGTCCCTGGCGACGGTCCGCTTCACCCCCACGGCGTCGCCGCCCGGCACCACCGCGCTGTCGGCAAGCTCGTCGTTCACGAAGAGGTAGCCCGAGACGCCGGTGCCGCCGAGGTTCACCTCGCGGAGGTGCCAGCTTATGGCCAGCTTGCCGGCCCTGTCGCTCTCCCACCGCAGGACGGTCCAGTGCTCCTCGTTGGGCGTGGAGTTCGTCCCGTTGGGGTGCGTGTCCCCGCGGCCGAGGAAGGTCCAGGGGCCGCCCGTGGCGCCCGCGTCGGGCGCGAGCCGCCAGTGGTCCCCGCCCCATTGATTGAGATCGCTCACGATGCCCGAGCCGTCGTTGAAGAGCTCCAGGAAGTCGGCGGCGCCGTAGACCCCGTCGCCGGCCGTCTGGTCCGCCGTCAAGTTGTAGTAGCCGTAGAACCAGTTCTTCTCTCCCTGCGTGCCCTGCACCGACCAGTCGTCGAAGGAGTCGGCGATCGCGGGCGGCTCGCAGAGGTCCCCGACGCCGTCCCGGTCGCGGTCCTCCTGGCCGGCGTTGGTCACGGCGGGGCAGTTGTCGCAGGAGTCGCCTAGGGCATCCGCGTCGCCGTTCGCCTGGCTCGCGTTGGGCGTATCGGGGCAGTTGTCGGCCGCGTCCACGACGGTGTCCCCGTCCTCGTCGTCGCAGGCGTCGCCCACCCCATCGGCGTTCCGGTCGTCCTGGGTCGTGTTGGCCGCGGACGGGCAGTTGTCGCAGACGTTCCCCACGCCGTCCCCGTCGCCGTCCTCCTGGCCCGGGTTCGCGATGGAGGGGCAGTTGTCCACGGGGTCGATCTTGCCGTCCTGGTCCGCGTCCGGCGGCTCTGTCGTGACCTGGAGCCAGTTCTCCGAGCCATCGCAGCCGTCCTGGCCGTCGTTGTCCGCGCCGAACGGCGTGAGGGCCAGGTCCACCGAGTCGCCCGGGGCGAGGGTGGTGATGACGACCCGCGTGATGCCCGTCGTGTCGTTAGCCTGGATCGCCTTCCTGTCCTTCTCGACGTCGTTCACGAAGAGGATGCCGGTCACTCCGTTGCCGCATCCAGGATTGGACTTGTGCATGTGCCAGCGCAGGGTGAGCTGCTGCTGCGGGCCAGGGTAGACGAAGCGCCGGATCGTCCAGTGGACGGTGCCGTTGTTGGTGCCGTTGGGGTGCGTGTTCAGCCTCCCCAGCTCGGTCCAGGGCGCGGCGGCCGCCTGGGTGAGGTCCCACTGCACGCCCGTCCAGTGGTTGCCCAGGGGCTCCACGGGCCCGCCGGCGGGGCCGAAAGCGTTGACGAACTCCTGGAGCTCGTCGGCCTGGTACACGCCGTCGCCGTTCGTCTGGTCATCGGTCTGGTCGTAATAACCGTAATACCAGTTCAGGTAGCCCTGCTCGCCCTCGAAGGACCAGTCGCGGACGCTGTCGGCCAGCTCCGTGTCGCAGGCGTCGCCCAGGGCGTCGCCGTCCACGTTGCTCTGGTCCGGGTTCTTGACGGTCGGGCAGTTGTCGCAGGCATCCCCGATGGCGTCCGCATCCATGTCCTCCTGGCCGGCGTTCGCAAGGCCGACGCAGTTGTCTCGCGTGTCCGGTGCCCCGTCTCCGTCCCTGTCGGGGATCGCGTCGAGGATCGTGATCCTGTTCGCGGAGCCGTCGGCGCCGTCGCTGGGGTCTCCCGTGGGCCCCACCGGGGTGAGGGCGAGGTCGATCACGTCGCCCACGGCCAGGTCGACCTCGACGAGGCGAGTGACGCCCACCGAGTCATTGCCCGCTATGGCCTTCTCGTCCACCTTGGCCCCGTTGACGAAGACGATGCCCGTGACGCCCCCGCCCGCGGGGTTCGTCTTCCGCATGTGCCACTCGATCGCGGCGTCCGCCTGGACGCGGTCGCTCTCCCATCGGCGGATGGTCCAGTGCTCGTCCGCGAAGTTGATGCCGTTGGGGTGGGTGGTCTCGCGGCCCAGCTCGGTCCAGGGGTTGTTCGGGCCGCAGTTCAGGTCCCACTGGGCCCCGGTCCAGTGGTTGTCGCCGATGACGCCGACGTCGGTCGCGCAGGCGCCGGTGCCGTCGTTGACGAACTCGATGAAGTCGTCCTCCTGGTAGACCCCGTCCTCGTCGGTCTCGTCCGAGGTCAAGCTGTAGTATCCGTTGAACCAGCCTTTCTCGCCCTGCGTGCCCGTCACCGACCAGTCGTCGAAGGAGTCTGCGAGGGTGGCGGCCCGCACCGGGAGCGCCAGGGCGAGCGCTGCGAGCAGCGACGCGGCGGCCAGGAGCGGGCTGGCCAGCGTGACCGTGGACTTGCGATGCGAGCGGAGAGCGGCGGGAGGAAGAGACGCACGGTTCATGACGAGACTCCTCGGAGTAGGACGCGACGAGAGGGTTGAACGAGAAGCGGTGGGTGGACTTG
>JACQVW010000755.1 GCA_016209535.1 Planctomycetota bacterium | reverse complement strand
GTCCAGGAGATCCCCATGTGCACCACGAACACCATCGTCCCACCGGAAGGCCTTCTCCAGCTCTCGGCCCAGGACCTCCACGTCCTCCTCTTGAAGCTCCACCGGGTCCACTGCGCCGCCCGCAGGACCTTCATGGAGGCCCTCCTCGTCCTCGAGGAGAAGAGAGCGTACCGCGAGATGGGCTCGAGCCACATCTACGAGTACTCCGCCAGGTTCTTCGGCTACCGCCGGACCGCCACCGCCGAGCTCCTGCGGGTGGGGAGGGCTCTGCGGGAGCTCGGTGAGCTCGCCGGAGCCTTCGACAAGGGGGACCTCCCCTACTCGAAGCTCCAGGCGGTCACCCGCATCGCGACGAAGGAGACCCAGGCCGAGTGGCTCCAGTTCGCCCGGGCCTCCTCGATCAAGTCCGTGGACCTCGAGGTCCGGGACGCCCTGGCGAAGGGCCGGGCGCTCCCGCGCAAGGCGGGCGGCGGCCTGCCGAACCTCCCGGTGCGCTGGATCCTGGAGATGACGCGGGAGGAGCAGGAGCTCCTGCGCACGGCGCTCGCGAAGGCGCGCCGCGAGCTCGGGGAGCGGCTCGAGGGGGGCCCGGTGAGCGAGAAGGACGCCCTGCTCTACCTCGCCCGGAGGATGCTCGAGACCGACCCGGAGGGCACGCCCCGGGGGCGGACGGAGCGGGACGCGTCGATCTACACCCTGGTCTACGCCTCCTGCCCGAGCTGCAAGCGCGCGCACCTGAAGACGCCCGAGGGCCCGGTGGAGGTGCGCCCGGAGGTGATCTCGCGCCTGGAGGGGGAGGCCGAGCCTGCCGGGGCTTCGCCCCAGGCCTCGGAGGCGCTCCGGAGGAAGGTGCTCGCCGCACACGGGCACCGCTGCGCCAGGCCCGGCTGCGGCAGGCGCCTCGGCCTGCACTGCCACCACATCCGGCCGCGCTCGGAGGGCGGGGCGACGGCGCCCGAGAACCTCCTGGCCCTGTGTCCGACCTGCCACAGCCTCGTCCACCAGGGCCTGCTCGACGTCTTCGTGGACCGCTCGGGTGAGGTACGGTGGCGGACGAAGGGCGAGGGGGTGGAGGTCCCCTGGGAGACGCGGCTCCTGGATCTCCTCAAGGCTCCCGCTGCGCCGGAGAGCGTTCAGATTCTGAACGCGACGGACGGCGAGCGCGCCAAGCACGTCGAGGACGCCGTGCTCGCGCTCGTCGAGTGGTGCGGCATGCCGCGCCAGGCTGCCGTGGAAGCCGTGGGGGCGGCGCTCGAGGCCCTGCGGCAGGCCGGGAGGGCCTTCACGCTCGACGACCTGGTGAACGCAGCGCTTTCTCTCGCGAAGGAGAGGAAGGCACGTGGGGCGAGGTGATCACGGCCCCACCTCCAGGATCCTCCTCGCCACATCCGCCAGCCCCCCCTCCGGCTCGACCGCGATCCACGGGGCTGGCCCGCCGGCCCTGCGGGCGAAGGCCTCGGCGGCCTCGCGCCCCAGCACCGTCCCCCCGCCGTCGAGGAGGCGGCCGAGGACGAGCCCGCGGCCCTCGATGGCGCCGCAGAGGTCCGCCACGTCGCCGTGGCGCAGGAGGCCCGGGACGAAGATCGCGAGCCCCCAGCGGTCGGCGAAGCGGTCGGGCCAGGCGTAGCTCGCGAGGAGCTCGGCGCAGCCGGCGGCGGCGATGCGGTCGTCGAGGGCCGCGGCGAGGAGCGCCGCGAGGGCCATCTCCCGCTCGCCGGCGAGGGCCACGCGGGCGCGCGGGTGCTTGCGCGCGAGGTGCTCCGCGGCGCGCATCGCGTCCCAGGCCCACTGGCCGAGGATCGGCCGGCCGAGGACCGCCGAGCCCTGCGCGAGGAGGTAGTCCTCGCAGCCCACGGTGCTCGCGGCGGGCCAGCGCGTCGCGCCCATGCCGCGGGGCTCGAGGGAGACGATCTTCCAGGGCCTCGAGCGCTCCGCGGGGCCGGGGAAGCCCGCCGGAGGCGGGCCCAGGAGGACGAGCACACCCTCGGGCTCGCCGGCGTCCGGCGCCTCGAGCACCTTCACGTCGAGCTCCACGCCGGGCTCGGTCGCGAGGCGACCGTCGCGCTCGAGGAGCGGCGCGCCCCGCGGGAAGCCTCCGAGCGTCTCCTCGAGGCCCGCCCGGAGCCCGTCGCGTGCCGGCGCGTCGCGCCACGTCCTCCCCGAGGCCGCGAAGGCCGCGGCGGCGGCCCGCGCCCGCTCGGCCGCGAGGTGGGGCACGTACAGCGTGCCCTCGGGCAGCGGGCCGTCGAGCACCCGGAGCTCCTCGGGCCCGAGGAGGTCGAGATCGGGCTCGTCCACGCGCTCCGCCGGGGGCTTCCCCACGAGGTGGCGCTCGAAGAACGCGACCATGATCTCGCGCATGGCTTTCGAGTAGTCGTGGCCGCCTTCGAGCTCGCGGAGCTCGAAGGAGCCGCCGAGGGACCGGTGCATGGGCGAGGCGACGGCGGCGTTCCTGCGCGCGTCCTCGATCCGGAACGCCGCGCCCTGGTCCTCCCGGGCCGCGATGAGCATGAGCGCCCGGGGCGCGACGCACCCGGCCAGCGCGCCCTCGTCGGCGTAGCGCAGGGCGCCGGGGACGAGCTCGCAGGCGCAGTGGGCCCCGCGCACGTAGCCGTCGAAGGAGCCGTAGAAGCAGACCCCGGCCGCGGCCTTCACGCGCGGGTCGAGGATCGCGATGTGGAACGTCTGGTTCCCGCCGCCCGAGGCGCCCGTGACGCCGATCCGCCCGGGGTTGACCTCGGGGAGCGAGACGAGGAGGTCGATGGCGCGGCGGTTGTCGAGGACCTGGAGGCCGGCGAGGGTGAGGCCCGACGGCAGGACCTGGTAGCCGAGCTGCCTCCCGTGGTACGCGATCCCCTGGTAGGCGCGCTCCCCGGCGCCGATGGCGTCGAGGGCGAGGGCCACGAAGCCGCGGCGCGCCAGGAAGACGCAGCGGGAGTGCACCTGCGGCGCGCGCTTGGACTCCTTCCAGTGGCCGTGGACGTTGAGGACGGCCGGCGCGCGCCCCCGGAGACCCGCCGGCGTGTAGAGGAGCGCCGGGACCGGCACGCCCGGCCGGCTTTCGAAGAGGACCTTGCGGAGCGTGTAGCCCTTCCGCTCCAGGGTCGCCACGGTCTTCCAGGAGACGGGGGAGGGAGCGTGCTCGAGGGGCACCCCGAGGGCCAGCGCGTGGCGCGCGACGAGGCGCTCCTTGAGCTCGGCCGGCGCGAGGTGCGCCCCCGGGAGGTCCTGGCGGAGGGTCGAGTGGACCGCGGCCTCCGACTCGAAGAGCTCGGGGATGACCTCGGGCCGCGCCGGGCCTCCGGCATCGGCGGGCCCGGCGAGGGCCGCGGAGGTGAAGACCAGCGCGAGCGCGTTCGGGGTCAGCATGCCAAGCACCTTACCCGAAGGGGCGGTCTCCGGCGAGACGAGAACGATCCCCCGCCGCACCCTCGCGCCGGCCCGCGGGGAGAACATCGTCGCCCATCGGGGAAGTCGGAAGTCGTCCTCCGCGCCGGCCAGATCGGCCCCTTGTCGTGCTCCTCGCCCACTTGTATCGTTGTCGCCGTGGAGTGAACGGTGATCCATCGACGTACTCTTCATCGCATAGGAGTGGGCGGGAGGAACACGTGAAGAAGCCGAGGAGACGCCCCGAGCTGCATCGCGACGTGGTCGGGGGGAACGAGACCGATGTCTTTCGCTTCGCCGCGGAGATGTCCGATCTGGGCATCGTCGAGGCGTTCGAGGAGACGCTGGACAGGACCGGTCCGGCGATCCTCACGGACGTCGTGGAGGAGCTGGCTGGAAAGGAGGGGCGCGCCGTCGCCTTCGCCCTCGCGTTCCTGGCCGAGCATCCCCATGCGCCGACAGGGCGGGCTGCTGTGGAGGCGCTCGGGCGGTCCGGCGAGCCCATGGCCCGCTGGTTTCTCGAGGGCATGGCCCGGTACGCCTGGCGCAACCTCCCTTCGATCCACAAGGCCCTTGCATCGCTCCGAAGACGGCGCGTCGCGTGCCCGGAGGTGCCGGTCCCTCGCGAATGGCGGATCGAGGCATCCCATGCGGACGGACGCGGAAGCCTCGCGGTGCGGGTCACGATGCCGGAGGGCCCCGACACGATCCGCATGGTGAGCCTGCTCCTCAACGATCAGGTGGGCGTCAAGGATTGCTTCGGTGGGGAAGGGATCACGCGGAGCGAGTACCGAGAGATCGAGGAATTCGGTGGGCAGGAGGTGGACTTGATCCCGATCGACGTGGAATGCCTGGAGCGACTGCTGCGTCATGCGCTCTGGGTCGCCCGGGGGGGCCGCAAGACCCTGTCCATGGATTTCTCGGCCCGGCGGGCCCTCCTCGGCGATCTGGATGCGACCCCCGTGCGGTTCGTTCCCGATCTGTCGGCCTACAGACCTGAGGCCTGCGATGTCCGCGGGACCGAGACGCTGCTCCTGAGGAAACCCTACGACCAGTGGTGGCTCCAGTCGCCGAAGGGGTACGACTTCGTGCGTGAGATCCCCCTGGCCCGCCGCGCGGCGCCGCAGAAACGCGACGTCGATGCCTTCGTGCGCGCGTTCTACGTGCCGGTCCGGGGGCGCCTCCTCGACAGGCTCGGCTGGACGCTCACCCTCAGCTCGAAGTACGCGAGGAACCCGGAGCCCCAGGCCGCCGTGCGCCTCTATCACGCCTTGTCCAGCGACGCCATCCCCATGGAAGAGATCCCTTTCATCCGCGACGCAGCGGAGTTGAGCATCCTCTACGCCGCGGAGAACCTGGCCGCGGGATTCGCGGCGGTCCCCGATTACAGCGAGGAGCCGTTGTGGTGAGGGCCGTGTAACCGCAACACCAGCCCGCCTCGCTGGGGCCGCGCCGGAGCACGACGGCGACGGGCGCCTCGGTGGCGGGCACCACGTGGAGCCGGCAGGGAGGCGGCTCGTGGGCCATTCACCCCTTCACCAGCGTCCGGATCGTCTTCATCATGTCTTCCCGGCTCACCAGGGTCAGCACGTCCAAGGTATCGTCCCCCAGGCGGAAGAGCAGCCGGTAGCTGATCCCGACCCTCGCGCGCAGGACGTCGCGGCAGCCCTCGAGGCGCTTCGAGTCGCGGAAGGCGGCCGCGTCGCCGGCGGATAGCCGGCCGGCGGCGCGCAAGGCCGCGCGCACCACGTGCCGCGGGATGGCCGCGCAGTCCTGGCGGAACCGCGGCGAGAAGACCGGCACGCGCGGCGGGTGGAGCGCGTCGACGTCCCCCTCGGCGAGGAGGCTTTCCTCCTCGGCGGCGGCAGCAGCGGCGGCCTCGGCGGCGGCCGGCGCCGCCGGAGCGGCCTTCGCCCGGAGCGCCTCCATGCTCCTCGCGGTCTCGCGCAGCTCTCGCCGGAGCTGGTTGCGCTCCGAATGCCGCTCCTTGAGCTCCGCCTCCAGGCGCGCGACGCGCTTGCGCAGCTCGAGCGCCGCCGGGTCCGGAGCCGGCTCCACCTTCGGCGGCGCGGCGGGCGCCGGAGCCGGTGCCGGAGCCGGTGCCGGAGCCGGTGGCGGAGCCGGAGCCGGAGCCGGCCCGGGCGCGGCCCGGGCGGGCTGCGCCGGCCGTCCCGGGGCCGCCGCGATCCGCTTCACGAGCGCCCCCAGCTCCTCGCGGAGCCTGTGGACCTCGGTGTCCTTGGCCTGGATGCGCCGCCGGGCCTCCTCGAGGGCCTCGCGGTTCCCGCCGTCCCCTTCCTCCGCGTCCTCGCGGAAGACCTGCTCGTACACGGGGTCGATGAGGTCGCGGGCCGGGAGCTGGAGCCGGTCGCGGGCCTCGAGGAGCGCCTCGTGGAGCGACTCGGCGTCCATGCCGTTCGTCACGGGGACCGCGCCCCTCGCCACCAGGATCCCCAGCGCCGGGAAGTGGCTGTCGAGGAGCATGTACGCCAGGTCGACGAGGTCGGTCGTCTCCGGCTCGAGGCGCAGGCAGCGGTGGGCCTCCGATTCGACCGTGGCGAGGGGCGGCTCCTTGCCTTGCCCCGCGAGGAGGAGCAGCCTCGCGCCGAGGTCCAGCTTCCCCTCGGCCGCTTCCCTGTCCGGCCGCAGGGCGAGGAGGCGCTCGATCGCTTCGCCCCGGCGCTGCGCCGTGGCGGCATCGACCGCGTCCAACCAGTGCTCGGCGAGGGACTGGTGGAGGCCGGCCCTCTCGAGCACACGGATCGCGCCGTCGACCTCCCCGAAGAGGAGGAGGCGGTTGACCAGGACGGGGTGCAGGTCGGGCTCGAGCTTCGCCGCGTCGAGACGCCCGAGCTCGTGGGGCTGCATCTCCCGCAGGCGCTCCCGGGTGACCCCGGCCTCGGGGCGCTCCCGCAGCTCCTCGACCGTGAGACCCGGCACGGTCGAAGAGCGCTCGAGGCGTTTCTGGTCCCTCTCCAGGCAACAGTGCTTGTACTTCCTTCCGCTGCCGCAGGGGCAAGGCTCGTTGCGGCCGACTCGTGGGGCGGCCCGCCGGATCGGGCCGTCGAGCGCCGCCGGCGGCGGCTCCTCGGGGAGGGTCTCGATCACCGGCCTCCTGGCCAGGGCGAGGAGGTCCTCCCCCATCCGGTGCGCGACGCCGCGCAGGGGCCCCAGCTCGCCGGCGCCGAGGATGGAGGCCAGGTCGCCGTCGTGGAGGATGTCCGACAGGGCCACGAGAAGCACGTGGGCCGTCGGATCGAGACCGCGGCGCCGGGCCGAGGTGCGGGCGCAGGCGATGAGCTCCGCCGGGAAGACGCCGGAACGCCGCTCGCGGCACCACTCCCCGGCGAGAAAGAGGGCCGCCGCCTCGCGCTCCCACGGCATCCGGCGCGTCTGGACGGCGGCCACGAGCGCCGCCGCCACCTCGCCGCTCGAGTGCATGGCGGCGACCGCGAGCCAGCCGGGATCCAGGAGGAGGGCCGCGCCGTCGACGAGGTGGCGCGCGTCGACGCGCCGGCCAGCGCTCAGGGCCGAGAGCAGCGTGTGGGTGAAGGCGTGGGCGTCGCTCGCCGATGCCGCCTCGGAGAGGAGGCGGTCGAGGGCCGGGTCGTCGCCGGGCAACTCGGTGGCGAGAGCCCGCAGGTCGTCGCGGCACAGCCTGCACGCGCCGGCGCGCTGGAGGAGGGCCTGGATCATGGCCCGGGCAGCATAGCACAGGCGAGCCCGCGAGCCAGGGGGGAGCGAGGGGGGAGCGCCGGCGCCCGCGGCTCCGCCGCCGTCCTCGATCTCGGCGCCTCAGGGATCTGCGCCTCACGGGGACGGCACGAGCTGATACCCCCGGCCGTGGCGCGTGACGATGTGGCGGGGGCTCGAGGGGTCGGGCTCGAGCTTGCGGCGGAGCCGGAGGACGTGGAAGTCGACGGCGCGCTCGGCGCTCGAGGCGAAGTGGCCCCAGACGGCGTCGAGGATCTCGTCGCGGCTCACGGGGCGGTCCCGGTGGCGCGCCAGGTAGACCAGGAGGTCCGCCTCCTTGCGCGAGAGCGGCACCTCCTCCTCGCCGCGGAAGAGCGCGCGGCGCTCGAGGTCGAGGGTGAGCCCACCGATCGCGAGTCGCGTCGCCGGCCCGTGGGCGCGCCGGAGGAGGGCCTCGACGCGCGCCAGGAGCTCCTTCAGGCCGAAGGGCTTCGCTATGTAGTCGTCGGCGCCGGCCTTGAGCCCCTCCACCTTCTCCTCCTCGAGGCCCTTGGCGCTGAGGGCGAGCACCGGGAGCCTCGAGCCCGTCCGCCGCAGCCACCGGAGGAGGGCCAGCCCGTCGAGCCTGGGGAGCATGATGTCGAGGACCACGAGGTCGAAGGCCTCGTCCTCGATCCGGCGCCTCGCCTCCTCGCCGTCGGCCGCCCTGGCGGCGTCGTAGCCCTCGCTCTCGAGCTTCTCCGCCAGGGCGAGGAGGATCGTGGGGTCGTCCTCGACGACGAGGATGCGCGCGCGGCTCACGGCGATCCTCCCTCGCCCCTGGCCGCCCCCGTCGGGCGGGGCGGTTCGCCGGGCGCCTCGCCGGGCGCCTCAGGGGGGGCCTCAAGGGCAGCCTCCCGGCGCGCCTCGCGGGGCAGCCGCAGCGTGAAGGTGCTCCCCTCGCCCTCGCGGCTCTCGAGCTCGATGTCGCCCCCGAGCTTGCGGGCGAGGCGCCTCGCGATCGCGAGGCCGAGGCCCGAGCCCTTGACGGCGTAGTCGTCGTAGCGGACGCGGTAGAGCTCCTCGAAGACGCGCTCGCGGTCGCGCCGGGGGATGCCGACCCCGTTGTCGCGGACGGCGATGCGCGCCTCGCCGGGCCCCGCGGCCAGGGAGAGGACGACCTCGGGCCCCTCCGCGCGCCGGTACTTGATCGCGTTGTCGAGGAGGTTCGAGAGGATCCGCTCGACCGCGGCCGGGTCCGCGACCGCAACGACCGCCTCGACCGCGCTCCCGTCCCCGCCCTCGGGCGGCACGCCCTCGAGGCGGAAGGCGACGCCCTCCTCGCGGGCGATGGCGGCCGCGCCCTCGGCCACCCGGCGGGCGACGGCCGCGAGGTCGACGGGCTCGAGGGCGAGCGCCTCCCCGGCGCGGGCGGGCCGCGAGAGGTCGAGGAGGTTCTCGACGAGCTGGCTCAGGCGGCCGCTCTCGGCGGCGAGGAGCCGGGCGTACCGGCTCGCCTTGGCCGCGTCGGGCGCGTCGTGGGCCAGGACCTCCGAGAGCATGCGGATCGCCGTCACCGGCGTCTTGATCTCGTGGGAGACGTTCGCGAGGAGGCGTACCCGGAGCCGGCCGAGGGCCCGCTCGCGCGCGAGGTACGCGGCGAGGGCCGCGCCGCCCGCCAGCGTGCCGAGGAGGAGGAGGCCCACGAGCGACGCGAGGAGCGCCCGCCGCCGGTCGAGGGCCTCGAGCTGGGCCGCGAAGGCCGGGTCCTCCACGAGGACGCGAGCCACCGCCGGCCCCTCGGGGCCGAGGCGCACGGGGCAAGCCGCTCGGCCGGGCGAGTCCTCCGGGCCAGGCGAGCCCGCCCGACCCGTCGAGGCCTCGGCGGCCGCGGGGCCGGGCTCGAGCCGCGCCGCGAGCCCGCCCGCCTCGAGGGGCGGGAGCGCGACGCGGGCGCACCGGATCGAGCGCGCGCCGCGCGCGGGGCCCGCGAGGCCCTCGGGGACAGGCTCCGCGAGGAGGAGCGCGTCGCCCGCGAGGGCCGCGGGCGCGGACGCGAGGACCTCGGGCCGCAGGGCGGCGGCCGCCTCGAGGGCGCGCCGGCGGGCGATGAGCTCGGCGAGCTCCCGGTCCCCGGGCGCGATGGAGCGGCCGAGGCGTTCGAGGAGGCCGGTCTCGAGGCGCGGGGCCCAGGCGGCGAGCCGCTCGCGCGCCTCGGCGCGGAGCCGCCCCTGCTCCCCGCCGCCGGCCGCCGGCCCCTCGAGGAGCCTCAGGGCGGCGAGGAGGCCGACGGGCAAGCCGTCCTCGCAGGCTTCCGGCGGGGCCTCGCCGAGGACGCGCTCGAGGAGCGCCCGGCCCAGCGCCTCGCTCCCGGCCGCAAGGGCCGCGCGGCCGGCGGCGAAGGTCAAGCGGGCCCGGAGGACCGGCGACCGGATGCGGGCGAGGTAGAACGAGAAGGCGTCCAGGGCCCGGGCCGGGTCGCCGAGGGCCTCGTAGCTCTCCCCGCCGCGGAGCGAGAGCCGGAAGAGGCGCAGCTCCTCGGCGCTCGAGGCGACGGCCTCGTCGTCGGGCGGCGGAGGGTCGAGGGACCAGCCCAGCCAGCGGCCGTCCTGCGCGTAGCCCGAGACCGGGTCTTCCCGCGCTCGGCGGGCCGCGTCCCCGAGGGCCGCCTCGACGCGTCGCGCGAGCGCCTCGGCCTCGTTGCGGGCCCGCGCCGCGAGCTCCTCGAGCCCCCGCTCGCGGTCCCACCCGGCCGCCCGGAAGGCGAGCCCGGCCAGGACCGCGGAGGGCGCGAGGACGAGGAGCAGGTAGGCGATGACGGCGCGGGCCATGGGGGGTCAGTCCTTCTTCGGGTCCTTCTTCGCGGCTCCTCCCACGGGGACCTCGGCCTTGAGCTTGAGCACCCTCACCAGGTCCCGCCACGCCTGCTTCTCCTCGAGGGCCGCCCGCACCTGCTTCAGGCTCTCGAGGGCCTTCGCGCGCACGTTCACGTCGGGGTCGTCGAGGAGCTTGACCAGGGGCTCGATGGCCTCGGGGCTCGCGAAGCGCGGCAGCGCCCCGATCGCGCTCCCTCGGATCGAGGCGTCCGGGTGGCCCAGCATCTCGACGAGCACCGGCGCGAGGTCGGCGCGGGAGCCCTGGACGAGGCGCTTGGCGGCGGCCGAGGCGACGCCGAGGCTCGGGTCCTTGAGCGCCTTGCGGAGGACCTCGGGGGCGTCGGGGAGGTCCTCGGGGTAGAACTCGATGGCGGTCTTGCGGACGCCCTCCTGGGGGCTCGCGAGGGCTGCGGCGAAGAAGGCGGCCTTCTCGGGGTCGGGAAGGGCGCCGGCACTCTGCCAGAGCGTATCCGCCAGGCCGCTGACGATCTGAGCGGCCAGGGCGTCGTCGCTCCTGAGGAAGCTCGGCCAGTCGAACCAGGCGAAGAAGCTCTTGAGGTCCACCATGCAGGCCTGGCTGCGCCTCTCGAGGGGCATGTCCCGATCGGTGGCCACGGCCTTCAAGAGCTCGCGGATGCGAGCCGCCTCCTCCGGGGTGGGCTCGCGGCCCAGCCAGTTGCGGCCCGGGCCCTGGCCGAGCTTCTCCACCGCTTTCGCCCGCAGCTCCCGGCTGCGGAAAGAAGGCAGCTTCTCCAGGAACACCTGGGTGTGGTTCTCGGCCTGCGCCCACCGGTCGAACCACTCGTGGAACCGCACCCCGGCCTCGGAGTCCGAGGCCGCGAGGACATGGGGGTAGAGCGCGGCCCGGGCTTCCTGCGAGTTCCTCTGGAGTATCCAGATCAAGGTTTCCCCGAAGAGCAGGCCCGGCCCCTTGCGGAGCTGAGGGATTCTCCCTCTCATGACCTGGACGCCTCGCGGCCCGGGCCCCGAGACCGGTGGCGGCCGCTGCACGGCCCCGAGCAGGCTCACTTCCGCGAGCGGCGACGCAAGGTAGCCCTCGGGCGCCTGCCCGAGGACCGATCGCCGCTCGTGCTCGCGCTGGAGGGCGGCCACCACCCTCGGCGCCGCCTCCGGGTCCGCGCCGAAGCCCTGGAGGAGGGCGTGGAGCGCGAACTCGCGCACGTGGTCGTCGGCCGCGTCGCGGGCCAGGGCCTCGAAGCGCTCGAGGAGGCCCCCCAGGTTCCTCTCGGGCGCGAGGGCGAGGCTCTCGAGCGCGATGGCCAGGGTCACCGGGTCCTTCGAGTCGAGGAGGGACACCATGGCCTCGAGGTAGGCCGGCGAGGGCTTCCAGTCGGGCTCCTTGCCGCTCCAGTGCGCAGCGAAGCCTGGGCCCGAGCCCGCGTACGCGGGGTCCTCCTCGGCGCGGCGGGCCAGGAAGCCCTTGAGCTCCGGCACCACAGCGTCGTTGACCTCGGCGAGGAGGTGGAGGGCCTTCGAGGCTCGGGCCGCCCGCAGGACCTTGGCCCAGCGCTCGGAGGCTTCGCGGAGCCGCGGCTTCGGGCCGCTCTGGATGTAACGCCTCCAGAAGCGCGTCTCCAGGAGGTCCTTCTCCGGCCCCGCGGCCAGTCGCAGGAGGACGTCGAAGCGCTCCTTCTCCTCGAGCCGCTCGAGCCAGCCCAGGA
The DNA here is from genome assembly GCA_016209535.1 of Planctomycetota bacterium. Lineage (GTDB taxonomy): Bacteria > Planctomycetota > UBA8108 > UBA8108 > SXIK01 > JACQVW01. Next base: position 27,058 of record JACQVW010000755.1, on the reverse strand, counting down.
CCGCCAGCTCCCTCGACGGCGCCGGGGGCGAGGGGTCCTTCCCGGCCTCGGCGGCCGCCCGCTCGATGTGGGCCGCGAGCGGCTCGGCCCCGAGCCTCTCGGGCGCGTGGCGCCAGAGGAGCTCCACGTGGTCCCTCTGGACCTCGAAGGGGCACGCGGGGTCCGCGATGCGCTCCAGGAGGACCGGGACCGCGGCTTGCGGGTCCGCCTCGACGATGGACTGGAGCGCGTCCCTGCCCAGCCCGTGGGTGCGCAGAGCCTCGAGGCTCCGGGCCTCCTCGCCGAGGTCCTTCCAGGCCCTGGCCCAGGCGCGCACGAGGGCCTTGTGGCGCGGGTCGGCGGGCGACCGCTCGAGGGCCGCGAGGAGCTCGCGGCGCGCCTCCTCGCCGAGCGCCGGCAAGCCCTTGAGGACCCGCTCGAGCATCGCCGCCTCGTCGGCCTCGAGGGGCGCCGCGGGGTCGAGCGCCGCCCCGATGTGCCGGGGGCGCCCCGACTCCACGAGGAGGAGCGCCAGGCGGCGGCGGTGGCGCGCGTCGCGCGTGACCTCGAGGACGCGTTCGAGGACCGGGGCCGCGACCGCGCCCAGGGCGCGGAGCTGGCGCTGGGCGTTTTGCATGGGAGGGTTGTCCGCCGGGCCGGCGAGGTCCATGGCCAGGTCGAAGACCCGCGCCTGGATCTCGGGGCTCCTCTCGAGCTCCGCGAGCCAGTCGAAGGCGGGGTTCGCGGCGCGGCCCGACTCGAGCTCCCGGAGGAAGCTCCGCGCCTGCCGGATCACGTCGCGCTCCTGGGCGTGGCTCTTGACCAGGGCCTCGAGGGTCTTCCGCGCCGACTCCACCTCGCCGAGCTTCCGCTGGCAGCGCGCCAGGCAGAGGAGCGCCCGGGCGCGGGCCGGCTCGGGGGTCTTCTCGTCGTCGGCCAGGGCGCGGTAGACGGCCATGGCCCGCTGGACCTCGCCCGAGGCCACCTCGAGGACCTCCGCCTCGAGGAGGCGATCCTCGGGCGGCTTGGCCCCGCTCTCCTGAGGCGAAGCGAGCTCCTGGGTCGTGGCGAGCCGCGGGACGACCGAGAAGAGGACGCAGGCGATCACGGGACCGGCACGCATGGGGCACCTCCGGGGACGTGGGTACGAGTGTAGCGGTTCGAGTCCTGCCGTTCGACGGCCTCAAGGTACCCGGCGCATGTTGGATTCCTGTTAGAACCCGTCGGTCCGACCCGAGCCCGCCCGGCCGGGCCCGGCCGGCGGCGCCCCCGGCGCCCGGCGCCCGGCGCCAAGCCCCCGCGTCCCGCGCCCCGCGCTCCGCGGCCTCGAAAAACCAGGACAGCCCGCGGATTTCCTGGCACAATTGGGCCTTGACACGTGTCTGGGCTGGCGGCGGGTCGACCGCCAGGAGCGAATCGAGCGAAGGACGCGAAGTCAGCGAAGCCAGCGAAGATGTCGCCGCGAAGGACCATCATCCCCATCTTGCTTCTCGCCGCGGCCGCGGGCCTCGGGCCCACGCGGGCCCTCCGCGCCCAGGCCCTCTTCAAGCGGGGCGACGCGGACCAGAGCGGCTGCGTGAACTGCGAGGACGCGGAGCTCATCATGCTCCACCTCTTTGGCGGCGCCGAGCCCCCCGCGTGCCTCGACGCTCTCGACGCGGACGACAACGGCATCGTCGAGCTCCAGGACGCGCTCCTCGTCTTCCGCTACGCGGCGGGCTCTGCGGTGGACGCGCCGCCGCCTCCTGGGCCCGACTTCTGCGGGCCCGACCCCGTGCCGCCCGTCGACATGCTCGACTGCAGGGCGTACCCGTCGGGCTTCTGCGGCGCCGCGCCGCCGGACTGCACGCCGCCCTCGGCCGCGATCAGCGGCCCCAGGACCATCGCCTGGCCCGGCGGGCCGGTCCTCGCGGTCTACGACGGCCGCGCCTCGAAGGGGCGCGCCGGGGGGCCAGCGCCGCGCTTCACGTGGGCCGTGGAGGGCGCCAGCGCTGCCGTGCTCCGGCCCCACGACGGCCTCACCCTGGTGCGCTTCCCTGCGCTCGGGTCCTACAAGGTGAAGCTGGACGTGAGCCGGGCGATCGTCGACCCGGCCATCGGGCCGAGCGATGAACGCTGCGGGCATGCCGAGGTCGGGGTCTCCGTCGTGGGCGGGCCCGGCGTCGCCCCGTCGGCGCCGGCGATCCTGCCCGTGGACCCGGCGCTGGCGGTGGCGCTCGCGGGGCGACCCTTCCGCCTGCCCGTCACGCTCTCGGCGGGCTCGCCGCCGCCGGCCTTCAGCCTGGCCGCGGGGCAGGGGAGGGCCGCCACGGTGCCCGCCGGGCTCGCGATCGATTCCGGGACGGGGCTCATCGCCTGGTCTCCGGGGATCCCCGAGCTCGGCCAGCACACGGTGATCGTCCGGGCCGAGAACGACAGCGGATCCGGTGAGCTCGAGCTCAGGATCACCGTGATCGACCCGGCCCACCCCGCGGCGCTCTACCGGGCGCCGGGCGGTGTGGCGGGCGGGGGAGGAGGCGGGAGAGGCGGGGACGGCGCGGGCGGCGGCCTCGAGATCGGCGACCCCTTCACGCCCTTCCCCGACTCCTCGCCCGTCGAGCCGCCGCTGGACCTCGATCTCCAGCCGCCGGGGGCGCCCTGCGCGGCCCGGTCGGTCACCGGGGGGCAGCTCCCGTCGGCGGTGCGCTTCGACCCCGACTGCGACCCGGAGTTCACCGGCGTCCCGAGCCGGGTCTACTCGTCGGCCTCGGGAGGCGCCAAGGTGAATTCCCAGGTCATCGACCGCTTCACCATCGAGGTCTGGCTCTCGAACGTGCCCGACGAGCAGCTCGCGTCACCGGGCTCTCCGGCCTTCATCTTCTCGTCGTCGCGCGAGACGCAAGTCGGCATCGACCTCAACTGGATGCTCGGCGCCGAGGGCGCTCGCGCCTACGTCGCCCAGGTGGACACCTCGGCGGGCCTCGTGACCTTCCGCGTGACGGCGCCGAGCTTCGCCGAGGATCGGCTGCACCAGCTCGCCTTCGTGCGCGAGGGGGCGACCCACCGCTTCTACGTGGACGGCCAGGAGGCGGCGAGCGACTCGCAGGCCGGCGACCTGAGCGCCTGGGACCTGGACCTGCCGCTCCACATCGGGAACAGCCCCGGCCGCTCGCGGCCCTTCACGGGGGACGTCCACCTGTCGGCCTTCTACCCCGACGCCCTCGGGTCCGACGCGATCGCGGTCCTCTTCGAGCTCGGCCCCGAGGTGCCGGAGCCGGAGGCTGTGCCGGCCCCCATCGCCGACATCTGCCCCGATCCGCGCGAGATCGGCCGCATCGACCTCGACGGGAGGTCGGCGCGCTCCGGGTTCGACACGGGTGGCGGCGGCGCCGACGAGGTGCCGGCCTGCGGGCTCCTGCGGCCGCACGTCTGGAGCCTCACCGCGCCGCTGGGAGCGATCATCTCCCAGGCGGCCGAGCCCCCCGGCGACGACTGCCAGAAGGTCCTCCGCGTCACCTACGACGAGAGCCAGCAGTTCGAGCTCATCGCGGCGCTGACGGCGAACCAGATCCCGATCCGCGGGCACGAGCGGTCCGCCGTGAGCGTGAAGAGCGTGAGCCTCCCGCCCCTCCCGCCTCTCGTCGAGTTCCTCCGCTCCGACTCGAACGGCGACGGCAAGCTCGACATCTCCGACGCGGTCTGGAGCCTCTCCTACCTCTTCGTCAGCGGCGCCCCGCCGGCCTGCCTCGACGCCGCGGACTCGAACGACGACGGGCTCTACGACATCTCGGACCCCATCCACACCTTGGCGTACCACTTCCTCGGCGGCCCGGCCCCGCCGGCCCCGGGCCCCGACTGCGGCACCGACCCCACCACGGGCGGCCAGGACACGCTGGGGTGCGCGGCGTACGGGAAGTGCCCGTGAGGGAGGGGGCGGGCGCGGGAGGGGCCAGGTGCCCTTCTCGCCGTCTTCCTCTGCGGCCTGCCTCTCGGGACGTCAGGTCCGGGCGGTGAGGCCTCGTCGCTTGCGCGCGTGCCTTGCCAGCGCGTCGCGGATCGTCCTCAGGGCGTCGATCTCCCGCTCGTCGGGCACGGGCTCGGCCCTCGCCTCCCGGATCAGCCGCTCGATGGCTTTCCCCGCGTCCCCGCCACGCTTCGCGAACGCCCGGCGCAAGTCCGCGCGGATCGCGCTGAGCTTCTTCTTGCCCATCATAGGAGGGTCTCCAGATAACTAGTGAGCTGCGCCACGACTCGGGCGGCTTCCTCTGTCTGCATACCGCATTGTACCGCATCGGCCAGCGCCTTGAGCACGAGCGAATGTCGGTCGGCCGCCGACTGGACGATGAGGGCTCCGATGAGGGACGCGAGCGTCTCCTCGGAGACGGCCGACTGCCGGCCCGCGAGGATGGTTTGCAGCTTTGGGTGACGATTCAGGAGCTGGTGCCCTCGCTCATGGGCGATGATCGCCTCCAGAGTGAAGTCATCCGGGTCAGCATCGCGCTCGAAGGCGTCCGCGTAGAGGATCAGGAGATCCATCGCTGGGATTGGGCCGATCCCGTACTGCGCGCCACCTACAGTGCTGAACACATGCCTGTACTCAACACGACCCTGGAAGCCCAGGCGCTGAGCGATTCCCGCCGCCCGACGCAAGCGTGCGTCTTGCTCGGCGGCCGAGATCGGTCGAGGCTGATGCTTTGGCACTGAGTCCTCTCATTCTCGGAGTCTTGAGCCGCGCTCACCCAGCTCGCACTTGACAAAGGCCGTGCCTTGCGCGCCGGGCGCTCCTATCCCTCCAGCCTCTTCCGCAGCAGCTTCGCCCCCTCCTCGAGCCTCCGGTAGACCGTGCGGCGGGACATGCCGAGGGAGTCGACGAGGGTCTCCGGCGTGGAGCCCTTCTCGAGCTGGAGGAGCGAGAAGACCGTCATGGGCTCGGGGTGCTCGGGGAAGAGCTCGAGGATCGCGTCGAGGACCCTCACGGCCTCATCGCTCGTGGCCAGGTCCTTCTCGAAGGTGTCGAGGGCCCCGCGGTCCATGGCCTCGGCCCCCAGGCGGTCGCGGAGGTCGTCGCGGCGCTTGAGGGAGATCTTCCGCCGGATGATGGTTCGGATCCAGGCGTAGAACGCCGCGTCGTTCTCCAGGCAGTCGATCTTCTCCATGGCCTGCACGAACGCCTCGTGGAGGATGTCCTGGGTCTCGCAAATGCGCCGCAGCGGGTCGTTGGGCCCCATGAAGTGCCGGCAGAAGTTCGCCATGTCCGTCTCGCAGCGCTTGAAGAGAGCGCCCCAGGCCTTGGGGCTCTTCTTCTTCGCCTCGAGGACGAGCTCGACCGTGGCGCGGGCGCTCCAGGTGGACCCTTCGGGGGAGGGGGGCATGGCCCCCATTGTGTCCGCGCGTCGGGTACACTGGAAGGGCCTCCGTGGTTGGGAATCGTCCTTCTTGGAGCCCGTTGCCGATGACGAGACAGCGCCTGGCGTTGCTCTTCCTGCTCTGCGTCCTTCTGCTCAGCGTCCTTCCTTGCTCCCGCGCCGCGGCTCAGGAGATCGAGCGGCTGCCCACGAGCACCGCGGCCTTCGTCGGCAGGGCGGAGCGAGGGAAGCTCTACGCTCCGGTCCTCCTCACGTCCTTCGCGGAGTTCGAGAGGGTCTTCGGGAGTCCCCTCCCCGTCTCGGAGAAGCACGCGTTCCTGGCCTACTCGGTGAGGGCCTTCTTCGAGAACGGCGGGACGCGCTGCCACGTCGTCCGCGTCGCGGACCCGACCAAGGATCACGCGGAGGGCCTCGAGGCCCTCCGCTCGGTGGACGAGGTCAGCATCCTCTGCCTCCCCGGCGTGACCCTGCCCGCGGTCCAGGCCGCCATGATCGCCCACTGCGAGGCCCTGGGGGACCGCATCGCGCTCCTGGACCCGGACCCCGAGGCCGACCCCGCCGCCGTGCGGGCCCAGCGCGAGAGGCTCCGGTCCGACGGCGGCTTCGCGGCCCTCTACTACCCCTGGGTCCGGCCGCCGGCGGCGGCCGCTGGGCTGGCCTTGCCCCCGAGCGGCTTCGTCGCCGGCGTCTGTGCGCGGACGGACCGCGAGCAGGGCGTTTGGCGCGCCCCCACGGGCGAGGTCCTCGGCGCCGCGGACGTGAGCCGGCGGCTCTCCACGGCCGAGCAGGATTCCCTCATGGGCGCGGGGATCAGCGTCCTGCGTTGGATCGCCGACAGGGGAGTCCTGGTCTGGGGCGCGAGGACCGTCTCGAGCGACCGCGAGTGGAAGTACGTCAACGTGCGGCGCTTCTTCCTCTTCCTCGAGGAGTCGATCCACGACGGGACGGAGTGGGCGGTCTTCGAGCCGAACGACGAGCCCCTGTGGGCCCGGCTGAGGGCCAGCGTGGCGGACTTCCTCCTGGGCCTCTGGCGCGAGGGCGCCCTGCAGGGCGCTGCGCCTGACGAGGCGTTCTTCGTCAGGGCCGACCGGACGACCATGACCCAGGACGACCTGGACCAAGGCCGCACGGTGATCGTTGTGGGCACAGCGCCGATCCGGCCTGCCGAGTTTGTGGTCCTCCGCGTCGTGCAGGACCGTTCGAGGGGGCCGCGCTTCCTTCGCGGGGACTCGAACGCGGACGGCGCCCTGGACATCTCCGACGCCGTGCGCACCCTCGAGTTCCTCTTCCTCGGCGCCGCGGCGCCGCCGTGCCTCGATGGGGCCGACGCGGCCGACGAGGGGCAGCTCACGCTCTCGGCCGCGGTCTACGTGCTGGGCTTCCTCTTCCAGGGCGGGCGCGCGCCGCCGGCTCCGTATCCAGGGTGCGGCGAGGACCCGACGGAGGACGGGCAGGGCTGCGAGGCTCCTGGGGCGTGCGGGTAGGGATTCGGTTCCCGTCGTCGGCCGATCGGCGCAGAGCCGCGGTGGCGCGGGTACCATGGCAGGACCGTGCTTCTCCAGCCCCAGATGCAGCCGCGGAGGCAAGCCCTTCATGGACACACCCCAGCCTACCGGATCGCCGCCAAGCAGCCTCCCTTCCTCACGCGACGGGGTCGGCATCGGCGCGGGCATCTTCGATCTCCTTCGCCGCTTCACCGATACGCGCTACGTCCGGAACGGCATCTCCGGCCTCTCCGACCTGCACCTCGTCGTGGGGGAGCCGCCGACCTACCGGCTCGACGCCGAGCTCGAGAGGCTCCCCGGAGCGGAGCCACTCACCCACGGCCATCGAGGACCTCGTGTTCCCTTTGCTCGCCCCCGCCGTCGTGGAGAAGCTCCGATCCGGCGCGGCCCAGGACGCGGACGCCGGCTTCGAGTGGCAGGAGGAGCGCCTCAGCTTCCGCATCAACGTCTTCCGCGACAGGCGCGGCATGGCTTGCGCGCTCCGCGTCCTGCCCAGGGCGATCCCCGATGTGGAGTCCATCGGCTTCCCCACGGAGCGGGTCTGGAAGGACGTCGTGGGCCTCGAGCAAGGTCTCGTCATCGTCACCGGCATCACGGGGAGCGGCAAGTCCACGACGGTGGCGAGCCTCCTCCAGCGCATCGACCAGACGCAGAAGGTCCGGATCATCACCCTCGAGGATCCCATCGAGTACGTCTTCGAGGGCTCGAAGGCTCTCATCTCGCAGAGGGAGGTCGGGAGGCACGTGCCCTCCTTCCATTCCGGGCTGCGGAGCGCGCTGAGGGAGGATCCCGACATCATTTTCGTGGGGGAGATGCGCGACCCCGAGACGACATCGCTCGCCCTCACTGCGGCGGAGACGGGACACCTCGTCTTCTCGACGCTCCACACGAAGGACTCCGTGGGGGTGCTCTCGAGGATCGTGGATCTGTTCCCTCCGGAGCGGGCGAAGGAGCTTTGCACGCAGCTCTCCTTCAGCCTCACCCAGGTCCTGGCGCAGAAGCTCGTCCCCCGCGCCGGCGGGCCGGGCCGTCGAGTGGCGATGGAGGTCTTCAAGAACCTGCCCTCCGTCGCCAACTTGATCCGGACGGGGAACTGGCACCAGATCTACACGCAGATGCAGACGCAGAGGAAGGAGGGCCTGATCACCCTCGAGCGGCACCTGGAGGACCTCGTGGAGGGCGGGGAGATCACGCGGGAGACGGCGCTGCGGTACTCGAGCCGCGCCGAAAGCCGCTGAGTCGCCGACATGCGCTTTGACGGGATGTCGGTTGCAGGAGTACCATCTGGGTCGTGTCAAAGAGAACCAACCACAAGAGCGATCACAAGCTTCAGAAGACGATCGAGCGGGCGATCGTGGAGAGACTCGCCTCCACGGTGACCGAGAATATCGCCACGAAGGTCGACGAGGTGGCTTCTCGCAAGCTCAAGGAGCCAGCGCTCGAGCAGAAGATCGAGAGGCTCACAGAACGTATTCTAGACCGAGTCCTCGAGGCCCTCTGAGCGGTAGTCCCCGCCGCGGCAGTTGAGATCCCGCGTCCGCTCGGTTAGCCTGGGCCGCCAGGTTCCATGAAAGGGAGCGCCCCTGGCCACGTGAGCGCCATCCGGGCGGCGTCGCTCGTCATCGCCGCCTCGTGGCTCTTCGTACCGGCGGCCCACGCCCGCCCGCGCTACCGGCACAACCTCAAGGCGTTCTACGGGGAGGCGCTCGCGCCCCGGCTCCACGCCTGCACGACGTGCCACCTGCCGGGGGCAAGGGCCGCCGACCCGCTGGCCTCGCCGGGCCCGGCGCCGGTCCAGGCGCCGCCCCACAACCCCTTCGGCGCGCGCTTGAAGGCGATCGGGGTCGAGCTCGAGGCGCGGGGCGGGGCCTGGAGCCTCGCGGCGCGGCTGCGTGCCGCGGCGCACGAGGACTCGGACTCCGACGGCGTCGAGAACGAGGTCGAGATCCTCGCGGGGTGCGCGCCCGGAGACCCGGCGGACCGGCCCTCGGGCCAGGCCCTCGAGGCCGCCATCGAGCGGCAGCGTTCCCGCGAGCGCGAGGCGACGCGCCGGGCCTGGGAGCCGTTCCAGCCGGTCGTGCGGCCTCCGGCGCCGGCGGTCGAGGACGCGGCCTGGGCGCGGAGCCCCATCGACCGCTTCATCGCCCGCGGGCACGAGGAGCGCGGCCTCGTCCCGCGCCCCGAGGCGCCGCGGCACGTCCTCCTCCGGCGCGCCCACCTGGCTCTGACGGGCCTCGCGCCGGCGCCGGCGGACCTGCGCGACTTCCTCGAGGACGACTCGCCGGACGCCTACGAGAGGGTCGTCGACCGCCTCCTCGCGAGCCCGCGCCACGGCGAGCGCTGGGCGCGGCACTGGATGGACGTGTGGCGCTACAGCGACTGGGCCGGCTGGGGCGAGCAGGTCCGCGACAGCCAGCCCCACATCTGGCGCTGGCGCGACTGGATCGTCGAGAGCCTCGACGCGGACGCGGGCTACGACCGCATGGTGCTCGAGATGCTCGCGGGCGACGAGCTCGCCCCGCGGGACAAGGGCGTGCTCCGCGCGACGGGCTACCTCGCGCGCAGCTTCAAGCTCCTGAGCCGCGAGGCCTGGATGCAGGAGGCCGTGGACCACGCCGCGCAGGGTTTCCTCGGCGTGACCCTCGGGTGCGCCCGCTGTCACGACCACATGTACGACCCCATCTCGCAGCGGGAGTACTACGAGATGCGCGCCGTCTTCGAGCCCTACAACGTGCGCCTGGACCGCCTGCCGGGCGAGCCGGACGTGAGGAAGGACGGGCTCGCGAGGGCCTTCGACGCGGCCCCCGAGGCGAAGACCTTCGTCTACTTCCGGGGGGACGACAGGAGGCCCGACAAGGATCACGCCGTGGAGCCGGGCGTGCCCGCCGCCCTCTGCGGTCTCGAGAGCCTCGAGCTGAGGCCCCAGCCCGTGAGCCTGCCCCTCACGGCGCGAGTGCCGGAGAAGGAAGAGCACGTCGTCCGCGAGACCCGCGAGGCGAGCGCGAAGGCCCTGCGGGATGCCAAGGCAGCCTTCGAGGCCGCGGTCCTCGTGGCCGCAAAGCCCGAGGCCGGCGGCGCCGCCGACTCGAAGGCCGAGCGCGAGGCGCGGCTCGCGGAGATGGCGGTCCAGCTCGCCGAGGCGAAGCACGCGGCGCTCGCGGCCACCCTGGAGGTCGAGGGTCTCGAGGACTCGGGCGCGAGGGATCGGGCGCCCGAGGCGTGGGCTGCGGCGGCCACCGAGGCTTCGAGGACGCAGCGCTGGGCGCGGCTCCTCGAGGCGCGGCGGGGCGCGCTGGCCGCGGGCTTTGCCCTGGCCGACGCGCAGGCCGCGGCGCGTGCGGCGGACGCGGCGCAGGCAGCCGGCGCGGAGAAGGCCGCGAAGGAGCTCGACGGCACGAAGGCGAAGCTCGCCGAGGCGGAGAAGGCCCTCGAGAAGGCCAAGGCCGAGACTCTCCTCGCCCCCTCGACGGAGTACGCTCGGCGCGAGGTCAAGGCCTACCCCGCCGCGAGCACGGGGCGGCGCCTCGCCTTCGCGCGATGGATCGCCGACCGCCGGAACCCGCTCGCGGCTCGCGTCGCGGCGAACCACATCTGGCTCCGCCATTTCGGCCGGGGCATCGCCGCGAGCCCCGCGGACCTCGGCGCGAACGGCCAGCCGCCCACGCACCCGGAGCTCCTCGACTGGCTCGCGGTGGAGCTGATGGAGCCGAGCGGGGAGGCGGCCGGAGCGCCCTGGTCGATGAAGCGCATCCACCGGAGCATCGTCACCTCGGCGACGTACCGGATGGCCTCCACCCCGGACGAGCGATGCCTCGCCGCCGACCCCGAGGACCGCCACCTCTGGCGCATGCCCTCGCGGCGCCTCGAGGCGGAGGCGGTCCGCGACAACGTCCTGGCCGCGGCGGAAGACCTCGACGAGACGCGCGGCGGCCCCGAGCTCGACCACCAGCGGATCCTGTCGACCCGGCGCCGCAGCCTCTACTACCGCCACGCCGCGGAGAAGCAGGCTGAGCTCCTCAAGGTCTTCGATGCCGCGTCGGTCACCGAGTGCTACGAGCGCAAGACGAGCGTCATCCCCCAGCAGGCGCTGGCTCTGGGGAACAGCGAGATGTCGGTCCTCGCCTCGCGGCGCCTCGCGGGGGAGCTCGCCGGGGCCTGCACCGACCGCGCCGCCTTCGCGAGGGCCGCCTTCGTGCGCGTCCTCGCGAGGGAGGCAACCGAGGCCGAGGTCGAGGCGTCGCTGGACTTCCTCGGCGAGGGCGATGGGCTGCCGCGCCGGCGGGAGGCCCTCGTCCACGCCCTCCTGAACCACAACGACTTCGTCACGGTGAGGTGAAGCGCGCCATGGACCCAAGCCACGACCCGACGCGGCCCGGCCGCTGCCGCGGCATCACGCGCCGCTCGTTCCTCCTCGACACGGGCATGGGCTTCACGGGCCTCGCCCTCTCGGCCATGCTCTCCCGAGACGGCATCGGCCGGCGCGCCGGGGCCGCGGAGCCTCCGGCGGGCGGCAGGGGGCCGGCGGCCGGACCAGAGAGCGGCCCGCATCGGGAGCCGCGAGCCCGGAGCGTGATCTGGATCTTCCTCTGCGGCGGCGTGAGCCACGTCGAGAGCTTCGACCCCAAGCCCGCCCTGAACAAGTACGCGGGGAAGTCGATCGACGAGACGCCGTACAAGGAAGTCCTCGAGCCGGGGAAGGTCCTCGAGAACTTGGTCGACATCAACCCGGCCCACGGCAACCGGAAGGTCATCCTGCCCTTGCAGACGGGCTTCCGGCGATACGGCGAGAGCGGCCTCGAGGTCTCGGACTGGTTCCGGCACGTCGGCGAGCACGCGGATGACCTGGCGGTGGTGCGCTCCCTCTGGACGATCCACAACGACCACGGGACGCAGCTCACCTGGCACACGGGGCGCCACCCGCGCGAGGGGGCCTTCCCCACGATTGGCTCGTGGGTGAGCTACGGCCTCGGATCGGGGAACCAGGACCTGCCCGAGTACGTCGTGCTCGGGGAGCCGACGGGCGACTGCTGCGGCGGCGCGTGGACCCACGGCGCCGGTTACCTCGGGCCCGAGCACGCCGGCGTGCGCCTCAAGGCCGACCCGCGGGACCCGCTGCCCTTCATCCGGCCCGCGGGGGGCATCTCGCCCGAGGAGCAAGCCGCCGAGCTGAGCTTCCTCGGAAGGCTGAACCACCTCGCGGGGATCGACTACCCCGACGACCAGGAGCTGCGGGCGCGGATCAAGTCCTACGAGCTCGCCTTCGCCATGCAGGCGGCCGTGCCCGAGGCCATGGACCTCGATCGGGAGCCCGAGGAGACGCGGGGGCTCTACGGCCTCGACCGGGACGCGACGCGGCCCTTCGGCCAGCTCTGCCTAGCGGCGCGGCGGCTTGTCGAGCGCGGCGTGAGGTTCGTGCAGGTCTTCCACGGGGGCGGAGGAGGAGGTGCCTGGGACGCGCACTCGGCGATCAAGGTGAACCACACGGACCTCGCGGCGCAGGTCGACCTGCCCATCGGGGGCCTCCTCGCGGACCTGAAGCGCCGCGGCCTGCTCGAGGAGACGATCGTCGTGTGGGGCACCGAGTTCGGGCGCACGCCGGGCGCCGAGGGCGACGGCCGCGACCACCATCCCCAGGGCTTCTGCGCCTGGCTCGCCGGCGGCGGGGTGAAGGGCGGCGTCGTCCACGGGGCCACGGACGAGCTCGGCTTCCATGCGGTGAGGGACCGCCGCTACGTGACGGACATCCACGCCACGGTCCTCCGCCTCCTGGGGCTCGATCCCCTGCGGCTCGAGGTGCCGAGTCGCCGGCGGCTCGACATCGACCGCGGGCAGCCGATCCTCGAGATCGTCTCGTGAGGGGACCGTCTGGTCGCGGGATCCCGCGGACACCGCGCCGGCGCTACCGCATCACGATCACGGGCTGGGCTCCGATCGAAGCCTGGCCTGGACGCTGCGCCAGAGGTCTTCGAGTCCGAGGGCTTGTGACCATTCCCTGAGGTATTCCAGGTCCAAGGTGGCCCCGGACACGCGGAGCATGCCGAGGATGTCCGTCATGTGCTTCTCGGAGCCACCTTTCCGATAGAAGTCCAGTTTGGAGAGGATGATGTCCTCCGCCGAGGCCGTGTCCGCGGCGAAACCCCGCGAGAAAGGCAGGCTGCGTTTTCGACCGAACTCGATGCGCGCGAACACCGTATCCTTCCTCAAAATCACATCGACCTTCGAGCCGCTCTCCACATGGATGACGTTGAACTGGCCGCGCGTCCTTATCTCGGCCAGGATGGAGTCCCGGGGAGGAAAGTAGAAGGCACCGGGGGGAAACTCTTGGGCCAACGCATCGACCTTCTGCGCCGGGAGCTCAACCACGACGTCCATATCGTTCGTCATGCGTGGCTCGCCGTACGCGAAGGCTCCCACGGACCCCGTGATCATGTAAGGGATCTCAAGCCGGGCGAGCGCCTGGAGGAGTCTCTCGAAGAACTCTTGCTGATTCACCCAAGAACCTCGATGCCACCTCTATGCGGATCTCAAGCTCAGGCTTCTCAGGGAAGGCGTGTCGAAGGAGCAACAGGAGTCTCTGGTGCGCGAAGTCGTGGAGTGCGCACGCGGCCGCGATTCGTTCGGAGGACCGCATCCGTCTGTAGATCGAGATTTGCACCGGATCTGGACGCATCGCGAGACTGCATTAGGCAGCCAGGACTCGGGGGTGTCAAGAGCCGATCGGGGGGCGCCCGCCAGCCTCCTCAAGATGTGTCCGGACCCCGCGCCGCACCGCCGGTAACACCGCCCGGGTTGCCGATCCCGCGTCCCTCCGGCACTCTTCTCTCGGCGGTCCGCAGGACCGGCGAGAACTTACCGGAACAAGGGGGCCGCGAGGCCCGGCAGACCGAGGAGGACGGCGCTTAGTCAACCATGGGGGCTTCCGAGGCAGAGGCGGTCGTCTCCCGAGGGAAGGCGCGCGCGGTCGACCCCGCGAGCACCATCGCGGGCCGCCACATCGAGCTCGAGCTCCAGCGCTCCGGCGGCATCCTCGCCGTCGAGGCCATCCGGGAGAGCGCCCTGCACGCCTGGGTCGAGGCCTTCGCCGCGAAGCGAGGCCGGCGCCCGGAGGCCCAGGACCTCGAGTCCTTCGATGGCCTCTTCCGCGAGGCTTGCAGGCCCGAGGACTTCTTCTACGGGTTGCACCCGGCCGGCGCGGTCCATGCGCCCGTCGCGGTGCGGTCCGTGCGGGATCCCCAGGTCGCCTACCGCGACCTGACGGAGCTCATCGCCCTGCGTGCGGAGCCGCCGGGGATCGTGCTCGTGGCCGCGAGCGGCGCGGGCGCGACCACCGCGGGGCGCAAGGCCTTCTTCGACTGCCTGAGGGGTCCCGGCCCGCGGCGCGGCCCCGGCAGCCCGGCGGGCGCGCCGGCGGGTGCGCCGGCGGGCGCGCCGGCGGGCGCGCCTGCGCCGCAAGGAGGCCCGCGGGGCTCCCCGCGCCTCGCGGGCCGCCTGCCGGTGCGCGTGAAGGCCGACGGGGGCGCGCCCGGGATCCGGAGGATCCTGAAGGCCGCCCGCGCCTGCGGCTCCCTGGAGAGCGCGCTCCAGGAGGTTACGAGCGGCCTCGTCCTCGAGCTCATCGGCAGGTCGGACGGCCTCACGACGGCGATGCCGACGAACCTCGCGAGATGGCTCGAGAGGTCGACGGGCATCCTCCTCTTCATCGACCTGGGCTCCTCGGCGCCCGACGAGCGCCGGATCCTCGCGAGGGCCTTGACTCTCTTCCAGGAGGAGCACGCGGCCCGGGGGCACAGGGTCGTGGTCGAGTGCAGGCAGCTCGAGCCGAGCGACCCGGCCCTGGCCGCGTTCGAAGGATCGAAGGCCTTCGATGTCTACGAGCTGGAGCCGCTGGGGGCGGCCGAGATGGTCGAGCACTTCCGGAACCTCCGCCTCTTCGAGGCCAAGGTGTTCGAAGGCCTGGGGCTCCCTCGACCCCGCCGGGACGTCATCGCGGAGTGCCTCAAGCTCGAGGGGCTCCTCGGGGGACGCTGGAAGGACGGAGGGGCCATGACCTTCACGCCCATCGTGGCTCACTGGCTGAGCCTCGTGCCGGCGGAGCGGTGGGGCGAAGCCGACTCGCTCGCGGGCGTCTTCCGGAGGCTCCTGGAGGCCTCGCTCGCGGGCCCCGCTGGGCCGGGGGCGGCCGAGGCGAGTCACGGGGGCGATGCCGCGGGCCCGGCGCGGACGCTCGACGGCCTGGTGCGCCTCGCCCTCGTGCTGCATGGGCGAGGCCGCCCCTCGAGGCGGCTGAGCCTCGCCGAGGCGAGGGATGCCCTCTCGAGGCCGGAGACGGGGAGCTCCGGGCTCGCCGGAGCCGGCCGGTGGTGGCCCGACAGCGCGTGGTGGCACGCCGCGCCGTGCCACTCGCACCCGTTCGCGGGGGACGAAGCCGAGCGCGTCCTGGCATCGCGCCTCCTCCTCCGCGACGGGGACGGCGTACGCTTCGTCCACCGATCCCTCGCCGACTTCCTCGTCGGAGCCATCGCCCTCCGCTTCCCCGGCGGGGCGCGCTTCTCTCCGGAGGGGCGGCTGGACCCGCCGCCGCTCGCCGCGGGCTGGCATGCGGAGGTCATCGCGCGCACGGGCGCCGAGCCCGAGGCCTGGGACCGGCCGCTGGAATTCCTCGGCGGCGCGCTCGACGGGCCCGAGGCGGACGACCTCGCGGTCGCGGCCGTCCTCGAGTGCGCGGAGGGCAGCCTGCGCCGCTTCCTCGCGTGCCTCGCGCGCGGGCGGGGGCTCGCCAGGCACCGCTCGCCGGTGCTCGTCGAGCTGTCGGAGCTCGTCGCCTCGCGACGGGCGGCCCCCGCCTCCCGCGACCTGCTCGAGGAGTGCGGGTACCACCTGAGCTGGTGCGAGGCCATGCCCGGACCTTGCCGGCAGGCCGCGCGCCGGATCTCCCAGAGGAAGGCGTCGGGGGGGGAGCCCTGGCTGCGGCGCGTCTTCGGCGCCCGGCCCACGGCGGTCCAGACCATGGCCGAGCACGCGCGCGAGGTCTGGTGCCTCGCCGCTCTGCCCGATGGCCGGATCATCTCGGCCGGGGAGGACGACGCGGTGCGCCTCTGGGACCCGCGGACGGGCGAGGTCCTGGCCATGACGGAGCACGGCGGGACCGTCCGCTCGCTCGCCGTCTTGCCCGGAGGCCGGATCGCCTCGGGCAGCCACGACGGGACCGTGAAGGTTTGGGACCCGGGCTCGGGCGCCGTCGTGACGCTCGTGGGGCATGCGGGGCCCGTGGGGGTCCTGGCGGCCGCGGGGGATGGCCGCATCGTCTCCTCGAGCGCGGACCGAACCGTGCGGCTCTGGGACATCGCGAGCGGCACCTCGAGCGTCGTCTCGGAGCACGCTGGCGTGGTCTGGGCCGTCGCGGCGCTGCCCGGCGGCGCGGTCGCCTCGGGGGGTGCCGACGGTCTGGTGAGGCTCTGGGATCCGGCTCGAGGGAAGTCCTCCGTGATCCTGTCGCACGAGGGCGCGGTGCGCTCCGCAATCGTCCTGCCCGGCGGCGGCATCGCCTCGAGCGGCGACGACCGCAAGGTGCAGGTCTGGAGCCCTGCCACCGGCAAGGTCCAGGCGGCCACGAAGCCTCTGGGCACCCTGCGCGCCCTCGCGGCCGTCCCGTCCGGGCTCGTGGCGGCCGGAAACGCCGATGGCGCCGTCGTGCTCATCGACCCGGCGACCGGCAACGTGAGGGCGGCGGCGCAGCGCATGGGCGGCGTGCGGGCGCTCGCGGCCTTGCCGGACGGCAAGGTCGCCGTGGGGAACGACGAGCACGAGGTCCGCGTGTGGGACCCTTCGAGCGGCGAGGTGCGCGTGATGGACGAGCACTCGGCAGGTGTCCAGGCCGTGGTCGTCGTGCCCGGCGGCTGCGTCGCCTCGGCGAGCGCGGACCGGACGGTGAAGGTCTGGGACCCGGACCCGGGGCCCACGCCGGGCGGTCCGGGGCGGCCCCAGCCGGTGCAGGCCGTGCTGGCCCTCGCCGACGGCCGCGTGGTATCTGGCGGTGCCGACGGTACGGTGAGGCTCTGGGTCCCGAGGACGAGCAAGGTCATGGGCGTGCAGCGCCATGCCGGCGGGGTCAACGCGCTCGCGGCCTTCCCCGACGGCCGGATCGTCTCGGCCGGAGCGGACCGGGCCGTCCGGGTGTGGGACCCCGGGGCCGCCCGCTCGGTCCGCCTTGGCGAGCACCCCGACAAGGTCTGGTCCGTCGCCGTGCTCGCCGACGGGAGCGTGGCGTCGGGCGGCATCGAGGGGACGGTGAGGCTCTGGGGCCCCGCGGGAAAGGGCGTGAAGACGATGTCGGAGCACAAGGGGCCCGTGTGGCCCGTGGCCGCCCTCCCCGACGGGCGCGTCGCCTCGGGGAGCGTGGACCGCACCGTGCGCGTCTGGGACCCGCGAAGCGGCGAGGTGAAGGTCATGGACATGCACGCGGGCTGGATATGGTGCCTGGCCGTGCTGCCCGACGGAGGGGTGGCCTCCGGGAGCGTCGACCGGACGGTCCGCGTCTGGAACCCGGACACGGGAGACGTGAAGGTCCTGGAGGAGCATGGCGGACTCGTGCGCTCCGTCGCCGTCCTGCCGGACGGCCGCGTGGCCTCGGCCGGCTTCGACGGCGCCGTGAAGGTCTGGGACCCGGCGACCGGCGAGGCGAAGACCATGGCGGAGCACAAGGGCCCCGTGCTCTCCGTGGCGGCGCTCTTCGACGGGCGCGTCGCGAGCGGGGGCGACGACGGCACGATCCGGGTCTGGAGCCCCGATGCGGGCGCGGTCCTGAGCTTCGCGGCCCCCTGCGCCGTGGCCGCCGTCGCGTGCGTCCCGGGCCTCCCCTTCGTCGCGGCCGGCCTCTCGAGCGGCGAGGTCCTCCTCCTCGCCGTGGAGCCGGAGGCGTCCAGGCTGCGGCCGGTGCGGGGGGCGCAGGAGGCACGGGCGTAGCGAGGCGGAGCGCCGCTCCGCCGCTCCACCGCTCCGCTCCTGTTGATCCCTGCGCGAGACGGCGCTACAGTGTGCGAGGATCCTATCAGGGGCGAAGCCCATGAGCCGAACCGCAGCAGCCAAGCGCTCGCGCGCGCCATCCGATCTGGACCTCTTTAGAAGGAGCCTCGAAGCCGGGTCGGCAGCCGAGCACGCGTACGCGGCGCTCCTAGGATTGAAGGAGCGCGATCCCATGGCCCTGGTTCAGCTCGTCAGCAGGGGCCTCCCCTTCGAAGCGCTAAGGCGGTTTCAGAGGAACGTTGACCTCACGCTCGGCGAGCTGGCGAGGCTCATTCACGTCCAGGTCCGGACCCTGATGCGCCGCAAGGCCGAGGGACGGTTGCAGGCGGATGAGTCCGATCGGCTCCTTCGCGCATCTCGCCTCTTTGCAAGAGCGATCGCGCTGTTCGAAGGAGACCTTGACGCCGCGCGGGGCTGGCTCTCGGCTCGCCAGCCCGGATTGGGGCGGGAGACACCGCTCGAGCTGGCGAGAACAGAGGTGGGTGTCCGGCAAGTCGAGGCGTTGATCGGACGGTTGGAGCACGGGATACCCTCGTAGTGGTCAGGGCCTGGCGCATCTTCAGTTCGATCCGCGGCTTCGAGATGTGAGATCCTAGCGGGGCGCCGCTCAGCGTTCGCCGACCATCCTCACCATCGCCCTCGACCAGGCCGGGATGTCCTTCGGCGTCCGGCTCGTCACGATGTTGCCGTCGACGACCACCTCCTGATCGAGGTACTCGGCGCCGGCGTTGATCACGTCGTCCACGATCGCAGCGACGCAGGTGACGCGGCGGCCCTTCAAGATCTTCGCCGAGACGAGGACCCACGGGCCGTGGCAGATGCTCGCCACGACCCCGCCCTCGTCGTGGACCTTCTTCACCAGCCGGAGGACGTCCGGGTGGCGCCGGAGCCTGTCCGGGGCCCAGCCTCCAGGCACCACGATCGCGGCGTACCTCCTCGCGAGGGCCTCGCCGACGGGCGTGTCGGAGGCGGCCGGGTACCCCTCCTTCGATCCGTAGGTCCTGCCCGGCTCGGGCCCCACGAGGTCCACCTCGAGGCCCAGCTCCTTGAGCCTCAGGGTGGGGTACCAGAGCTCGAGGTTCTCGTACTTGTCCTCGACGAGGACGCAGGCTCTTCGCGCGGTGCACGCGTTGCTCATGACAGGGTCTCCGTGGGGTGGGCCGATCGGCCGCTCGTGGCTTCCTTGACGCGCAGTTCGTGGCTCCTACAATACGGTCCGTTTTCCGGCGCTGGCAACCATGTTCGTCCTCACCCTCACCCGAAAGCTTTACAAGGTCCTCAGCTCCGACACATCTCCATCGGCCATCGCCTTCGCCGTGGCCTTCGGGGTCCTGGCGGGCTGCGTGCCGGTCCTCTCGGGCCTCGCCCTCTTCATGCTCCTCCTGGTCCTGGTCTTCCGAGTCCAGGTCGCGGCCGCCCTCCTCGCCTGGGGCCTCACGCGGCTCGCGGTGGTGGCCGGGCTGGCGCGGGTCTTCGAGGGGCTGGGGGAGTCTCTTCTCGAGGCGGAGCCGCTCAAGCCGTTCTGGACCTGGGCCTCGAACGCCAAGGGGCTCGCCTGGTTCGGCCTCGACACCTACGCGATCTGCGGCGGGGCCGTCGTGGGCCTCCTCCTCGGCGCGGCCCTCTTCCTGCCCGTGCGCTGGACCGTGGCTGCGTACCGGCGGTGGGCCCACGAGAAGGTCTCGAAGAACCGCTTCTTCCAGTGGCTGACGAGCTTCTGGGTCATCAAGATCCTCCGGTTCATCTTCGTCGGGGCGGGAGTGGGCTAAGGAGCTCCCCATGAACCCTCTCCGCTGGGTGCGCTGGAAGGTCGTCGCCATCCTCGCCGTCCTGGGCGCGGCCGTCTACTTCCTCGGCCTCGACAAGGTCGCCTTGAAGGAGCTCAACTCCGCCGGCAGCGAGTCGAAGGCGGCCCGCTGGTCCGCGAGCGACCTGGCCCTCGGGATCCTCGGCGGGAACGCGAGGCTCACGGACCTCATGGTGGACGCGCCGGACCGGCGCGCGGCTCCTCCCGGAGACGTCGCTCGCGGGAAGGCCGGAGACGCCGGGGGCGCCGCGGGCGCCGGGGACGATGTGTTCGAGGCGGCCGGCGTCCACGTCGACCTCTCCATGACCGAGCTCCTCGCGCGGAGGTACGTCGTGGACCGGGTCGCGATCGACGCGCCCAAGGTGGCGGTCACGCGCCGCGAGGACGGGACCATCGACATCGAGGACTTCGGCGAGCCCGAGCCCGGCGCGGCGCCGCCCTCTCCCGGCGAGCTCAAGGACTGGTACGAGACGGCGAAGCGCTGGTACGAGCGCCTCCAGAAGGCCCGGGAGGCCCGGAAGAAGCTCCCCGAGCGGAAGAGGGCCCCGCGGGAGCCGGGCTACGGGGCGGACTACACGCGGGGCGCCGCGTACCCCTTCGAGGGGCGGCCCACCTACGCGGTCCGGGAGATCACGGCGACGGGCTTCCAGGTCACGTTCCGGGACGAGGCGCGGCGCTCACCGATCCCGCCCCTCGAGAACGGGACCGTCACCGTGAAGGAGGTGACGAGCAGCCCCGGCGTGCAGTCGGAGGCGACCTCCTTCGCGGTGTCGGGGCAGATCGCTGGGGCGAAGCTCGAGGTCCAGGGCAGCCTCGACCTCCGCGGCGGGAAGTCGGAGCTCAAGCTCGAGCGGTGCGACACCGGGGACCTGCCCGCGAGCGTCGTCGATGCGTTCGTGGGGGCCTCGCTCCCGGTGAAGCTGTCCGGCGGCACCGTGAGGGTGAGCTTCGACAGACTCTCCCTCGACGGCGCGGAGGCCCTCGAGGTGGCGCCGAGGCTCGCCTTCAAGGGAGTCCGCCTCGAGCCCCGGGACCCCGCGGGCAAGATCGCGGGGCTGCCGGCGGCGGAGCTCGCCGCGGCATTCAACGAGGCGATGCAGGAGATGCCGGAGCTCGAGATCGCGGACCTGAAGATCACGGGCTCCCTCGCGTCCCCGCGCCTCGAGTGGGGCGACACGGTGAAGAACCTCGTCGTCTCGGGCGGGAAGGCCTTCGCGAGGCGGCAGTTCTCCAAGGAGATCGAGAAGGGGACGGAGGTCCTCCGGAAGGAGCTCGAGAAGGCCCCCGTCTCCGCCGAGGTCAAGGAGAAGGTGAAGGATGTCCTCGAGGGGCTCCCCGCGAAGGGCCTCCCGGCGCTCGGCGAGGGCCTGAAGGGCATCCTGGGCGGGTCGAAGGAGAAGAAAGAGAAGAAGGAGAAGCCCGCGGGCGACGAGCCCGGCGGGAAGAAGTGACGTCCCATGGATCTCCTGCTCGCTGGACTGGCGGGGGTCGCGGTCGGGGCGCTCGTGGCGACGGCCATCCTGCTCCACTCCTTCCAGCGGCGGGCGGACCGGGACCTGATCGAGCGGCGCCTGAGGGCCTGCCTCGAGTACCGGGAGTGCCTAGGCGACCTCGAGAAGGCCTTCGAGGGAGCCGGGGGCGATCCCCAGGTCGTCGAGCAGGCGTGGCACAGCGTCGCGGCCTTCTGCCGGGAGTTCCGCGTGACGGGCTGGGTCTTGCGGCCCGAGGTCCACGCGAGGCTCGCCCCGGTCGTCGAGGGCCTCGAGCGGGAGCGGGGGCGCCGGGCGACGAACGGCGCCGGGGGCGCCGCCGGCGAAGGCTCGCCGGCCGGGCCCTCGGGCGGACGGGCGGCCCAGGTCCTCTGCGACGCCTTCCACGAGGTCGATGCGGTCCTCCGCCGCGAGGTGGAGGCGCAGCTCCGGGAGCACCGGAGGCTGCGGTTCCTCCCGGAGCTGGGCGCGGACCCCGGCAAGGAGCCCTGATGCGCTGGCTCCGCCGTGCCCTCGCGAGCCTGGGCCTCGCCGGGGCGGTCTCCTGGGGGAGCGTCCCGGCCCCGGCCGGCGCTCAGGAGGGCGCCGCGGCCGCGGGGCCCAACCCTTCGGGGCTCTCCGAGGAGGAGCTCTCGAAGCGCCGGGAGGCCCTCGGGGCCTGGACGCACGAGCCCGTGGCCATCGAGGGGAGGGCCTTCCTGTTTCACCTCGACCGGCGCGACGGGAGCTTCTTCTTCCAGGACCGGCGCACGGGCGTGAAGTGGCTCTCGGCCTGGGGCCGCCGGGGGTTCGCGTCGGTGCGGCTCAAGGCCGGGGGCGAGGCGCGGGAAGGCGCGGAGCCTCCGCCGTGGCTCCCGCTCGACCGCGTGGAGGCCCTGGGCTCGAGCGAGAAGAAGATGCGCTTCCGCGCCAGGTCGAGCCGCGGCGACGCCCCGCCGGTGCGCATCGACATCGAGGAGATGCAGGGCGGGGCGGGCGTCTCGCTCCGCTTCGAGGTGGCCGAGGACCGCGTCCCCGCTCGCGTCGAGGCCGTGCGGCTCCTCGACGGCGGCCTCTGGATCCCCGACGCGGAGCCCGGCGGGATCGCGCTGCCCCGGGGCCTCGGCGAGTGGCTCGCGTCGGATGGGCCCGGCGAGGAGCGGATCCGGCTCGGGCACGGGCCCGGCGCCGAGCCCCCGACGGCCTCCTTCCTCGCCCTCGCGAAGTCCGAGAACGTCTGCCTCCTTCGCTGGCTCGACCCGCTCGCCGCGGTGGAGGTCGAGCGCCGGCGCGTCGGCGGGGACGCCTTCCCGGGCCGCGATGCCCTCGCAGTCACCGTGGAGATCCGGGGCGCCTCGGGCAAGGTCGAGCTCGTGGCCCTCGGGAAGGAGGAGCTCGGCGTGGTCGACGCGGCGCGCGCGTACCGCCAGCTCCTCGGGGCGGCGCTCGCCGAGTCGAGCCTGCGGCTCAAGACGGGGCTCCGGCCCGAGCTGCGGGCGCTCGTGGGGGCCGCCATCTTCCGGCCCGACGTGAGCCGGAGCCCCGGCCTCGACGGCGTGGGGCGGCTCGCCGAACGGCTCCGGCGCGACCTCGAGGTCGACGAGGCGGCCTTCGTGCTCGGGGGCTGGAAGGACGCGGACCCGGCGGCCCTCGCCGCCTGCGGGCGGCGGGTGAAGGAGCAGGGCTACGTCTTCGGCCTCGAGCACGCCGTGGCCGGGGGAGGGGACGCCCCGCCCGACTGGAAGGCCCTCCTCGAGGAGGGCAGGAGGCCCGGGGGCTTCCCCGCCCTCCTCGAGCGCTGCGCGCCGCAGCTCATCTTGCTCCGCGAGGCGCCGCCCGGCGCCCTCGCCGCGGACGCGGACCGCACGGCGTTCCTGGCCTACCTGCGGGAGACCTTCGGCCTCGTGGCGGTCGCGGGAGGCTCGGAGGCGGACGTCCAGCACGCGGCGGTCCTCGAGGGGCTCCTCGACGGGGTCGTCGAGAGACCCGTGTCGGCCCGGGCCTGGCCCGTCTTCACGGCCGTCTTCGGCCAGTTCGCCCGCATCACGACGAGCCCGGGCCGCGCGCTGCGGCCCGACGACCCGGCCGGCCTCCTGGCGCACCTCGTCGTGGGCGAGGTGCCCGTCTACGAGCTGCCCGCGCCGGGTCCCGAGGCCTCGAGGCCCGCGCCGGAGGACGATCCACGGTGGTGCTTCGCCCGCGGCGAGGGCGGCTGGGCCGCGGGCAAGGGGCTCTCGGCGCACGAGGTCTTCCTCAAGAACACCTTCGAGGTGCTCTCCCACGTGGCCCGCATTCGCTTCCGCGAGCCGTTCCTCTTCCACAGGGTCCTCGCGCCCGACGGCTCCGTGCGGGAGACCTTCTTCGGCCCGGACCTCAGGATCCTCGTCAACTTCGGCCCCGGCGAGTACGAGGATCCGGAGGACGGCGTGCGCCTGCCTGCCTTCGGGTTCTTCGTGCGCCACCCGTTCCTGCGGGCCTTCCACGCCACGCGCGCCGGCGACGTCGAGTACGAGCGCTCCGCCTTCTTCGCCTTGAGGTCGCTCGAGGGCAAGATGATCCTCCGCGCCGAGAGCGTGCGGATCTACCACGGCTTCGGCCCGAAGCACCTCGAGCTCGGCGGGAGGCGCTTCGAGGTGGAGCGGGAGGCTGTGGTGAGGTTCTGAGGGCCGCGCGCTTGTCAGGCCCGCCCCGCCGGGCCGTCCTCGCCACCCCGGAACATCGCCGCCGCCCGCGCCACCTGCTCGGGGGTGCCGAAGACGATCGCCACCGTGCCGGGCTTGAGCGGCGCCGCGGGCGACGGGCTCGTCACGAGCTCGTTCCCGTCGCGCAGAGCGAGGACCGTGGCGCCGGTGAGGCTGCGGAGGCTCGACTCGGCGAGCGTCTTCCCGGCGAGCGGCGAGCCCGCCTCGATGCGGAGGACCTCGAGGTCCGCGCCCGCCATGAAGCCGCCCGCGCCGCCCTCGGGCTGGGGCTCGCGCTTGGAGCCCCGGAGCACGCCGTAGCCGTTCACGCGGGCCTCCCGCACGAACCGGTCGACCAGGTCGCGGGGCACGAGGAGCTTCCTCAAGGTGCGCGAGAAGATCTCGAGGGCCGTCTCGAACTCCTCGGGCACGACCTCGTCGGCTCCGAGCTCGATCAAGGGCGCCATCTCCTGCAGGTAGCGCGTGCGGACGATGATGTGGAGCCCCGGGTGCAGCCTCCGGGCCAGCTCCGTGGCGCGGCGGATGACCGTCGGGTCCGAGACGGCGATCACCAGGACCCTGGCGCGGCCGATCCCGGCGTGCTCGAGGACCTCGGGGCTCGACGCGTCGCCGTAGAAGATCGGCTCTCCCTTCTTGCGCTCGGCGCGCACCGTCTCGGGGTTCATCTCGATCACGGCATAGGGGATCGAGACGCGCTGGAGGGCGTGGGCCAGGTTCCGGCCGTTCAGGCCGAAGCCGATGATGAGCACGTGAGGGTGCAGGTCCTTTGCGGCCCCGGGCGCCTCGGCCAGGGCCTTGGTCTTCGCGCCGCGGCGCGGGACCAGGGGAGCCAGCAGGTCCGCCAGCCGCGGGGCGATGCCCTTCAGGAGGGGCGTGAGGACCATGGTGATGACCGCCGCCGCGAGGAAGAGCTGGTAGACCTGGTCGCTCAGGAGCCCTTCGCCCCGGCCCTGCTTCGCCAGGACGAAGGAGAACTCGCCGATCTGGGCGAGGCAGAGGCCCACGATCACGGCCACCCGGAACGGATAGCCCAGGACGATGGTCACGCCCCAGCTCACGAGGGCCTTCACCCCAACGATCGCCGCCACGCCGAGGAGGAGGGGCCACGCCCGGGCGAAGACCCCCACGTCGAGCAGCATGCCCATGGAGATGAGGAAGAGGCTGTTGAAGGCGTCGCGGAAGGGGACGATCTCGCCGAGGGCCTGGTGGCTGTACTCGGACTGGGAGATGATGAGTCCCGCCAGGAACGCTCCCAGGGCGAGGGACAGGCCCGCGAGCGAGCTGAGCCACGCCGCCCCGAGGCAGAGGATGATGATCACGAGGAGGAACGTCTCGCGGCTCCTCGTGCGGACGACCTGCCCGAGGATCCAGGGCACGGCGTAGCGCCCTCCGAGGACCGCGCCGGCCACGGCCAGGAACGCGATGCCGACCTTCGCGGCCATGTCCGTCGCGCCGCCGCCTTTCCCGGCGAGGATGGGCATGACGATGACGATCGGGACGACGCAGAGGTCCTGGAAGATCAAGATCCCGAGGGACACGCGGCCTTGAGGGCTGTCCACCTCCGCCTTGTCGCTCAGCAGCTTGAGGACGATGGCCGTGGAGCTGAGGGCGACGAGGATGCCGAGGAACGCCGCCTGGCGGACGCCGAGGTCGAAGTAGAGGGCCGCCGCGGCCGCCGAGAGGGCCGCCGTGACGGCGACCTGGAGCCCGCCGCCGGCGAGGAGGACGGAGCGCAGCCGGAGCAGGCTCTCGAGGGAGAACTCGAGGCCGATCGAGAAGAGGAGGAGGACGACGCCGACCTCGGCGAGGACCTCGACCGAGCGGACGTCGTCGATGAGCCCGAGGGCCGAGGGGCCGGCGAGGACGCCGGTGATCAGGAACCCGACGATGGGCGGGACCCGCACGCGGACGCATGCGACGACCACGACGATGGCGATCGCGAAGAGGACGACGAGGTCCCTGAGGAAGAAGCCCGGGCCGTGCATGGGCGGCATGGGCGCGAGGATAGTGCGCCGCGCGGCGCTTGCCAAGAAGGGAGGTGGGCTCGTAATCCGCACGCGCTCGCGGTACCATCGCGGCCATGCGTGCCGTTCAGCTCTCGGCCCTCATCCTCGCGGTTTCTTCTGCGGCCTGCCGAGCGCCGCCGCGCAGCGAGGAGGCGGCCGCCCGGCGCCTTGAGCGCGCCGCAGCCCCGCGAGCGTCTGCCGAGGCCTCGCAGGAGCCCGCGGTCCGCGTCAACCGCACGCTGGTCTATCCCGTGCGCCACGGCCGGGCCGAGGACCTGGCGGTCACCCTCGAGCCCCTCCTCGTGGCGATGTACGGCCCCGGCGTGCGTGTGGTGCCCCACGTCCACACGAACCGCCTCCTGATCTACGTGCCGCCGCGCGAAGAGAGGGAGATGGTCCGCCAGGGCCCGGCGGGGCAGCCAGCCGCCGGTGCCGCCGCGGGCGCCGGCGCGGGGCTGCGCCGGGCCGGGCGCCGGGCCGGGCGCCAGTGAGCTGCGCCGAGGAAGATCCTTGGAATCTTCCGGTGAGCCGATACAATCCCTGACTCCTGCCTGCCTCGCCGCCCGCAGAGGGTGCCTCCCGCACGACTCCAAGGTGGTGCCGAGGCATGTCCAGGGCAAGGGCTTACGAGCGCAAGCGGGGGCGATCGCACCGCGTCCTCGAGGCGGAGGGGCGCTCGAGCCTCCGCGGCTTCTTCACGGGCGGCGTCGAGCTGGACGACAGCGTGGACCCCGGCTTGGTGGGGACGTTCTTCGCTGACGCCCTCCGCTTCCTCAACGCGTGGGAGGTCCCTCCGGGCTGGGGCGAAGGCGTCGAGATCAAGCTGCGGCGCCTCGGCCAGCACAAGGCCGAGGGGCTCTTCTACCCCGAGCCGCCGATCATCGTCCTCGACCACCGGGGCCCGTCGAGCTTCGCCCACGAGATCGGGCACCTCCTGGACTACACGTGCTCCCGGGCGCTGGGGGGCGCCGAGGCGTCGATGGGGCCGAGCTCCGGCGAGGCCTTCGGTCCGTTCCTCGAGGCGATGCGCCGCCGCATGCGGGCCGCCGCCCCAACCGATGCCCGGTTCTCGGGCCGGAAAGGGCGCGTCTCCTGGGCCTACTTCGCGTCGGCGCCGGAGTGCTTCGCGCGGGCCTTCGAGCAGTGCACGGCGGAGCTCCTCGGGGAGCCCTGCGTCCTCGTCCGCCCGCGCGAGCGGTACCGCTCCGACCCGCTTTTCTTCG
>JACQVW010000754.1 GCA_016209535.1 Planctomycetota bacterium | reverse complement strand
CGGCGGCGCCGAGGAGGCCTGGGCCTGCGCCGCGCCGGGGGCCTCGGCCGGCGCCGCGGCGCGCAGGGCCTCGATGTCGATCGCCTCGTCGCGGCCGCCGATCACGCCGATCACCGTGAGGACGGGGACGACGTCGCCCGCCACGTGGAGCACCTTGCGCAGGACGCCCGAGTCGAGCGCCTCGACCTCGAGGTTCGCCTTGTCGGTCTCGATCTCGAGGAGGGGCTCGCCGCGCTGGACCGGGTCGCCCTCGCCTTTGAGCCAGGTGACGATCCTGCCCTCGGTCATGCTCTGGCCAGCCTTGGGCATCCTTACGGGGGAAGCCATGGACGGTTGTCTCCGGTCAAGGGGGTGGGGTGTTCAGGGGACGTCGGGTGTTCAGGGGATGGAGCCGTGCGCGAAGGGCCCGGGGCCTCCCGCGAGCCAGGCGCGCACCTCGCGGAGCCCGCCGCGCACGAGGCGCAGCACCTCGGCCAACTCGCTCGGGTCGGGCGAGGCGGGCCGCCAGATCTCCTCGAGGAACGGCTCGGGGGCGACTCCCTCGCCGCGAGCCTCGGGTCTCCAAGCGACCAGGGCGGCGGCCGCGCCGAAGGCGAAGCGCCGCGGGGCGATCCCCTGGCTCAAGGCGAGGCGCATCGTGCCGATGAGGCGGTCGTCCCAGGAGAGCTTCCTCGGCGGGTCGCGGGCGACGCGCTCGACGAGGTCCCGGAGCCAGGGGTTGAGCATGCGCTCGAGGAGGTCGGCCGAGTGGGCGCGGAAGCCCTCCCGGGTGAAGAGGGGGTCGACCCCCTCGTGCTTCCGGACCAGGGCCTCGCCGGCCTCCTCGAGGAGGGCCGCCCGCACGAAGTCCACGGCGCCGGGGACCTTGCCCAGCTCCTCCATGCGGGCGAGGCCCCGCAGGGAGGCGATGTAGGCGGCGAGGGCGTGGGCGGCGTTGTGGCCGTAGAGCTTCGCCTCCTCGAAGGGCAGGAGGTCCGCCTTCTCCTCGAAGACGTGGAGCCCGCGGCGGAGCTCGACTCCCGGAGGGAACCGGACCCGGGAGACGAGGATCCTGTTGAACCTCTCGACGAGGAAGGCCCTGGGGTCCCCCGACGTGATGGTCGCGAGGCCCGCCGATGCCACCTCGCCGGGGTCGGCGATCACGGCGCTCATCTTGCCGATCACCGTGTCGAGGAACCGCGTGCCCGAGCGGACGCGCTCGCGGTCCGAGGGGCGCACCTCGCCCAGGACCGCCTCCTGGAGGATCTCCGCGGCGCGGTTGTGGTTCTCCGCAGCGTAGACCACCGCGGGCCGGCCCCCCCGGGCCTCGAGCCCTCGCGCCAGGACCCGGTGGATGCTGCCCGGCCCCGCGCTCGCGTAGAAGGAGACGCTGGGGACGGCCGTCGCGACCTCCGAGGCGTCCGCCACGGCCGCCACGAGCCGTTCGCGGTCCTCGGGGACGGCGGGGTCCTCCACCTCCACGGGGCCGAGGACGAGGGGCTCCACGCCGTCGGGCCCGGCCAGGTTGAGCCGGTAGCGGCCCCCGTCGGCCCGGACCGACGCGACCAGCGCGGGCAGCACCTCGGCGACGACGACCCGGCGGAAGGCCCCCGAGCGCAGCGCCTCGCAGACGAAGAGCCCCGCCTGGATCGGGCCGAAGCCGAAGCCGACGAAGGTCCTCTGTCCGGGGGGCTCGTGGGGCATGGGGGGTCGTTCGAGGCGCGCCTGCGGCGCATGCTGTGGCGGCGCGGAGACACGGGTAGAAACCCGCCATTATTGGCAGCCCCGGGTCGGGAATCAACCGGCAGCACCCGGCCGGGATTCCCGGCTTTACACCCCCCGGGGCCATCTATAGAATGGGTTGGGTTTTGGATCGCCCGAGGCCGCGCGGCCGCGGGTGCTCAAGACAAGAAGGACACACGCAGACAGGAAAGCTAAGGACAGGTCCCAAGCACCAGGACCGTGGTGGCCGTGAGCGTTGCTCCGGTGTGCTCGGCGGACCGCGCCGGGGACCGAGGGAGGATTAGGTAGGCTCGAGGGACCTCGCTCGAGCGGCTCGAGATTCTGGAAGGAAGGTGACTCCATGACGGTCTGTTTCCGGAGATTGGCGCTGTCTCCCATCGCGGTCGGGTTCCTCGTCGCCGGGGCTCTTGCCCCGTGCGTCTCCTTCACCCAGGCCCAGGACAACGTCCTCGTGAAGGAGGGCGACCTCTGGAGGTACTTCAAGGGCACGGAGCAGCCCCCCATCGAGTGGGCGACGGTCGAGTTCAACGACTCGGACTGGGAGGAGGGGCCCTCGCCGTTCGGCTACTCGAGCGAGACCAAGATCCCCTTCAAGACCACCATCACGGACATGCAGAACAACTACCTCACGCTCTACACGAGGCGGAAGTTCACCCTGGCCGACAGGTCCGCGGTCAAGGCCTTCATCATCCGGGCGAAGTACGACGACGGGTTCGTGGCCTACGTGAACGGGGTCGAGGTTCTCCGGAAGAGCATGAACGTCGGCGACGTGAACAAGGACACGCCCGCCATCGACCACGAGGAGGTCAACACCTTCGAGGCGTCGCTCCTGACCTGCGACGTGGTGGAGAACCTGAAGAACGGCGACAACGTCCTCGCCGTGGAGGGCCACAACGTGAACCTCACGAGCTCCGACTTCGCCATCTCGGTCGAGCTCGAGATCGCCACGAACGTCTGCCCCACGGCCCTCACTTGCACGTACCGCGAAACGACGAACCAGGTAACGGTCCGGTGGACGAAGCCCACGGGGCTCGGGGCCTTCGCCTACGACGCCTTGGCCCTGACGCGGAACGGGAGGCTCATCGATCCGGGCCCCAAGGGGAACCAGACGAGCTACATCGACAGGACCCCGGACCCGGGGCTGAACGAGTACCGGCTCGTCGCCACGGCCTGCGGCGTCGAGTGCCCCGGCGATGGCGCTCCCACCTGCACGGTCCAGGCCGGCGGCCCCCCCGAGCCGAGCTTCCGCCGCGGCGACGCCGACGACAACGGGGCCGTGAACTTGACCGACGCGGTCTTCATCCTCGGGAACCTCTTCCGGGGCGGGGCGGCACCGAGCTGTCCCGACACGGCCGACGCGGACGACAACGCGGTCGTCAACCTCACGGACGCCGTCTACCTCCTCAACCACCTCTTCCGCGGCGGACCGGAGCCTCCCCTTCCGGGCCGCGAGACCTGCGGGCCCGACCCGACGGCGGACGAGCTGGGCGCCTGCGCCTACGCCAGCGCTTGCCAGTAGCCCGCAGCGCGCTCCTCGCCCTCGCCGCGCTCCAGGCGGCCGCGCTCCGCGCCGGCGACTGGCCGGAGTGGCTCGGCCCCCAGCGGGACGGGTCGTCGCGGGAGACGGGGTGGCTCAAGGCCTGGCCCGAGGCGGGGCCCCCGCGCCTCTTCGACCGCCCCGTGGGCGAGGGGTACAGCGCGGTCTCGGTGGCCGAGGGCCGGCTCATCCTCTACCACCGCCGGGGCGACGAGGCCCTGGTGGAGGCCCTCGACCCCCTGACGGGGAGGGAGCTCTGGACCTTCCGGCACCCCACGGTCTACGTCGACGACTACGGCTACAGCGGCGGGCCGCGCTGCCAGCCCCTGGTCCACCGGGACGGCGAGCGGGCGTGGGTCTTCGCGCTCTCGGCCGAGGGCGCGCTCCACGCCCTCGAGCTCTCGACGGGGAAGAGGCTCTGGGGGCGGGACCTGGAGCGGGAGCACGAGCTTCAGCGCAACTTCTTCGGAGCGGGCGCGGCGCCCATCGTCGATCGGAGCCTCCTCGTGGTGAGCCTCGGGGGCCGACGCACGGGGACGGGCCTCGTGCTCGCCCTCGAGAAGTCGACGGGCGAGATCGCCTGGAAGGCCCCGACCGACGGCGGCTCCTACGCCACGCCGAGGGTCGCCGAGATCGACGGCGCCCGCCACCTCTTCGTCTTCCACCGGGGCGGAATGTCCTGCCTCGATCCGGCGGACGGCCGGGAGCGCTGGAAGCTCCCCTGGCGCTCGAGGATCTACGAGTCCGTGAACGCCGCGACGCCCCTCGTCGTGGGGGACGTGCTCTTCTTCTCGGCGACGTACGGCACGGGCGGGGTCGCCCTCCGCGTGAAGAAGGACTCGCACGAGGTCCTGTGGAAGGACGACCTCCGGAGCCGGGAGAAGATCCTCGACACGCACTGGTCGACGGCGGTCCCCGTGGACGGCTACCTCTACGGTTTCGCGGGGCGCCACGAGGGCGAGGCGGACCTCCGCGCGGTCGAGCTCTCGACCGGGAAGGTCGCCTGGAGGTGGGAGGGGCTCGAGTACTACCTGGGCCGGGGGTCCATGCTCTACTCCGACGGGCACTTCATCGCCCTCGGGGAGCGGGGCGACCTCGCGCTCCTCAAGCTCGGCCCCGCGGGGCACGAGGAGGTGCGCCGCGTGCGCGGCGTGCTGCGCTACCCGGCCTGGACGCCGCCGGTGCTCGCGAACGGGCTCCTCTACCTGCGCGACGAGCACCGGCTCGTGTGCTTCGACTTGCGGGTCCCCCGCAGCGCCGGTGCGGAGACCGGGAGCCCGGCAGGCTCCAAGGAGTGAGTAGTGCGGGCCGGGTCACGGCTCGACGGCGCGGCCGAAGAAGTAGAGCGGCGGGTGGCTGCCCTCGCTCACCGTGAAGTAGCCGGAGCCGTCGGCGGCGAAGCAGATGGCCTCGCCCTGGGGCTCCGAGCGCGCCGGGACGCGGCAGACTTCGGTGGCGAAGGCGTCCGCGACGCTCCCGCCCGAGGGGCGCCTCCAGAGGAAGGCGTGCGAGTAAGTCCTCAAGATGACCCAGCTCCCCTGGGGGGACATGTCCCCGGCGGTCACGAGCGTGCTGCCCGGCAGCGCCGTGGTCCCCAGGGCGAGGGTCGCGACGACCTGCATCGCGGCCCTCGCTCCGGGCGCGTGCGGCGCCGGGTTGCGGTACACCTCCGACCTGCCGTCGCTCCGCTTGCTGACGATGAAGATGTCCCCGCTCAGGGGATCGACGAACAGGGCCTCGGCGTCCCACGCCCCGTCGGGGTAGCTCATGTCGAGGCGGACCGTGCCGCTCAAGGTGAACGTCCCCGGCGCCTGCGCGGCGCTCACCGAGGGCTCCGGCACACGGTAGACCGTCACGTAGCCGCGGGCGCGCGCGTTGTCGCCGATGTCGGCGGCGAAGAGGTAGTCGGTCCCGTCCTCGGGACCGGGCCCGATGGAGAGGTCCTCCCAGTCGTAGGCCGCGGCGCCCTGCACGTTGTAGACGCCCAGGTGTTTCCCCTGCGCCGTCATGGCGAAGAGCCGCGCCGAGTCGCCCGAGTCGTTGTTGACCCAGAGGACGCCGGTCCACCTCCGGCTCGCGACGATGCCCGAGGCTTCGACGATGGAGCTCGACTCCACCGAGCCCTGGCTCACGCCCGGCGCGAAGGACGGGCACTCCTGGGTCTCGACCTGGACGATGACCTCCGAGGTCCCCGAGAGGCCTTGCAGGTCCGCCACCGTGAGGAGGGCGATGTACCGGCCCGGCTCGGCGTAGGTGTGCGTCGCGCCCTCGGCGGCGACGGGGTCGCTCGCGTCGCCGAAGTCCCAGAGGAAGCTCGCGAGCCCGCCCTCGGGGTCCGCCGTCCCGGCGGAGCTGAAGGTCACCGTGAGCGGCGCGTCACCCGAGGTCACGTCGGCGCTGGCCTGGGCGATGGGAGGCCTGTTCTCGCCGCTCGGGACGTCGTCCGGGCCTGCGGGATCGCCTCCCGGATCGCCGCCGAGGCCGCCGGAGCCGCTCGCTCCGCCGCCCCCGCCCCCGCAGGAGCAGGCCAGGGCCGCGGTGAGCGCCGCAAGGCTTCGCAGGACGATCCTCGAGCAGGTAGTCGCAGCTTTCCGTTCGAGCGCCGAGATCATGGTCTCCTCCCTCGGCCCCCAACCCGACTCCCCGGGCACCCCACCCGGGAGGTATTCCCGGAACTTCCGTGCCGGGACGCTGCGCGGCGCGGAAGGCGCGGCGCGGCAGGGCCTTGCGGGCCGCGGCGCCGTCTGCGGGGGCGACCGCCTGCCGGGTAAGGAAGGGTCGGCCGGGCAGGAATCGGGCGGCCGGCGGCCCGCGGCGCGGGCTGCGCGCCTCCCCCTACTTAGAGCCTATTTCAGTAGGCTCACCCTGGCTTCGGCCGGCTGCACGACCGCGATGCTGCGTCGCGCCTCCTCAGCGTACGCTCCGCTGTACGCGAT
>JACQVW010000753.1 GCA_016209535.1 Planctomycetota bacterium | reverse complement strand
CCCCTGGATCGAGTCCTTCGGCTGCACGGCGGCCTACCGGGAGCTGCGGGAGCGCATCCGCCGGTACTACCGGGACAACTACCCCCTCGTGCCGGCGGCGCGCGCCCGCGCCGACCTCAACCCGGGGAACGGGCGCGTCTCGCGGCTCTGCTGCGAGCCTCGCGCGGCCCTCGGGGCCCTCGAGGCCATGCTCGCGCCGCACTCCAGCGGCGGCCGCTGCACGGTCCTCCTCGAGCACCAGGTCACGGGCGCCGACGTCGAGGGGGCCCGCGTGCGAGGTCTCGCGGCGCGCGACCTCCGGACGGGGCGCGAGGTCGTGCTGCGGGCGCCGTGGTTCATCGACGCGACGGAGCTCGGGGACGTGCTCCCGCTCGCGGGCGCCGAGCACGTGACGGGCGCCGAGGCGCGCCGGCGGACCGGCGAGCCTCACGCGCCCGAGGAGGGGGCGCCCGCGAACCAGCAGGCCATCACCGCCTGCTTCGCCATGGACCACCTCCCCGGCGAGGACCACGGGATCGACAGGCCCCCGGAGTGGGAGCTCTGGCGCGACTTCGTCCCGAAGCTCGCGCCGCCGTGGCCGGGACGGCTCTTGAGCTTCGAGACCTCGGACCCCAGGACCGTCGAGCGACGCAAGATGCCCTTCGACCCCGAAGGCGAGGCGCGGACCGGCGCCTTCGGCCTCTGGACCTACCGGCGGATCGCCGACGCGGCCA
This sequence comes from Planctomycetota bacterium, assembly GCA_016209535.1. Classification (GTDB taxonomy): domain Bacteria; phylum Planctomycetota; class UBA8108; order UBA8108; family SXIK01; genus JACQVW01. Next base: position 37,052 of record JACQVW010000753.1, on the reverse strand, counting down.
GCTTCGCCGGGGGCACGTACGCGGGCGACATCACCCTGGTCAACTGGCCCCAGAACGACTACTTCCTCGGGAACCTCGTGGGCGTGACGCCGGAGGAGGCCGCACGCCACGTCGAGCGGGCGAAGGGCCTCAGCCTCAGCCTCCTCTACTGGCTCCAGACCGAGGCGCCGAGGCCCGACGGGGGGACGGGGTTCCGCGGCCTCAGGCTCCGGCCCGACGTTGTCGGCACGGCCGATGGCCTGGCGAAGCGCCCGTACGTCCGCGAGTCGCGGCGCATCGCGGCGGTCTTCACGGTCCTCGAGACCCACGTGGGCACCGAGGCCAGGGCCCGGCTCACGGGGAAGCGGCCCGAGGAGCTCGAGGCGGAGCCCTTCGGCGACTCCGTGGGCGTCGGCAGCTACCGGATCGACCTGCACCCGTCGACGGGCGGCGACAACTACATCGACGTGAGCTCGCTCCCCTTCCAGATCCCGCTCGGCGCCCTGCTCCCGGTGCGCCTCGAGAACCTCCTGCCCGGCGCGAAGAACCTCGGCGTCACGCACATCACGAACGGCTGCTACCGCCTGCACCCCGTCGAGTGGAACATCGGCGAGGCGGCCGGGAGCCTCTGCGCCTTCGCCGCGGCGCGCAAGGCGCTGCCCCGCGAGGTGCGCGAGAAAGGGGACCTCCTCGAGGCCTTCCAGAGGCTCCTCAGGAGCCAAGGCGTCGAGACGCACTGGCCGAGGCTCACGCCGCGCTGAGCGCCCCCGAGCCCATGAGCGGCCCCGAGCCCAGCCCTCACCGCCCGAAGCAGTAGAGGCGCCTCTCGGTCCGCAGGTAGATCCTGCCGCCGGCGAGGGCGGGCGTGGCCATGCACGTCTCGCCCAGGTCGGCAGTCTCGAGGACCTGCCATTCCGCCCCCGGCCGCACGACGCAGGCCACGCCGTCGCGGCTCACGGTGTAGATCCGGTCCCGCGTCGCGACGGGCGACGCATAGTAGTTCCCCGGCGCCGGGAGGCGGCCCTGCTTGAGGACCTTCCCCGTCGGGGCCTCGAGGCACGTGAAGATGGCTCCGTCCTTGACCGTGTAGACGAGCCCCTCGTGGAAGAGGGGCGAGGGGACGTACGGGGCGCCGCGCTCGTACGTCCAGGCGATGCCCGTGTCCGTCACGTCGCCCTTCCCCCCGGGCCTCACGGCCAGGATGGAGTTCTTCGCCGCGTCGAAGATGCGGGCCATCGACTCCCACTCGCGTGGCGTGATGCGCCCGTCCTTGTCCGCGTCGATCTGGTGGAAGCGCGAGAGGAAGGGACCGTCGGGGATCTCGGAGAGCTGGAGGAATCCGTCCTTGTCGGCGTCCGTCTCCTTGGCGAACTCCTCGAAGGAGGGCATCGCGATCCGGTCGCCGGAGTCCCCGCCGGGGGCGTAGGTCGCGACGAAGATCAGGCCGGCCCCGATCACGGGCAGCGTATTGACGATGCGGGCGAGACCCCGGACGCTCCAGAGCTCCTTCCCGTCCTCTGGGTCGTAGGCCACGAGGCGCAGCGTCCCGGCCACCACGACTTGCTTCGCGCCGCCCGCCTCCCACACGACGGGGGTGGAGAAGCCGCGGGGGAAGCCGGGCCTCGCGGTCTCCCACAGCGTCCTCCCCGTCCTCCGGTCCAGGGCCAGGAGGAAGGACGCATCGTCCTGGTCGCAGAGCTGGAGCAGCCGCTCCCCCACGACGACGGGCGAGCTCGCCTGGCCGTAGTTGTTCTTGAAGGGCCCCAGGGGCCGCTTCCAGACCGTGCCCCCGTCCCGGTCGTAGGCGAGGAGGCCGTAGGACCCGAAGAAGACGTAGGTGCGCTCGCCGTCGTTCGCGGGCGTGGGCGTGGCCGGGCTCCCGATCGGGTGGACCTCCTCGATGCGGTCCGCGGGCGCGGCGCGCTCCCAGAGGACCTTGCCCGTGGCGCGGTCGAGGGCGATCGTGAGCAGGCTCGACGGCTGGCCCGCGGCCTTGACCGGCGCCGCGGCCGTGAGATACACCCGGTCCGCGGTCACGCAGGGGGAGGAGATGCCCGGAGGCAGCGGCGTCGACCAGAGGACCCCAGTCTCGCGCCCGAAGCGCTCCGGATACTCCTCGCCCGTGGCCGCGGCCAGCCCCGAGCCATTGGGACCGCGGAACTGGGCCCATTCGCCCGCCGGGGCGGGCGCCGAGAGGAGGACGATGACCGAGATCGTGATCGACATATAGTTCGGCGTCGCGTCGCGCATGGCCGCGAGTCTACACGGGCGGAGGGGGGAGGTGAAGCGGGCGCCGCGCGGCCCGGCCTCACGGCCGGAACGGCCAGATGAGCGGTATGAGCCCCACCGCCACGGCGCCCACCAGGAGGTTGAGTGGGCCTCCCAGGCGCAGGTAGTCCGTGAACCGGTAGCCGCCCGGGCCGTAGACCATGAGGTTCGTCTGGTACCCGATGGGGGTCGCGAAGTCGTTCGAGCCGGCCACCATGACCGCCACGGCGAAGGGCATGGTGCTCACGCCGAGGCTCTCCGCCGTGGCGAAGGCGATGGGGAACATGAGGGCGGCGGCGGCGTTGTTGCTCATGAATGCGTTGAAGACCATGGTGACGGCGTACACCGCCGCCAGGGCGGCCCACGGGCTCGATCCGCAGGAGCCCGTGAGGGTCCCGGCGACCCAGGCCGAGGCCCCGGTCTTCTCCAGAGCCCGGCTGACGCCGAAGGCCGCCGCCGTCACGAGGAGCACTTGCCAGTCCACGCTCCGCCGGGCCGACGCGGCCGAGATGCACCGCGTCGCGAGGAGGAGGCCCGCCGCGAGCAGCGCCGCATTGAGCATGCTGAGGAGCCCCGTCCCGGCGGCGGCGACCATGGCCGCGAGGATGGCGATCGACGTCCAGGCCTTGTCGTGCCGCGGCGGCGCCGAGTCCTCGACGGCGCTCACCAGGAAGAAGTCGCGCGAGTCCCGGTGCTGCCGGACGAAGGACGGAGGCGCCTCGAGGAGGAGCGTGTCGCCCGCCCGGAGCTCGATGTCGCCGATCTTCTTGCGGACCCGCTCCCCGTTCCGGGCGACGGCGATGACGGCGGCGTTGTAGGCGCTGCGGAAGCGCCCCTCGCGGATCGTGCGGCCCAGGAGGGGGCATGTGTCCGAGACGACGGCCTCGACGAGGCACCGCTCCGACCGTGGCTGGTCGAGCTTGAAGACCTGATCCGTGGCCGGCGCGAGGCCGCGGATCCTCTGGAGGTCCACGACGGAGTCGACGACTCCGACGAACACCGCCCGGTCCCCCGCGTGGAGGCGCTCCTCGGAGGACACGGCGGGGAGCACGTCGCCCCCGCGGTGGATCTCCATGAGGTACATGCCGCGGAGGTGCCGGAGCCCCGCCTGCTCGATCGTGCTGCCCACGAGGGGGCTCCCCGGCTCGACGAGCATCTCCACGGTGTACTCCCGCGGGTCCTGGAGGGTGCTCATGACGGGCCTGCGGTCCGGGAGGAGGCGCCGGCTCGCGAGGAGGACGTAGGCGATCCCGAGGGCGGCGCACGGCACGCCCACCCAGGCGAGGTCGAAGAGGCCCATGGCCAGCTCGGGCCTCCTCTCGACGAGGAGGCCGTGGACGACGAGGTTCGTGCTGGTCCCGATCAGGGTGCACGTGCCCCCGAGGATCGCGGCGTAGCTCAGGGGCAAGAGGAGCTTCGAGACCGAGAGGCCGTGCTTCTTGGCCCAGTCCGAGACGACGGGCAGCATCATGGCCACGATGGGGGTGTTGTTGAGGAGCGCGCTCAAGGCCGTCACGGGCAGCATGAGCCGCGCCTGGGCCCCGGTGACGGACTTCGGGCAGCCCAGGACCGAGCGCGTGACGATCTCCATGCCCCCGGTCGCCCGCAGGGCCGCGGCGACGAGGAAGAGGACCCCCACGGTGGCCGTCGCCTCGTTCGCCATGCCCGCGAGGGCCTCGCGGGGCGTCAAGACCCCGACGGTCATGAGGAGGGCCACGGCGCCGATCATGACGAGGTCGGCGGCGATCCGCGTGGCGACGAGGAGCGCCGCCGCGCCGGCGACGGTGATGATGGTGATCCAGCCGTGGGCTTCCATTCGAGGGGCCGCGTGACAGTCGTGGGGCGAGGGGTTAGAAGGATACTGTGCCGCCGAGGACGCTACAATCGCGGGATCTGCGGGACGTCCGAGCCGATTTTCCGGTGATTTCGGGCGCCGAGGGCCGGCGCGTCGCCTACCTCGACAGCGCGTCGACGGCGCAGAAGCCCCGAGCGGTGCTCGATGCCGTGGCCCGGCTCCTCTCCCGGGACAGCGGGAGCCCCCGGAGGAGCCTCCACGCGCTGGGCGAGCGCGCCGCTCGGGCCCTCGAGGCGGCGCGGGCCAAGGTCCAGCGGCTCCTCGGCGCCAGGGAGGCGCGCGAGGTCATCTTCACGCGGAGCGCCACGGAGGCCATCAACCTCGTGGCCCTCGGCCTCGCCCGCGGGCGCCTCGGGCCGGGGGACGAGATCGTCGTCACGGCCCTGGAGCACCACTCGAACCTCGTCCCCTGGCAGGTCCTCCGGGACGCGACGGGCGCCGCGCTGCGCGTCGCGCCGGTCGATGACCGCGGCGAGCTCGACCTCGAGGCGCTCGAGCGGACGATCGGCCCGCGGACCCGGCTCGTGGCGGCGGCCCACGTCGCCAGCGCCACCGGCACGGTGCTCCCCGTGCGCAGGATCGCCGAGATGGCCCACGCGCACGGCGCGCTGGTCCTCGTCGATGGCGCCCTGGCCGCAGCGCACGTTCCCGCGGACGTCCGGGAGATCGGCTGCGACTTCTACGCCCTCTCGGGACACAAGCTCTACGGGCCCTCGGGGATCGGCGCCCTCTACGGCCGGGCGGAGGCCCTCGAGGCCCTCCCGCCCCTCTTGACGGGCGGGGACATGGTCCGCTCGGTGACCTTCGAGCGCGCCGAGTACGCGGGGCTCCCCGAGCGCCTCGAGGCGGGAGCCCTCAACCTCGAGGGCGCCGTGGGCCTCGGCGCCGCGATCGACTACGTGCTGGCCCTGGGCCTCGATGCGGTCCGCGAGCACGAGCGCGGTCTGCTCGAGCTCGCGGCGCGCCGCCTCGAGGCGGTCCCGGGCCTCCGGGTCCTCGGGACGGCTCGCGAGAAGGCCGCGGTCCTCACGTTCACCCTCGATGGCGTCCACCCCCACGACCTCGCGACGGTCCTCGACGCGGAGGGCGTCGCCGTCCGCGCCGGCCACCTCTGCTCCCAGCCGCTCCTCGAGCGCCTCGGGGCTCCCGCCGCCGTGCGGGCCTCCCTCGGCGTCTACAACACGGCCGAGGACATCGAAGCGCTCGCCGCCGGGATCGAGCGGGCGCGCGCGGTCTTCGCCTGAGGGCCCTAGCGACCCGCAATCCGGGCGAACGGCTCGCGGCCCACGGATGCCCAGGAGGCGTCGCGGACGTGGTCGGTGCTCAAGATGTTCACGCCCGCGTCCCGCGCCTCGAGCCAGCTCGCGGCGTCGTTGGCCTTCCACTCCCGCGTGACGAAGCCCTTGCCGCGGGCGCCCCGGGCGAGCCGCTGCCACTCCTTCCTGCCGAGCTGGATGTTGATGAAGACCCTCGAGCCCTCCTGGTAGTAGGGGTTCATCGCGTCGCACTCGTCGGCTCCGCCCGCGCCGGCGGCGCGCTGGTCGAGGTCCACGAAGGCGAGGCGCTCCTTCGGCTCCGAGGTGAGGTACGCCTTGCGCCTGCGGGCCACGGGCCCGTCGCCGTCGCCCCCGGAGAAGACCAGGATGAACCGGCCGCGCAGCTCCCGCAGCGCCGGCCACCCGTGCCTCCGCGCCCCTTCGAGGAGCGTGGGCGCGTCGCGCTGGAGGTCCGCGGGCCGGAAGATGCTGCCCTTCCCGAGCTCTCGCGCCAGGATCTCGTCGATCTTCCGGACGAAGTCCGCGTCGTCGCCGAGGGTCGCCTCGGGCTTCAGGTCGAGGTGCACCGTGATGGCGTCGTGGCGCGGGTGGGCGTCGGCCCAGGCCCGGATCTCCCGGAGGCACTTCTCGAGGCGCGGAGTCTCGGGCCGGAGGGCTCCCCCGTGCTGGACGCCGAAGACCCACTCGTCCCCGGGGCCCGTACGGGACGGGTCCTGCACGAGGTCCAGCTCGAGCCCGCGGCAGCCGCCCTGGTGCGGGGCCTTCGGGTCCCAGTCGAGCTGCGCCGCGAGCGACTCCTTGCGGTCGATGGAGTTGTGCGCGGCCTTGAGCTGCACCTCGTCGTAGCGCAGCGAGTCGGTGGTCCTCGCGTCCTGGGCGCGAGCCCCGGGCCCAGTTCCTGTCGCGAGCGCCCAGGCGACGACCGCGAGGACCAGGACCCTGCCGTCGCCGGCGAGGATCGCCTCGCCCCGGTTCAAGCTCTTCACGAGCATGTTCGAGGTCCTCCCTGGATCACCCTGAGCACCCGAGGTCGTCCCGCGTCGGGTCCCGGCCCGGCGCCGCGAGCGGGGGCGGCGGGGGCGGCCCCCCGGCGAAGAGGTAGCCGAGGAGGTAGATCGCGTCGGTGATGTTCAGCTCGCCCGAGTCGTTCGCGTCCGCCGCGTCGAGGCACCGCGGGGCCCGGCTCCCCAGGAACAGGTACCCGAGGATCGCGACGGCGTCCGTGATGTTCAGCTCGCCGTTCTCCTCGACGTCGCCGCGCCGGAACGTCCCGAGGTCCGGCTCGCAGAGGGCCCCCGGGCCCTCGAGGCCGCCCCTCACGCCGGCGACGCGGTAGAACCTGCCCGGCGGCTCGGCGCCGTCGGTCCAGGCCGCGGCGTCCCCGGGGAGCGACGCCGCGAGGTCGCGCTCGCGGAAGACGAGGACCTGGTCGTACGGCCCGCCCGGGCTCCAGGCGAGGGCAGCGCCCCGCTCGAGGGCCTCGCACGTGAGCCCGCGCGGCGGCGGCACGGGGCCGAAGGCGCGGTAGCGGACCAGGTCCGAGACGTTGCTCACCGCCGAGGCGACGACGAGGCCCGTCCCGGTGCCGTCGAGGGCGAAACCCCAGAGCCTCTCGTAGAAACCTGCGCCCACGGGCACCTCGACGCCCGTCAAGTAGCCGTGCCGCGTGACCTCCACGATCCTCGTGACCTGGTGGTCGAGCGGCCCCGCGCTCGAGAGGTAGAGCGCGCCGCGGGCGCCGTCGGCCGCGAGCCCGTAGTTGATCACGCCGTCCTGGTGGATCGCGGCCGGGTGCGGGAAGACGGCAAGCGTCTCGCCCTCGAGCGACACCTGCACCACCGCCGCGGCGTTCCGCTCCAGGTACCAGAGGGTGTCGGTGCCCGAGTCCCAGGCCATGCCCGAGGGGAAGGTGACGAAGGGGCCGCGCGGCGGCGGCGGCGTCACGCGGAAGGCCCTGAGGAAGCGGCCCGACCGGTCCAGCACCTCGATGGGCAGGTCCGGCTGGCCTCCCGGCGTCGCGCCGGGGTTCCAGCCCATGCAGTGGATCTCGCTCGCGCCCCTGGCGACCCTCACCGCAAGGGCGGCCGCTTGAAGGGGCGCGGGGAACGGCGACGGCAGCGTCTCGACGAAGCGCAGGTCGGCGTCGAAGCGGTAGAGGTCGCCCGAGTATGTGTAGGCGCTCGAGGCGGCGATGAACGAGCCGTCCGTCGGATCGACGGCGACCTGGTGAAGGAAGGCCGCGGGGAAGCTGAATTCGCGCGCCCCGATGGAGCCCGGGCCGACCTGGACCCAGCACGACCTGTCGTCGCCCCGCTCGGCGCCGCGCCGACCCCGCACCGAGTACTCGCGCCGCCCCGGCGGGGGTCCGGCGTCCTCGAAGCTCGCCGCGTCGCCCGGCAACTCGGCGATCGAGGCCCCGTCGCGGCGCACCTCGAGGGCGTCGAGGCCGCCGGGGTTCGTGAACGCGAGCCGCACGTGGGGCTCGTCCGACTCCTGGACGCACGTGAGGTCGCGCACCCAGGGCACGGGCGGCGGCCGCACCTCGAGCTCGAGGAGGAGCGAGCGCCGCGGGTAGGCGTTGATGGCGTAGGCCACGGGCCGTCCGCCATGCCGCGTGAAGTGCACGCTGACCGCGTAGGGCACGGCGCGGGCCGCGATGCCCTCCGTCGGCACCTCCTCGCCGCCGCGCGCGCAGCTCCTCGCGTCGTGGCGCGCGATGCGCGTCGCGCGCAGGTCCCGGGCCCTGCCCCCCGAGGCACGGAACGCGTCGAACCCGCCGCCGGCGCCAGGCGAGAGGCCGAAGATGTAAGGTCCGAAGGGAGCCTTGGGCGGCGGAGGGTCGGCGGCGAAGTCCGGGTGGACGCACGAGCCCAGGAGGTCGCCGGCGCGGCCGCGCTCCTGGATCGTCCCCGTCGTGAGGTCGAGGTACCAGAAGGACCCCGCGCCGCCGGCGCCGTCCGCGTCGAAGAGCATGGCCGAGACGGCGGCCTCGTTCTCCGGGTCGCTCGGCACGCCGCTCGGGAAGGGGCCCGAGGCCAGCTCGCCCGTGTCGAGGATCTCGGCGACCTGGTTCGTCGCGGCGTTGTAGACGAAAAACGTCCCCGTGCGCAGGTTGAACGCGATGCCGCTCGTCGCGTCATCCTCCCCCTGGAAGGGGCCGGGGAAGGACGCCTCGAGCTCGAGGTCCTTCGTGTAGACGAAGATCTCGTTGTGGAGGTCCGTGACCCAGAGGAGCTCCCGCGCGTCCTCGGCGATCCCCACGGCGAAGTAGCCATCGAGCTTCCGCGCGCGCAGGACCTGCCCAGCGCCCAGGACGACCTGGCACTCGAGCCGGCTCTCGCATCCACCCTTCCGGGCCGCGACCGCGTAGCGCAGGACTCCGTCGGGCGGCGCCGCGTCGTCGAAGCTCGCCGCGCCGCCGGGGAGGGACGCGATCCGCTCGCCCTCGCGCTCGACGAGGACCTCGTCGTAGGCGTCGTGGCCGGTCCAGGTGAGCCGCACGACCTGCCCGGCGGCCTCGCAGGCCAGGTCCTCGATGGGCAGCATGCTCCCCTCGACGACCTCGAGCACGTGGAGCTCGGCGCTCGACTCGACCGTGACGAAGAGGGCATCGCGCGTCCGGCCCGTCGCGGGATCGCGGAAGGGGCCGCGGGCGAACCCGCCCACGCGACCGCCGGCGCCGGCGAGGGGAACGGCGTGCCCCGTGGTCAGGCCGTCGAAGCCCACGCGCAGGATCCTGTCGCGGTGCTTGACGCCCGCCGTCAGCTCGAGGCCCGCGGGCGCGCCCGCCTCGTAGACGACCTCGACGTCGTTCGTGAAGGCCGCGAGGCCCTCGCCGGGGCAGCCGTCGGGGTCATCGGGGGCGCAGATGGACCGGAGCACGGTCCCGTCGAGGGCGACCTCGTAGACAGCGGTCAGGACGCTCTCGACGACCCAGAGGGAGCCTCGGCCCTCGTCGCCCTCGGGGAAGTACGCGAGGCCCTTGGCGTAGGGGCGCGGGATGAGGTTGGGGGGCGCCGGCAGATCGAGACGGATCACGGTGCCGCTCGGAGAGCCGTCGGGGTAGACCTCCCAGACCTCCATGAGGATCGGCTGCGAGATGAGGAGCGTGTCGGTGGAAGGGACGTACGCGATCCCGCCCGCCTCGCGGCGGCCGAGCGGCGCGAACGGCGCCTCGAAGGAGCCCAGGGGCTTCAGGTCCGCGCCGACGTGGAGGACGGTGCTCGAGATGGCCGACACGATCCAGAGCGATCCGTCGGTCGAGTCGACGGCGATCCCCTGCGGCGCCTCGAGGGGGAGGAGGACCGGCACGACGATGGGGCGGACCTCGGGATCGCAGGGGGCGGCACCGCCCGTGTCCCAGGCGCAGCCGGCGAGGGCGATGCTCAGGAGCGCAGGGCGCTTCACGTCCACATCAGCCTCCCTGGAGGGACTCGTGCCTGAGGAAGTCGAAGTCCGCGCCGAGGGGGGCCTGCTGGACGCGCTCGGAGTAGAGGCGCAGGTAGCCCCGGCGCTCGAGCTCGCGGCGCGGCCGCGAGGCGGCCTCCGCCCTCCGGCGAGCGAGCTCGTCCTCGGGCACGAGGAGGTTCAAGGCGCGGCGCCGCACGCTCAGCTCGATCCCGTCCCCCGACCGCACGAGCGCCAGCGGGCCGCCCGCCGCGGCCTCGGGGGCCACGTGGAGGACGACCGTGCCGAAGGCCGTGCCGCTCATGCGCGCGTCGGAGATGCGGACCATGTCCTTCACGCCCGCGAGCTTCCGCGGGATGGGCAGGTAGCCCGCCTCGGGCATGCCCGGACCGCCGAGCGGCCCCGCGTTCCGGAGGACGAGGAAGTCGTCGGGCCGGACGTCGAGGTCCTCGCGATCGACGCGGGCCGCGAGGTCCTCGAGGGAGTCGAAGACCGTGGCGCGGCCCGTCCGCTCGAGGAGCCCGGGGCTCGCCGCCGAGCGCTTGAGGAGCGCGCCGTCGGGCGCGAGGGTGCCCTTGAGGACGACGAGGGCCTCGCCCGGCTGGAGGGGGTCCTCGGCGCGGCGGATCGCGCGCTGCCAGGCGGGCCAGCGGTAGGCCGGGTCGAGCGTCTCGCCCAGCGTGCGCCCGCTCACGGTCAGGGCCCCGAGGTAGAGCCACGGCTTGAGCTCCGAGAGGACGACGGGCATGCCGCCCGCGGCGTGGAAGTCCTCCATGTAGCCCTCCCCCGTGGGCTTCAAGTCCACCAGCAGCGGCGTCTCGCGGCCGAGGGCGTCGAGCCGATCGAGGTCGACCCGGATCCCGACGCGCCCGGCGATCGCAGCGAGGTGGATCACGGCGTTCGTGGAGCCTCCGATCGCCAGGAGGGCCCGCAGCGCGTTGTCGAAGGCGCCGCGGGTGAGGACCTTCTGCGGCGTGAGCCCTTCCCGCGCGGCGCGGACCGCCGCCGCGCCCGCAGCCTCGGCGCAGCGGAGCCGCTCGGCGGTCACGGCGGGCGGCGACGCGCCTCCGGGGAGCATGACGCCGAGGGCCTCGGCCAGGCAGGCCATGGTGCTCGCCGTGCCCATGACGGCGCAGGTGCCTGCCGTGGGCGCGAGCTGCCCTTCGACCTCGGCCAGGTCCTCGGCCGAGGCCTCGCCGCGCCGGTAGCGGGCCCAGAAGCGGCGGCAGTCGGTGCACGCTCCGACGCGCTCGCCTCGGAGGCTGCCGGCGAGCATGGGCCCCGTCACGACGAGGACCGAGGGCACCCCCGCGCTCGCGGCGCCCATGAGGAGGCCCGGCACGGTCTTGTCGCAGCCCCCGGCGAGGACGGCCCCGTCGAGGGGCTGGGCCGCGAGCAGGGCCTCGACGTCCATCGAGAGGAGGTTGCGGTAGAGCATGCTCGTCGGGTGCAGGTACACCTCGCCGAGGGAGATCGCGGGGACCTCGAGCGGCAGCCCCCCCGCCTGCCACACGCCCCGCTTCACGGCGGCGACGAGCGCGGGCATCTCCCGGTGGCACGTGTTGAGGTCGCTCGCCGTGGAGACGATCCCGATCGCGGGCTTCCCGAGCGCCTCCCGGCTCAACCCCGAGGAGAGCGCAAAGGAGCGCCGGATGAAGCGCGCAAACTCGCGGTCGCCGGTCTCGGTGAGCCGTCTCGAAAGGCCCTGCTCCTCCATGCCGGCAAATGTAAGCCCCGGAGGGCCGGAGGGCCCAGGAAAAACCGGGGGGGCCGGGCGGTCGCCCGCGAGCCTTCCTGGCTGGCCTGCTGGCGAGTCGCACACCAGGAGCAGGACAGGCAACGAGCCTACTGGACTGGAGTCATGGCGGACCTCCTTCGGGTCTCTTCGCTTGCGGCCCGCAGCGGCGGCCGGCCTCCGGCCGCGATCGAGCGGGCCTCTACCCTGGAGATCCGCCGGCGGGCGCGGGACGTGCCACCAGAGGCCCTGGAACGCCGCGGCGGCGGTGGGGCTCCCGGCCTGCCCCGCGAAAACAAGTGTCACGCCCGGCGGGGTTTGCGCGGATGATCTTACGGAGGAGGCCTCTCTTGCCCACGATGCTCCGGTGCGTGAAGTGCGGCGCCGAGGTGCCGCGCCGGGAGACCCTGCTCGGCCAGGTGCAGGAGCTTCCGGGGAAGCGGTGCGTCTGCGCGACGTGCGCCCCCGGGCTCGCGCCCGGCGAGCTCGAGCTCCTCGAGCAGAGGCCGGCCCTGGAGGCTGCCCCGGCCCGAGGGACGCTGGGGGACGGCCCCGTCGAGGCCCGGGATCTCCAGCGGCTCCACGACCTGAGCTTCGCCCTCGTGGTGGGGGCCGTGCTGTCCTGGGGCGCCGGCCTCTCGGCCATGGGGAGCCTCGTCGAGCGCGCGGCGCCGCTTGCGCTCTTTCTCCTCGTCTTCGGCTATGCGGGCGCCCTGGCCCTCCTCTACTTCGGGATGTCGTACTCTTGCGAGGCCAAGGGCCACTCGCAGGGCTGGGCCATCGCCGGCGTCGTGCTCGGCGTCCTCGTCACCCCGATCTTGAGCCTTCTCATCGTCGCCCTCTTGCCCGACAGGAACAGGGAGCTTCGCGAGGCGCTGGCGCCGGCGACCCAGCGGCTCTATCGGCCCGCGCTCTACTCCATGATCATCGGGCTCCCCATGCCGTACCTGGGGCTGCCGATCGCGATCTACGCGCTCAGGAAGATCCGGTCCACCGGGGGCCGGCTGCGCGGGGGAGGCATCGCGGTCGCCAGCATCGCCCTCAACGTCCTCGTGATCTGCGGAATCGCCTTGCTGGTCGCGACCCAGTACCCATAGCCGTCCCTACCCCGGCGCCGCGACTGCCTTCGCTGCACCCTGCTCGAGACCGTGGAGCGCCACGGGGACTACAGACCACGGGTGCCTTGACATGACGCGATCTCCTGGACAGAACGAACCCCGGCCCCCACCGCGGTGCTGGTGTCCGGCGCGGGGCTACATCGCCGTGGAGGCCATCCAGCCAGGTCGCGACGCCGGCGCGGAGATCTCCGTCGCGGCGGTCTCGGTCTGCGACGCCAAGGCGTCGGGGCCGAGGGCGAGAGCAGGCCTCCCCTGTCCTTCGCCCCCACCGCCCGCCGCAGCTCGCGGGCCGGGACCTCGCGGTGGTGGGCGCGGACCGTCTGGAGAGCCCTCGGAGGGCGTTCTGGAAGACGGACCCCGGCGCGGCCGACGTCTCGAGGAGCTCCTGGCGGGGAACTGGGAGAGTTGGCGACCGACTGCGCCCGCAGGTTCCGGGCGGTCCGTGGGCTGAGCATGGCCGGCGCGAGCTCGGCCTACGCCGCCTACGCCCCCTCGCCGCCGACCAGTGCCAGGATCGCCGCCTTGATGTGGCCCGGCAGCCTCGGCCACGCGGCGGCGATGCGTGCGACCGCACCGCTGGCGCCGTCCATCGCGCACCGGGTGGCGGCAGCGACAGGGGTCAACGGCGCGGCGCCAGATTCCCCTGCATGCAGGCCTGCATGCGGAGCGCCGCGTTGTCCCAACTCCTGGTCCTGCATGCCCTTCTCCGCCTCCTCAGTCGGTTTCCCAAACCGCAGGTCGCACGTTCGAATCGTGTCGGGGATACCATTGCCTCGAGCCGTCAGGTTTTGACAGGCGTTGGCAAGCGTTGACCTGGCCAGGGCTTGCGCATCGGTCGCACCGGGGACCGCGGGGGCCGGCGCTCTGTCAGCGGTTGACGCCGGTGGACTCCGGAAGTCGGAGTTTCCCGCATGCTGGCCTGCCGGCGGCCCGTCGGTGCCGGTGGCGCGGAGGGCGGACCTCTGTGCGCCAGGACCCGGAGGCGGCGGCAAGACGGAGCTCGCCAGGTCGATCGCGAGCTTCCTCTTCGGCGCCGCCGGCGACGCGTCGCGGCGCCTGATCCGTCTCGACATGAGCGAGTACCGCGGTCCCCTTGCGGCGAGCCGCCTCCTGGGACAGGCGGACGGCGAGCCGAGCGAGCTCGTCAAGAGGATCCGCGAGTAGCCCTTCTCGGTCGTCCTCCTCGACGAGCTCGAGAAGGCGGACCCCGAGGTCTTCGACCTGCTCCTGGGCGTCCTCGACGAGGCGCAGCTCACCGACGCCTTCGGGCGCGCGACGCGGTTCCAGAGCGCCGTGATCATCATGACCTCGAACCTCGGGAGCGAGGCGCTCGAGCCGGCGGGGTTCGCGGGGAAGCCCGCGACGTCGTTCGAGGCCGAGGTGCGGCGGTTCTTCCGGCCCGAGCTCTACAACCGGATCGACGCGGTGATCGCCTTCCACCCCCTCGGCCGGGAGACGATCGAGCGCATCGTGGAGAAGGAGCTCTCCGAGGTCGCAAGCCGCGAGGGCCTCGCCCAGGCCGCCCTGAGGTTGGCCTGGACGCCTCGGGTCGTCGAGCTCCTGGCCAAGCGCGGCTTCGACCGGAGGTACGGGGCGAGGCCGCTCCAGAGGGCGATCGAGGAGCTGGCCGTGACGCCGCTCGCCAGGTTCCTCCTCGAGAACCCCGTCGCCGCCCAGCGAGAGCTCCTGCTCGAGGAGGGCGACGGCTCGACGGTGGCCGTGCGGCCTGCCGAGGGCCTCGGCAGGAAGGGTTGACGGAGGGTGCGCCTTCGCTCGATCGCAGGTCAGCGTTTCCGCGAGCAGCGGGCCCCGCTCGGAGGCGTAACGGCCCTACTGCCTCTCCAGGCACTCGCAGAGGAGGACCGTGGCGAACTCGGGCCGGCTGTCGGCCGGACCGGAAGTGCCTGCGATGGGCTCGCCTCCACCCGGCGTGCTCGTGATGGGCTTCAGTCCGACGCGGGGAACCGCATCGTCGTCCGTGTCGCTGACGCCTCTTCCAGCGTTCCATCCTCGCGTGGAACCGGTGTAGTTGATCTGGTGCGTGTGGCTGGACGCCGCATAGCTTCCCGCGCCATGGGCGTGGGTGTTGGAGCCCCCCGCGGTCGGATCGTAGGCCGCCCCCCCGGCGAGGAACCTCCCGTCGAGCTCGCCGACCCTCCTGTACCCCGGCGGGCAGTTGGGACCTCGGGTCCAGATGATGATCGCGCCCTCGGGCACCGTGTATCTCTCGTCGACCCGATCACCGCGGATCTTGGCCGCCGAGGGGTCGTTGCTGCCGCCCGTGAGGATCGCGCTCCAGTTGTGCCCCGCGAGGGCCTCGGCGTCCCTGGCGGTGCCGGCGCCATGAGCGTACGGCGCCGGCAAGACCTGCACCCGGGGCAGGAGCTCCGGCTCGCCCTCGAGGGCCATGGCGTTGGCGGGATCGTCGATGCGGACCCCCACGTAGAGGGCCCGGCTGAAGTCGACCTCCGCAAGAGGGTGCGCCGGGTCGCCCAGGAGCACGTTCACCATGCCTCCCTTCTTGACCTCGACGGCGGTGGGTCCTGACGACCAGACCGCCGTCCCGCCTGTCGGCGCCTCGTACAGGGAGAACAGCATGCTCGCGCTCCCCTCGGGCACCGCGTCTCCGCCGGGGCTCAGCAGGCGGCCCTGGAACGGGAGCGCCGCTGGAGCCGCGGCAGCCCCACGACCCTGTGCCAAGGATGTCACCCGGCCCGCCAGCCACAGGGCCAAGGCCACGCCGCTCGCGGCCAAGAGCGCCACGAAAACGAACGCTGCCCGGAACGCGGTCGAGATCTCGCTGGACGGTGCTCCCCTCTGCCCCCTGGAGTCAATGGGACTCATGGCGGTCTATCTCCTCGTGAAAGGCGCTGTGAAGGAATCGCAAGCACGCGATATGGTCCGATCCCCCTCATTCGATCCGATCTTCGCACTCGCAGAGGAGGACCGTGGCGAACTCGGGCCGGCTGTCCGCGTCACCTGAGCGGCCGGCGAGGGTCTCGCCGCCGGCCGGCTCAGCCGTGGCGGACTGGAAATCGGTCGTGATGACGGCGTTCGTGGGCCCAGCGGGCCCCGTTCCGGGGGCAGCGTTCCACCCGATGCCTCGGCTCACATCCGTGATGGAGTGGGTGTGGCTTGGCGCGGTGTAGCTGCCCGCACCGTGGGCGTGGGTGTTGGAGCCTCCCGCGGCCGGGTTGTAGGTCGATCCTGCCACCAGGAATTTCCCATCGAGCTCGCCCACGCGCCGGTAGCCAGCCGGGCAGGTCGCGCCCCTCCAGAGGATGACGGCCCCCACGGGCACCGTGTAGCGGGGATCGACCTTGTCGCCCCGGATGAGCCCGCTCGTGGGGTCATCGCTGCCCCCGGCAAGGATCGCATTCCAGGAGGCACCCTTCAGGAGGCTGCTGTCCAGGGCGTGGCCGGCCCCATGAGAGAAGAGCGCCGGCAGGATCTGCACCCGGGGCAGGAGCTCAGGCTCCTTCTCGAGGGCCGCCGCGTTTGCGGGGTCATCGATGCGCACCCCGAGGTAGAGAGCGCGGCTGAAGTCGAGCCCCGTGAGGGGACGCGCCGCGTCGCCAAGGAGCACGTTCACCATGCCTCCCCCCTTCACCTCCACGGCCACCGGGCCGGAGGACCAGGCGGCCGTCCCGCCCGTTGGCGACTCGTAGAGCGAGAAGAGCATGGTGGCGTTCCGCGCGGGCACGGGCTCCCCGCCGGCAGTCAGCAGGCGCCCCTGGAAGGGGAGCTGGAGGGGAGCCGCGTTTCCCTCGTGGCCCTGGGCCACGGAGCTCAACTGGACTGATAGCCAGAGAGACAGACCGCCGGCTACAACGGCAAAGAACGCCGCGAAGAGGGTCGTGGCGCGCCAGAATCTGGAAGGAATAGCTTGCATTGGAGTGCAGGAGTGGGGGGCCGTCTCAGCGCTCATGAGTTGCGTCCTCGACGAGAAACCTGATGAAAGGAACCAGGTGCTACAAGATCTTTGGCGTAGGTATTCTCAGCGTTCTTCGCACTGGCAAAGAAGGATGGTTGCGAACGGAGGAAGGTGTTCGGCGGGGGCCGACTTGCCGACGATGGCCTCCCCCCCAGCGTCACGCTGCGTCTGGGGTTGGATGGCAGCACCGGACTGTTGCCCGTAGCTTCCGTACAGAAACCCATCGATGGCAGCGACCCGGATGTTGGGGTCCGCGTTGACCCTGGCGGAGATGCCGCTCGTGGCGAACTGGTGCTGGTGCGACGGGATGGCATAGCTGCCGGGGTCATGCCCGTGGTCCTTCGTACCGCCGGCTCTTGGTTCGTATGCTGGCCCAGCAACGAGGAATCTTCCATTGAGCTCCCCATCGAACCCCAAGAACGGCCGGTAACCCTTCGGGCATTCCTTTCCCGCCCACAGGATGATCGCCCCCGCGGGCACGGTGTACCTGGGGTCCACCTTGTCGCCGCGGATCACGCCCGTTTCGGGATCGTTGCCGCCGGCCAGGATCGGGCGCCAGTCGCGGCCCGCGAGGGTCGCGGCGTCTCGAGCCGCATGGGCGTAGGGTGCCGGCAAGACCTGCACGCGGGGCAGAAGCTCCGGCTCCCTCTCGAGGGCCGTGGCGTTTGCGGGATCGTCGATGCGGACCCCCACGTAGAGGGGCCGGCTGAAATCGACCGCCGACAGCGGGTGAGCCGCGTCGCCCAAGAGCACGTTCACCATGCCGCCCTTCTTGACCTCGACGGTGATGGGTCGCGATGACCAGATCGCCGTGCCGCCTGTCGGCGCCTCGTACAGTGAGAAGAGCATGGTCGCGCTCCCCTCGGGCACGGGCTCCGCGGCAGGATTCAGGAGCCGGGCCTGAAAGGGAAGCTGAGGAGGCAGCTCGACCGGCTGCCCACCCCCGCCTCCCAGGGCTTGCGGCTGAGCACGCTCCAGCGCCGGGGCCAGCACCAGGGCGATCAGGGCCGCCACGGTAGCCGCGAACACGGTCCTCCAAGACACCTGCACGGTCATGTGAGTCCTCCTGGATTCCGCCGCATGCTCCGGAAGAGCCTCCGGATCATGTGCTCAGGTCTTGATGATGAAGTTGACGTAGGCGTTCACGGGTCTCGTCTCCCGGTCGCCGCCAGCGGCCACGCGGTGTGCGTGCTCCCCCGCGTTCAGAGTCCCTCGCTCGAACTGGTAGCCGGTGTTGTCGCGATCGAAGCCGCTGTTCGATCCGACACCCTCGGGGACGCCGACCTGGGAGATGCCCGGAAGGAAATCCGGTCGTTCAGCCCAAAAGACATCGCTGTATGCGTGGGCGTGCGAGCCCACGACGTCCGTGACCAAGTCCGAGTTGGGCCTCCGCGTCGCGTCGGCCTGGATCGTCCCCACCCCGCCCCCTGTGTTCCCTCCGGGTCCCATCGCGGAGCGCGACTGCCGGTCCGCGTCCCGCGGTCCATCTCCGCTCCCGGGGTCGGTCGTGTCGACGCCGCGCAGGAAGCGCCCCCGGTAGTCCGGGAGGTTGAACGTGGTCGAGCCATTACCGGCGCCATGGGCGACACCGATCGCGCCGAAGAGCCGCGCGTGCTCCTCGCGGCTAACCTCGGAACCGTCGCAGAGGAGCCACCCCGGAGGCGGGGCCGTTCCGGCGAATGCGACGACCGCGCCGGGTGGGACTCGATAGCTCTCCTCGATCCGGTCGCCGCGGATCTCGGCGGCGGTCGGGTCCGTGGCGCCGCCCACCAGGATCGCGTTCCACCCGAACCCCTGTAGGGTCCTGCTCGTCTCGCTCACCTGCGCGGTGTACGCGGACAGCGCGGGGAGGACCGGCGCCCGGGGGAGCATCTCGGGCTCGTTGGCGAGGGCCGTTCCGTTCCGGGGATCATCGATCCGGACGCCAAGGTAGAGCGGCCGGACAGGTCCGGCGAACAGGTCGGCGAGCGGACGCTCGGCTCCTCCGAGAAGGACGTTGACCATGCCTCCTCTCGCGACCTGGACCGACATCTCCCCCGAGCTCCAGGCCGCGGCTCCACCCGTCGGGGCCTCGTAGATCGAGAAGAGGACCCGCACCGTGCCCTCGCCGAGCGGCTCGCCGGACGGCATCAGGAGCCTCCCCTGGAAGGGCAGGAGCATGCCGGCGTCCCGCGGGGCCTCGGCGCCACCGGCACCGCGAGCGTCGCCGAGCGCGACGGGCCGCGCCGCGAGCCAGAGAGCGAGCGCGGCCGCGCCGAGCGCGCCCAGGCTCGCGAACGCCGTCCAGGTCTGGGAGGGGCCTTGCCGGCCCTGGGGCCTCGATGGCATGGGGTCTTGTCGGTCGTGGGAGTCGTGCATGGGAAGCCTTTCCTGTCCTTCGCTCGTTGCAGCTTGCAGCTCACTTCACCCTCAGGATCCAGACGACCTCGTAGTAGCTCGGGAGGATGTTGTGCGGCTTGTCTCCTCCAGTGGGGTTAGTCGTATTTGTCGTAGCAGACTTGATGAGCGCGACCTCCAGGTCGTAGTAGACGCCGGATCCCGTCCTATCATTCCTATTGAAGGTATGCGCATGCGACGGCATCTCCTCGATGGTCAAGGTGTGGCGATCCTCGCCCCCGATCTTTCCGCTCGTCGTCGATCCCCTGAGGAACCTCTGAGCCAGTCCGTCCTTGCCGTTGAGGTTGGGAACGACCACCTCCCGCGACGTGTTGCTCAGCGGATCCTGCAGAGTCTCGGTTTGCCCGTTGCACTCGACCCAGCCCTCGGGTAGAGCCGGCGCAGGAAGCGACTTCAGCCACGCCACCACGGAGCCGACGGGCGGCATGGCTCGCCGCATCGCCTCGAGCTGCGCCTGCAGCTCGACGTTGAGCTTCTCGGGCCCCAGGGAGCCGTCCGCAACCTTGTCGCCTCTTATGAACCCATCCGTGGGGTCGTTGCTCCCCGCCGCAAGGATGGCGCTCCAGGGAGCGCCATTGAGCAAGCCGCTGTCCTGAGCGCGACCCGCCCGGTGCGCAAAGAGAGCCGGCAGGACCTGCACGCGGGGCAGCATCTCCGGCTCGCTCGCGAGGAGAACGGAGTTGCCCGGATCATCGACGCGGACCCCGAGGTAGAGGGAGCTGCTGAAGTCGACCCCCTCGAGCGGGTGCGCCGCGTCGCCCAGGAGGACGTTCACCATGCCGCCCTTTGCGACCTGGACGGTCACCTCGCCCGATTCCCAGAGCGCCGTGACGCCTGTGGGGCCCGGGTAGAGCGAGAAGAGGACCTTCGCGGGCCCTTCGGGGGCGGGCTCGCCCGAGGGCGCGAGGAGGCGCCCCTGGAAGGGAAGGCGGTGGGGCGCCGTTTCCAGCCCGGCGCCACCGCCGGGGCCGCCGCCGGCTCCGGTCCGGTCGCCGGACGACAGCGCGACGAAGCTCGCGAACGCCAGGAGGACGACCACCGCGCGAGGAAAGAGATCTCTCTTCAAATGGGTGAGCTTCATGGAGACGTGCCTCGACCCTAAGGGTTCAACCTGTCGCAGCTCGCAAGGAGCTGCTGATAGCTCTGGAGCGCCGACGCAAGGGTCTCCGCCGGCGTGTTGAAGGTGTAGCAGAAGATCATTCTGATGTCCGTGATGCGCTCGACCGGGAAGCCGTCGTTCTCAGGATACTCGGCCCGGTTGAGGAGAAAGGACCATTGGTCAACTGCGACGGAGAGGTCGACCAAGCCAGGGCTCAGCGTGTTCAAGTTTGGATCACCGGACGGCAGCGTAAAGTCCTGCTGCGAGGCATTGAAGTAGGCCCGGACGGAGTCAAAAGTCCGCTGCTCGGCTGGGTTCTGCTGGGCCTCCTTGAGGCTTGCAGGGCCCAGGGCCTGGAGGCTCTTGCAGAAGATGATCTGGTCCCTCGGCGGGTAGGCTCGGATGCAGGACGTCCCGCCCTGTGTGATCTCGATGGTCGGCCGTCTTTCACCGAGCTCAGTACCGTGTATCGAGACCGCGATTCCCACGAGCTTCTGGTTCCACTCCCTCGTTGAGAAGAAGCGCGCCGACTCCAGGTTGGTAGCGAACGTGAAGAGGAGGTCAAGGGTCCCGGGGAAAAGGCTGTTCGGCACGAGCTGGCGGGTGAGCCATTGGCGGAAGAGCTGGTCGTTGATCGCACGGATCTCTTCCGGCGTCTGGTCGTCCGCCCGCAGATCATCGTCGAGCCCGAGGAACTGCTCGCGAACGGAGATGAGCTCCGAGCACTTGCTCTCGTTGCCGCGCGGGTTCCCCCGGCGCCCGTCCCTGAGCTTCTTGTCCCACTCGTAGAGGGCCCTGAGGAAGTCGCACAGCTCCAGGGTATCCCGTGCGCCGAAGAGGGACTCCGTCTGGGTGAACTGCTCGTAGCCGGGGCCGAGGTCCACGGGGTTCCCGCCCAGAGGGTCGCGCACGGGGTTCGAGAAGGTCTCCGCCCACTCGTGCTCCAGGGCCCTCGCGGCGAAGTAGCAGGACTCCACGGCCCGGTTGAAACTGTCCTCGGCCCTCTGGATCGCATGGTCGCGCTCGACGCGGTAGGTGGGGTAGGAGAAGTAGACCTCCGCGGCCTCCTCTTGCGCCCTTCCCCAGTCCTCGAGGAGCCGCGTGGCCTCGGCGAGCATGTTGTTGAGGATTCCCGTGGCCTGGACGAGGCGCGCCTCGGCGCGCCGGAGCCCCAGGACGGCGCGGACCTGGTCGATCAGCAGGTTCTTGATGTTCGCCTCGCTGTTGGCGTTCTCGATCTCGACCTGGAGCTCCGTCTGGAGCTCGGTGATCTGCGCCTGCAAGTAGCCCGAGATGATACTGCCGGGACTGAACTGAACAGAGAAGCCGCAGCCGCCGCCCAAGGGTCCGGATGAGCACGAGAAGCCAAATGAAAACGCGTTTGCCCACCCCATCGCGATCTGCCGGGCCCCGATCTGCTTCGCCGCCCGGAAGCTCGCCCGGGCGATCCGTCCCACCCGCTCCTCCTCGATGCGTATCCTCTCGGGATAGCTCCTCACGAGCTCGAGCTGCTCGAGGATCCCGAGCGTCGCGTCCTTCACCTCGATGATCTGGATGCCGATCTCCCCGATCGGCGTGATGTCCTCATCGCGCGGGATCTCCGGGAGCGAGCTCAGGTCCGCCTCGCCCGGAGGGAATCGCCCCTCGGCGAGCAGATCCTCGATCAACTTCCTGATGTTCAGGGCGATCTGGCGGCGGACGTAGGCCAGGAAGCCCTCCCTCCCCTCCGGCTTGTTGATGTTGAAGGGAAGGGCGACTCTCGTCCCGTCGGGGAGCACTTTCTCGATGCTGCCGTTGTCGAAGACCTTGAGGCCGCTCAGGCGCTCGAGGGGCTTCCGGAACTCGAGGCGCTGCGACGCGATCTCCGCCAGGAGCTCCGCCAGGCTCTGGTCGTAGCGCCGGGCCGCCTGGCGGGCGTCGTTCTCGTCCCGGTTGGCCTCGATGACCGGGTTCACCGCGTCGGCGTAAAGCTCGACCACGGCCTTCGACGGGATGAAGTCCTTCACGTAGCCTCGCGGGTTCTCGCCCTTCCGGATGCTCCGGAAGACCCGCTGGGCGTCCTGGAGGTGCGTGCGCCCCGCGGCGCCGAGGTTCCGCGTGAAGGAGGCCGGGTCGCGGTGGAGCGCTCCGAGGACCGCGAGGTTGAGGTAGGCCTCGTGCGCGGTGCGCTGCGCGTACCGGGTCGCGTGGGCGCGCCTGCCGGCGACATCCCCAGGCAGCCGCGCGTCCAGGGCCGACTCGTTGAAGAGCCGGCCCGTCCGGGCCACCCGCACCCGCTCCTTGCGCTCGAGGGCCAGCATGGCCCGGTAAAGCTCGCTTGGGACCAGCTCTCCGGCGCCGTTCTCCACGAGGCCGAAAGGCGGCTCTCCCTCCCGCAGGAGATCGGGGAGCTCGCCGAGCGCCTCAAGCTCGTCCAGGGCCTCCTCGAAGCGCCTTGCGGCGAGCTCGAGGAGTCCGTGCGGGTCGAGGAGCTCCAGCGGGTCGCCGTTCGGGTTCACCCTGGGGAACCGGGCACGCAGGGCATTGACGAAGGCGTCGTTGGCGATGAGGGACTGCCCTTCGAGGAACTCGGCGATGGCGTCGCGCAGGCCCTCCCGGGCCTTCCGCGACGTCGGATCTGCACGAAGGCATTGCCGGAACCCCGCGATGGCGTCCTTGAAGAGCTGCCGGGGCGTGCGCCTGGGGGTCATGGGGTCCGTGGGGACCGGCTCGCGATACTTCTGGATGAGGTCGTCGTAGGTGGGGGCGAGGGCGATCTTCTGCCCGTTCTCGTCTTGCTGGTTGAAGAAGTACGTGATGCCATCGATCTCGAAGACCTTGTAGGTCCTCGCGAGGGCCAGGTCTCTCTTGGCCGTCTCGAGGACGCCGTCCACCGCCGCCGCGGGCTGCGCGGCCACGGTGAGGAACGTCAGGAGGCATCCCGTCAGGAGCCTCAGCGCCGCCAACATGGGAGCCGTCAGGATCACTGGCTTACTCATCGCGCCACCTCCAGAGGAACGTTCGACACCGGACCGACCTCGAGGATGAGGTGGTCCTGCCCTGTCCGACCCGCGAGCCCACGTCCGCCCGTCATGTAGCCGTTGAGCGGCGCCCCGGCGTTCCCGATGAGGAGGTACCGCGCGTTCCCCGCACCGGGGGCAGTGTCGTCGCGGCTCACCGCGCCCGCGGCCATCCCTGGCATGATCGCGAGCGCCTCGATCTGGCTCGGGATCGCGCTCCCGTCCACCACGGACCAGGTGCCGTCCGGGTTCTGGACCCCTCCCGCCGGCCCCACGGGGACGACCTTGCTCGCGGCGAGGTCCTGGCCGCCCGCGGTCACGCGGAGCTCCGCGGTGTGGACGCCGGGGGAAGCGTAGAGCACGGCCGGGGGGCGTTCACCCTCGAAGGAATCGGGGGAGCCTCCGGGGAACCTCCACGCGAAGGAGCTTGCGCCGGCGGGAGCCGCCGCCGCGAAGCGCACCCGGAGCGGCGCGCGGCCCGACTCGGGCACGGCGAGGATCTGGAGCTCGCCCGGCGGCGCGCTGCGGCGCTCGAGGATGAGCTCGAGGGGCTCCCCGGGCCGGGAGTCCAGAGACTCCACGGCCCCGTCGAGACCGAGGCGGAAGAGGCGGCGCGCCGCCGGCCCGGCCGCGTAGCCCAGGAGCGCGGCGGAGGCCCCGTAGACGCCGGGAGGAAGGCCGTAGAAGCCGTAGGTCCCGCCCGCGGCCGCGGTCGAGGCGAGCTGGAGGTGCGAGCCCGTGAGCACGACCTCGGCGCCCTCGAGCGGCGATGGCGGCCCCGTGCCATCGAGCGCGAGGACCCTACCCTCGATGTTGAAGCGCCGAGCCTCGAGGAGGCCCGGGGGCGAGCAGTCCTCCTCGTCGGTCTTCTGGTCCCCGTCGTCGTCCTCGCCGTTGCCGCAGACCTCCCGCGGCAGGTCGAGCCGCCTGCGCTCCATGCGGAACCTCCCTTCCAGGACGACGGGATACGGCAGGAGGTTCAAGATCGTCTCGCCGTACGTCCCCTCGATGGCCCCGGCGCCCCTGTGCTCGCCCAGGAACGTGAAGTCCCTGACGATGCGCCTCAGAAACGGGTTCTCGGGGGGAACCCAGCCCGGCTGTGTAGCCTCTCTGACCGACTCCTCCTCGGTTTTCGAGTCGGCGCGCGCCTTGGCCGGCAAGCTCATGGATCCCGTGACGACGAGCTTGCCCCCCGCGGGCTCAAAGAAGCTCCCTGAAAGCGGGACGTCCTGGGGCACCACGGGGGAGTCCCTCGAGTCGATCACGGCGCGCAGGCCGTCCTCGTCCTCTACGAGGCTGACGCGGAGGGCGACGCTGCCCAAGGAGTTGGCGAGGCCGTTGACCGTGGACACATCGACCACCCCCTCGTAATCCCCGGTCAGCGGCGGGACGGTCATGGCCGCGAAGATGGTTCTCGTGCCGCCCGTGGACCTCACGTGCAGCCGGCCAAGATAATGGCCGATGCCCAAACCACCGCGGTCGGCAAGGACGCGCACCTCCTGGTCGTAGAACACCGTGCGCGTCTCCTCGTGCGTGAAGGGCAGGCTGCCTCTAGCGATCGATAGCTGGAGCCACGAGATGGCGCCCTCGCCGGCGGGGACCCAGCCCGCGGACAGGAGCTCCCCGTCCGGCCCCTGGATCACGGGGGGATAGAGGGGACTCGAGCCCGAGAGCGGCGCCCTCCAGTGGCCGGCCTCCTCGATGGTGAAGGAGATGGCGCTCGCGCCCCCGCCCCGCACGATGAAGAGCCTCTCCTGGACGGACCTCTCGAAGGATATCGTGTCCTGGTGCAGAGCGCCCTCGAGGAATCCGTTCCGGTTGTAGTCGGTGTCCTCGTCGCCGGCGATGTTGCCCGCGCCCTGCAGGGGCGGGATGTCGACGTCGGCCTCGAGGACCACGGCGAGGGCCCGCGGGAGGCAGAAGTCCAGATCGGCCTGCATCCAGTAGCCGCGTCCACGCTCGACGTCCGTGCACGCTCCGCCCAGGGCGCACCGCTCGAAGGCCTGCGTCACGGGATCGAAGCGGAAGACGTCGGTCACGCGCCTCGCGTGCACGCCCAGGACGTCCTCGAGGGCTGTAGGCGCTTCCACCTCGAAGCCCGCGAGGTTCCAGCCCGACTGCATGCATCCCCCGACCGTCTCGAGCTTGGCCTGGTACGTCACGGGCACCGCCGCCCCGAGGGGATCCCGGGTGAGCTGCACGAAGTACCCGCGGCCCGCGACCAGCTCCGTGAGGGTGTTGAACCCCGCGAAGGGCTCCGGAAGCACGTGCCACGTCCAGCCCTGACCCGGCGCGTACCCCCAGACCACCTTGAGTCGCCGGGCCGCGATGAGCTTGGCGAAGACCGCGGTGGGGCTCGGGTCCACCGGCGGGAGCGGGACCGAGACGAGGTTCCACTCCGGGAGGAGCGTGATCGTGACCTCCGTCGTCTGCCCCGGGAGGAGCGAAGGCCCGAGGAGGAGGCACGAGGCCGCTGCCAGGGCCAGGCGTCCGCGGGAGGGCATCGATCCTGTGCTCACGGTTCTCGACTCCTTCATGGCTTCTCCTCCCCCGTGCCCGCGGAAGCGACCTCGTCGAGGCCGAGACGTTCCTCCCGGACCGTGACCGGGTACCGGGCCCGCACCGCCGCCAGGAGCTCCCTGTGCCGCTCCAGCCGGGCCTCCCGGAGGAGCTTCGAGCGCACCTCGAGCTCCACCTCCGCGAAGTTCCTCTCGAGGGCCGGCCGCCGGCCCGTGAGCCGCACGATGTGGAAGCCCTCGTCGCTCTCGACCGGGCCGCCGACCTCCCCGATGGCCTGGAGCCGGAAGCCGAGGTCGACGACCTCCTGCGGAAGGTCGCCGCTGTCCCGCGTGACCATCCCCAGGTCGCCTCCCTTCGACTTCGTCTTCTCGTCATCGGACAGCTCCTCCGCGAGCTGGCCGAAGTGGAGCGCGGTGGCGTGATAGCCCCTGGCCCGCTCGAGCGCCGCCTCGGCCCGGGCTCGCGCCTCGGCGCGGCCGGCCTCCCCGCGGCCCGTGTCGGCTCGGAAATAAAGGTGCGCAAGGCGGATCGCCGGGGGACGCGAGTGCTCGAGCTGGTCCGCCTCGTAGCGCCCTTCCACGGCCTCCCGCGAGAAGCTCTCGAGGGTGAGGGAGCCGAGCTCCGAGTCGAGGAGATGGTCCGCGAGGAGGCGCTGGACCTCCTGCCTCACCTCGAGCCGCCGGTCGATCCCGCGCGCGCGCGCCTCGAGGGCCAGCAGCTCGCGGTCGACGAGGGAAGAGAGGACCTCGCGGCGAGCCTCGGCTTGCGGGCCGGCCGTGGCCAGGAGACCCTTCTCGCGCAGGGCGCCGAGGTACGTCTCCCGCGTGATGACGAACCCGGGGCCCGCCGCGACCGCCGACTCGACCTCCTCGGGCGTCCAGGCGGAGAGCCCCTCGCGCGGATCGCCCTGGAGGGCGATCACGACGACGAGCCCCGCGATCAGGAGGAGCTGGCCGGCGAGGATCGTCGAAAGGAGCTTCTGTCGCCTCATGGCTCCCTCCTGTCCGGCGCGAAGAGGCGGCGGGCGGCGGCGCAGACATCGAGGAGGTCGAGGGCGCCGTCCCCGTCGAAGTCGCAGGCCTCCGCCTCGGGCGCCTCGCCCTCCGGGGTCAGGAGGAGCCTCGCGAGGTGCATGGCGTCGGCCGGCCCCAGCCGGCCGTCTCCGTCGCAGTCCCCCGCCTGGCGGAGAGCCGCCGGCCTGGAGCAATGCAAGGTCACCACGGCGTGGCCCGCGCCCACGGGAAGCTCCCTGGCCCCGCGGGCGGCAAGGGCGTCGCGGATGGAGAGCGCCACCTCCTCCGGGACGCGGAGCGCCCTCTCGGGCGCCCAGGAGAGGTACCCGAGGCGGAGCGAGCCCGCCGGGATCCACGACTCACCAAGGGGATCGAGAAGCGCGAGGCGCCACGCGCGGCCACCCCCCTCCGCTACGCGGCCCGCGAAGACCCTCAGGCGGGCGAGGCCCGCGTCCGGCTCGAAGACCAGCGCCGGGCCGGGATCGCTCAGCTCCAGGGTGAGGGCCAGCGCCGAGATGTCCTGAGAAGCTGAGAGCATGAGGGCCGCGTCGGAGCGCCCCGGGCGCGGGGGCTCGAGGCGCAGATCGACATCCGGCCACGGGCCCGGATCAGAGACCGCGAGCTCCCGGCGCGGCCGCGTGTAGGGCCGGACCGCGAAGGCGAGGAAGGCGGAGGTCGAGCGGGCGAGCGTGTTCGCCGGGGCGAGGCCGAGAAGGCGCTCGGCGAGCGGGTCCAGATCGCTCCTCGTGCCAGGCAGGCAGGAGACCAGCGCCGCGAGTCGCCGCTCGAGCGCTGCGGCGTCCAGCTCGGCGAGCGGGGGGAACCGCTGCGGCACCGCCGGCAGCCCCTCCAAGCCGCGAGCCGCGTACACGAGGTCCGAGGAGACCGAGAGCCGGCCGTCGCCGTCCAGGTCGATGAGCGCGTCCGCGACGACCAGCTCGCCGTGGGCGCCGGCTCCATCGGTGGTCGTCGCCCCCTGGGAGGCGCGAAGCCGAGTCCAGATGAGCGGGCACGCGAGCGCAGGGGGAGCGCGGGCGTCCTCGACGGGCTTCCTGGGCCCGACGAGGAGGTAGGCGATGCAGCCGGTCTCTTCCTCGTCGAGGAGGAGGCTCCCCGCGAGGCTCCCGGAGGACCCCTCGCCTTGCGGCGCCTCGCGCGCCGCGTCCGAAGGGGGCAGATCCTTCGGGCGATGGAGGCCACGGAGAGAGAGGTCGCCACCGGGGCACTCGATCGCGTAGTCGACGGTAGCGCCGCGCGGCCACCCCTGGAAGGTGACTGGGACCGAGATCTCCTGGCCCCGGGCCCAGTCCAGCGGGGCCACGAGGACGTCGTGAATCCTCGCCGCGGGCGAGCCGCTCGCCCCGTCGCCCTCCAGCTCCACGAGGTCGCCGGGGGCAAGCACGAGGACAGCAGCATGGTGGCCGGGGCTCACGGGCCTGAAGCGGACCCCCAGGCAGAAGGTGCCGCCCGGCGGGACGGCGAATGCCGGCGGGAGCGACGCGAAGGCCCCGTCCGTCGCCTGGACCGCTTCCAGGACGACCTCGTCAGGCCCGGCGTTGCGCAGGATCACGGTCTTCGTGCTCTCCGTCCCCGGGGGCACGGCGCCGAAGTCCACGCGTTCCTGGAGGACCCGGAGCGTGCCCTCCGGCCACCCGCGGCCCCGGGAGGACGAGGCGATCCCCGGCGCGACGCCCGGCGTCCCGGCGGCGAGCGCCGCCGCCTCGGCAGGCGCTCGTCCACCTCCCCCACCCCCACCCCCGCCCTGGGCCTCCTCGGGCCCTCGCGCGATCCCGCCGGCGCCGCCGGCCACGTCGCAGGCGGGCTGGAAGCACGGCGAGAGAGGGTCATCCGTGGGATCGACGCCGCAGGCGAAGGGCCCCGGGTCCGGCGGCGGGGGTCCGCCCAGGAAGAGGAAACCGAGCGTGAAGACCGCGTCGGAGATGTCCACGCTCTTGTCGTCGTTCGCGTCGGCGGCGTCCGGGCAGCTCGGGCAGGCGGTCCCGAGGAAGAGGCAGCCCAGCGTGAAGACCGCGTCGGAGATGTCGACGGCCTGCTTGTCACCCTGGCCCCCACTGGAGTTGGAGTCACCGCGGCGGAAGGGGCCCGAGGCGCCGAGGTCGAACCTCTCGATCTGTCCCCGGACGCGGGCCTGGAACCGCTCCACCGTCTGCCCGTCGACCTGCACGGCGATCTCATCGCCGAAGCGCGCGGCGGTGGCGCGGCCGCCTGCGGCCCCGGTCGTCGCGTCGTCCACCGGGACGCGGAGCACGTAGTGCCCTGTGCCCGCGGACGCGGCGCACGCCGAGCCCTGCGGCCACACGGCGCAGATCCGGCTCGCGGCCACGCCTCCGAGGCGGCCGTAGATGACGAGGTCCGGCTCGGGGAAGGAGGCGAAGGGGCCCGCTCCCCCCGACAGGAAGACGATCGGGATCGCACACGCGAAGAACCTTGGCTTCCAGACGCTCATGACACGCACCTCACTCAACAGTCGATGGTTTCACCGGTCGCTCGTGTATTCCTTGTACGCTTGCCAGTATCCCTTGAGGCCATGCCCCTCGAATCGGCCGTAAACGTGCTTCCCGCCCGGGACGAGGCCCTTCCCCAGGAGGACGGCGATGGGGTCCTTGTAGCTGACGAAGTGGACGTACTCCTTTGGCCCGGACGGGTAGCTCCAGGCGGCGGCGCCAAGGGTGGTCACGCGCTCGATGGTCTTGAGGTACGATCTGCCAGCCTCTCGCAGGCCCTCGGAGAGGTTGATGCCGCCCTGGCTGTAGGCGATCCATTCCGTGATCCGGGATCGCCCCGCCCCGGCGTACTCACCTCGGGCCACGTCCCGGATGGCATTGACCGTCGCCGTGTTGATGCGCAACAGCTTCGTCAGGGCTGACTCCACGACGTCGGCGAAGCCATTACGGGTATCGTTCTCGATGTAGTAGACCGGCCGCCGCAGCTCACGGGCCTTCTCCATGGCCGTGTCCAGACCCGTCCTGCCTTTGTCCGGCCTCTCGTTCGTCCTGATGCCGAGCGTGATGGCGACTGCGTCGGCGGAGTTGTCGATTTCGATGGTCCCCATGCCGTTGTCCGAGATGTAATGGAGCTGCGGCTGGGAATGGCTCACCGCGGCCATGAGCCAGTTGAACGGGTTCAGGAAATCGAACCAGTCGTCGAAGAGCTTCTCGCCGCCGATCACTTCGCTCACCGCCTCGAGCCCCTCCCGGTCCACGGCGACTATCGGGTTGTTCCCGGCGTAGGAGTACGGCGCGTGGAACTGGCGCAGGGGATCTACGCTCACGAACCGGCCCGTCGCACCCTCGTAGAACCGGTTGCCGAAATAGTGAAGCCCGCCCTCGGGCTCCGGCTCCTTGTCGATGTACTCGAAGGGTGCGATCGATGACTCGGGGGACGGGCCGCGGAATCGGAAGCGCACCTTGCCGAACGGATAGAAGAGCTGTTCCTCCACGAGCCGCCCTGCGCCGTCAGTGACCGCCGCGACGGACCCCAAGTGGTCCGTGTGGTAGAAGCGGAGGCCTTCCTCGGGAGCCGGGAGCTGGATCGCCGACGGCTCTCGCGCCCGGACGAAGAGCGCCTGGCCCGGGGCCAGGAGCTCCGGAAGCTCCGGGGGTGAGGAGGGGACCTCCGTCAGCTTCAACCGCCAGCGCCGCTCCCGGGCGTCGTACAGCCAGACCCCCTCGGCGCTCGGCGGGACGACCTGGGCCAGGGGGATCGCCCTCAGGACCGGCAGGCCCACGAAGTCCCCTCCGGCGAGGACCTGGACGGGCCCCGATCCGCCCGGTATCCCGCGGATCGCGATGGTCCCGTCCCGGAGCGCGAGCACCCACAGGACGGTGCCCGGGAGGATGTCGTCGGCGCGCTGCAGCGGCGCGAACCGCTGGCCGGACCGGTCCCACCGGAACGCAGCCTGGACGGGCTCGCTCGAGAGGACCTGCGCCGCAGCGTCCGGTGCCGCCACCGCCACGCAGCCGAGGTTCCAGCCCTGGAAGAGCCGCAGGCGCTGGACGAGCCGCGAACCCGCCGCGAAGGCCGACGTCGTGGAGGCCACGCGGGTCCCTTCGCGAAAAGCGTGCTTGACGGGCTGGTCGCCGTCCCGGATCTCAAAGGCGTCGTCGATGTAGAGGGTGAAGGAGGGATCCAGGAGGCTCCCGTCGGCCGCCACCTTCGTGACCTTGCGGAGGACTCGCCTGTCTGCATGGTCGTAGACGTGCTCCGTGATCGTGGCCGCTCCCTCGACACGGATGAGGCGCCTCTTGAAGTCCCAGGTGTACGTGAAGGAGTCGGCCTGGACGACGCTGCCGTTCGCGTCGTAGGAGAAGCGCCGGCCGCTCTCGGTCGAGGTGAGCGCGTGAGGGCCCGCCGGGTCGCCGGCCCCGCGACCCTGCCTTCCCCACCCGCCTCCGCGGCCGGCGGCAAGGCCGCCTTCCCCTTCCCCGTACCGCATCCCGCCGAGGTGCGTGATGGAGGTCCCATCCTCGGCATGAGCGATGTCGGAGCTCTTCGAGACCATGTTGCCGATCCGGTCGTACCGGAAGTCGATCCGGCCGTCGGAGCGGAACGGAGCGTCCGAAAGGCCGAGGCAGATCTCGACCCCGGTCAACCGGTAGAGGTCGTCGAAGGTGAAGCGCTGCGTGTTGCGGCGAGGGCTCCCATCGGGGGCCTCCGAGGCGGCACGGAGGTCGCGGATCGCGACGATGTTGAAGGCGCCATCGAAGTCGTACGCGTAGGAGAACAGCGTGCTCCCTCGCGGGGATCCCGCCTCAGCCGCCAGCGCCACCATGCGCAGGCGTTGATCGTACCCAAAGGTGGACGCGGCGCCGTTCCCGAGGTCGAAGCGCAGAGGTTGCCCGCTGGGCGCGTAGCGGAAGCCCTCGACGATGGAGCCCGAGGGGCCGCCGGAGATGGCTCGCAGGAGGCCGCGCGGGCCGTACTCGAAGGAGATGCGGTCCCCGTCCGGGAACGCGAGGGACCTCGGACGGTCCAGGGAATCGTGGCTCGTCTGGCTCCTGTAGGAGACGAGCGCCCCGTGGTACGGATCGGGGACCCGCTTCACGACCCACTCGATCCGGCGGCGCGCGTCGTAAGAGTGGTGCTCTTCCCCGGAGAGGTCCTCGACCCAGGCGAGGAGACCCGCCGTGTTCCGCGCCTCGCCCCGGGTCCCGTCGCCGAGGTCGATGGCTCCCACCGGCACGTCGTAGTGGTACCGGACGTCGGGAGAACGGTTGCGGGAGAAGGGGAGCCCCTCGTCGAGGAAGTCCTCCGAGACGAGGCGGTTGACTCCGTCGTATGCAAGGCGGATCTCCTGGCCCTGCGAGTCGACCGCCGCGACGAGGTTCGATGCGGCGTCGTAGGTGTAGAGGCTCCTTCCGAAGTCCGGATCGTCCACTGTCACCATCCGCCGGAGGCTGTCGAACCGCAGGACGCGCTCGTTCCCTTGGGCATCGCGGGCGAGCAGCAGGTCGTCGAGAAGGTCGTATTCGAAGCTCGTGGACCAGATCTTGAGCTCGCCGGAAGGCGTGCCGTCGTCGTTCAGCCGGACGGCCTCGATGGCTCGGACCACCCGGTCCAGCCCGTCCCTCACCGCCGCCTTGTAGGTCCCCCCGTGCGGGCTCAACGGCCGGCCCCCCTGTCCGTCCCGGTTGTCCTCCGGATCGAGCTGCCTGCGCTCCAGCGGAAGGTAGACCGCGCGGACGAGGTCCCGCACGCCGTCCCCGCCCGGGGGCAGCAGCGTCTCCTCGACGCGCCCCGCGGCGTCGCGGAAGTAGTCCGTGGAGGGGGTGCCGGGAAGGGGCGCCATGATGGCCGAGAGACGCGAGGGGTACGGCTGGAAGGTGCGCCGCGCCTGCCCGCGGCTGTCGAAGAGCGTGAGGTCCCTCACGACGAGCTCGCCGGACGAGCTGCCCTCTTCGGCGACGCCGAGCTTGTGCTGGGCTCCGTCGAGGAGCTGGATGGACACCAGGCCGTCGGCCCGGCCGGTCTCCTCGCGAGCTTCGGTGATCACGGCGCTCGCGGTCGAGTCGAGCTCCAGCACCATGCCGCCCGCGGCGACGGTCGCGCTCACGGCCTGGGGGACGCCCCCGGCGAGGCCGCCGGAGGACTCGTAGGCGTAGACGAGCTCGCGCGCCGGGTCCGCGTGCACGTAGCGGACGACCCGCGTGGGGTGCTCCGCCGTGTCCCCGGGCTTCACCTCCTTGACGAGCCTGCCGTGGGAGTCGAAGGCGTAGCCCGTCAGGTTCCCCCGCGCCGACCTCTCCGTCCCGGGGACGGGCACACCGGCCGCCAGGTCCTGGAGGGTCGACGCCGGAGCGGCGTTGAAGTCGGAGGCGGCGATCACCTTCCCGAAGGCCAGGTCGTAGGCGACGTCCATGCGCAGCGGCGGTCGGAGCCTCCCCGAGGCGTCGCGGCCGACGTGCTGGGTCTCGGCGACAGGATAGGCGTGGAAGACGCGGTCGTACTCGATGACCCGCGCATGGCCCTCCTCCGGTCGCGCAGGGTCGCCGATGGGATCCACGATGAGGACCGGGTTCCCGAAGCGGTCGTGGGCCACGCGCCGCTCCTGCACCACCTGGGAGTCGCCGGCGACGCGCCCGACGGAAGTGTCTCCGATGAGGATGCTGGCCTCGCGCTTGAGGAGGGCGCGGCTCCCGACGTGGAACAGGGGGTCGCCCGTGACGTCGACATCGCCGTCCCCGTAGTAGAAGGTCTTCTCGGCCACGACCTTCCCCGCCTCGTCCAGGACGAGCGTCCGGGCAGGACGATCCACGATCCAGCGGCTCACGGCCTCCCCGGCGAGGGCGTACTCGGTCACCTTCTGCCGCTCGTCATCGAGCTCGGGAGAGTCGGGGTAAACGCCGTGCTCGAGCTCGAGGGTGAGGTTGCCGAATGCGTCGAAGCGGCGCGAGACGCGCCTCGTGCGGACCGGTGGCGCCTCGGCGGGATCCGCGAGGGTGCGCCGGCCCGGACCCTCCACCTCCTGGGTGTCGGTGTGCTCCGGGAAGGCGAACCGCACCTCCCGGCCGGGATCCAGCGTGCCGGCCGGCACCAGCTCGTGCCCGCCCGACGCGCGGTGGATCCCCTCGATCCGCCAGGAGTGCATCTCCCGGGTGAACGTGAAGTCGTCGTGGGTGAACCGGGCCTCGTCGGGCTCGTCGGTGAACCCGTCCAGGTCGTTGTCCGAGCCGTCTTGCGCGGCAGTGCTCGTGAGCTGCACCCAGTCCGGGCCCCCGTCGCCGTCGAGGTCGTGGAGCCGGAAGGGAGAGGCCCCGTCCACCGAGAGCGCCGCGACCTCGCGGAAGAGCAGCTTGCCTCGCAGGGGCTCCTCCTCCCGCCCGGCCGTGGCGTCCCGCTCGTCGATCCCGTCGTCCGCCTCGTCGACGACGCCGTCTCCGTCGTCGTCGATCCCGTTGGCCTGCAGCTCGGCCCGGTCTCCGTCGTTGTCGACGCGGTCCGGGGCCCCGGTGTGGAAGCCGAGCCGCGCCACCGTGGTGGACGAGTGCACGGCGCCGCTCGCCACGAGCTCCGGGTACCTGTCGTCGCCCCAGCGGAGCTCGGTCGCGCCCCCGAACCCGCGAAACTCCTTCTCGAAGCCGTCGTAGAAGCCGTCGCGGTAGAAGTACTCCACGACGTACCGGTCGGGGCCCGGGCGCCCATCCAGGTCGATGCCGATGTCGGTGGTCACGCGGCTCACGACGGCGGTCGAGAACGGCACCCCGGCGTCCCAGGGGTCCCCGGCCTCCTCGGCAGAGAGGAAATCCTGGGTCGAGCTCCGGTACGCGATGTGGGTCCTCTTGCCGAGCCCGTTGTCGATGGTCTTGAGCAGGCTGGGCCTGGGGCCCGGCGCGAAGTCAAGGTACCGCAGGCGCTCCTGCGGAGGCAGCGCGCTGTTCCACCAGAGGAGGTCGGCGGTCCCGTTGCCGTCGATGTCCGCCTCTCGGAGCTGCGTGCCGCTCGCGTACACGGGGCCCGCCAGCCTCCGGATCGCGGACCACCGCCCGCTTCCGAGGTTCACCCAGAGGCGCACCGCTCCAGGCTTCGCGAGCACCAGGTCCGAGAGCCCGTCCGCGTTCACATCGAACACCCGCAGGTCTCCCCCGGTCTCCACCTCAACGTAGAGCCACTCGCTCTCCCTGCCCGCCGCCTCGCTCAGCATGGCGAAGCTCGGAGCCCAGCGCCCGCAGCCCCGGCTGGGCCAGACCCGTGCCCTGACGAGCTTGCCCTCCGGGGTCAGCTCCACGAGGTCCAGGAGCCGGTCGCCGTTCATGTCCGTGACGTGGAGCCGCTGGTCCGGCTCGGGACGCGTCGGGTCGCGGAAGCCCCGACCGAGGTCGGCAAGGTCCGGGTGGCCGAAGGGGAGCTCCGGCCGCTCCTCCCAGGTGCGGTCCCCCGCGGCGCCGCCCAGGTTGAGGACGGCCCGGATGCCTTGATCGCCGCTCCGCAGGAGGTCGATGGCCTTGTCGAAGTCCAGATCGAGGAGCCTCACCTCCGGCGCCGAGAGCGCGTAGGGCAGGCCGCTCGCGTAATACCGTTCGCGACCCCAGCGGACCTTCGGGACGCGGCCAGGAGGCACCGCGGCCTCCACCTCCAGCGACCGGTAGACCACGCCGTCCGGCCCGGCGCCGGGCCCCCTCCGCTCCACGAGGTCCACCCTGCCGTCGCCGTCGAGGTCCAGGAGCGCCACCCGAGGGTCCGAGAGGGAGACGCCAGGCTCGCCGGGCGCGTTATCGAACGCCGCG
This sequence comes from Planctomycetota bacterium, assembly GCA_016209535.1. GTDB lineage: Bacteria > Planctomycetota > UBA8108 > UBA8108 > SXIK01 > JACQVW01. The sequence goes on along the minus strand of JACQVW010000753.1, from coordinate 1,707 downwards.
GGGTCGGCGAAGCGTCCGTGTCCGAGGTTGCGCGCGTACAGGTGGCGGCCGGCGCCGGCGTGAATCAGGTCCGGGAGGCCGTCGCCGTCGACGTCCGCGATCTCCGCCTCGCCCGTGTCCGTCCGGAACGCGTCCGGCACGCCCGACGCTGCCTGGACCGACGTCGCGCCATCGCCACTCGCGACCAGGAGCTCGTAGTACTCGAAACGGAGCGGGGGCAGGAAGCTGCCGGAGGCATCCACCTGCGTCACCGAGCGCAAGAGCGAGAACGCGAGGGGCACCAGGACCGACGGGTCGGCGCCAGCGGGCGATTCTGGCTCGTACCCGAGCTGATAGCGTCGGACCGTCTGTCCTCCGGGAGACAGGAGGGGATCGGGCACGGTCACGACGCGGATCTCCTCGCAACGCCGGGCCGTCCGGATCTCGAAGCCGCTCCTGAAGTCGCTCACCGCGTCCGCCCTGGGTCCGTAGGTGAAGAGCACGGCGTGCTGGGGCTGCCCGCCGCGCAGCGCGGCAGGCGTCTCCGCTCGAAGGGGATACCGCGCCTCGGCGAGGTAGAGCTGCCCCGGAGAGTCGGCGAAGCTCTCGTAGAGGAGCTCGACGAGGTTCCCCGAAGGGTCCTCGATCTCGTCGAGGAGCCACGAGAACGTGTTTGCCAGCGTCGGCGCGGCGCCGGGGAGCGCGATGCGCGAGCGGCGCCCGGGCTGCTCCCGGGACGGATGGAGGCCGAAGCGGAGGATCCGCCCGTCCTTCTCGCGCGCCTCCCACCCGTCTGTGCCCGCGCGCTTCCCGACGCGCCGGAACGCGGACTCGTTCTCGGCGCGGTAGGTGCCGTCGGTCAGACGCACCAGCTCCTCGCCATCGAGGATGAACGTGTCCCCCGGTTCCCCCAGGCCGTAGCGAGGCTGCCCCTTGTCCGTCTGCCTCCGGATCGACGGGACCGACACGTCCCAGCCGATGCCGAAGGCGGAGCTCCCGCGCCCGGAGTTGTAGGTCAGGGCGAGCTGAGGGGCGAGGCCGTTCGTGCGGGGGGGAAGCGCGAGGTTCACCGTGAAGGTCGCGATCCCCGTGTTGAGGAGGGGCTCGAAGGACTCACCCAGCCCCTCGACGGAGCCGGCCCCCGCGGGCAGCGAGATGGACTGCGGCTTGACCCCGGACTTGTCCCCGCCGCGAAGCTCTGCAAGCCCGCCGGGCGCCAGGACGTGCAGGACGAGGGCGGCGAACCCCAGGCCAGGGCGGCCGAGAGCCGCCACGGACCCCCAAGAACCTGGACCCAGTCGCATGATGTGGCTTCCCCCCGATCCTTGGCCCGGGCAGCGACCGGCGGCAGCCGGCGTAGCCTCGAACGAAAGCCCCGACGGACGACGACACCATAGACGCGCCTGCGAGGTCGCTGTCCGGAGAAAAGGATGCCGTACCGGATCGCGCACCCTGCAGGACTGAATGGGGTAGGCGCAAACGGTGTACCCTTGCGCCACGGAGGACCGCGCGGCGGACCGGGCTGCAATTCCCTGCCCACCGCAGGGAGCGCGGCGGGCACGGTGCAGGCGACGCCCGGCAGCAGAGGAGCTGAGAATTCGTGCGCTCAGCACACCATGGCATGAAAACGACGGCGTGGTTCAACGCCGGGTTACACCCGGCTATGAACCACGCGTTCATTCCCACGATACTGCCCCTACCAAACTGCCCCTGCCGGATTCTCTCCTG
>JACQVW010000752.1 GCA_016209535.1 Planctomycetota bacterium | reverse complement strand
CGGCGTGTTGCCGCCGGCGACCATGACGGCGCGCGTCGCGAGGCTCGCGAGGACGCCGGCGAGGGCGTCCGCCGCCGCGAGCGTGGCCTCCTCAGCGTCCTCGTGGACCTCGAGCCTCATGGGCAGGCATCATAGCCGCCGCAGCTCAGAAAGGGTGCGCTGCCCGGCGAGCCGCGGGCTCACTCGCACGCGAGGGCCTTGTGCGTGGCCTCGCAGTACCTGAGCTGCGCCGGGAAGCTCGCGGGCAGGTCGGCCCAGATGTCGCCGCAGGCCGGGAAAGGGGGCGGCGGCTTGGGGCCGCCCAGAAAGAGGGCGGCGAAGGTGTAGACGGCGTCGCTCAGGTCGATCTTCCCGTCCCGGTTCGCGTCGGCCGCCGGAGGGCAGGGGAACACGCCCTCGCGCTCGATGAAGAGCTTCTGGAGGATCGTGATCCCGTCGGAGATGTCCATCGCCCCGTCGCGGTTCGAGTCGGCGCGGAGGACGCAGGTGGGCACCCGGACCTTCTTGCAGGTCGTGTCGGTCCTCGACACGCGGCGGATGGGCACCTGCCGGACCGTCAGCTCGAGCTCGACCTCGAGGGCGCCCGGCGCGAGGTCGGCCCCATGGGTGAAGTGGATCTTCCGGCGGCACTCCTCCTCGCCGGGAGCCGGCGCGCAGCCGACGGCGCCGCCGCCGGGGTCGGACTCGCAAGTGCCCGTCAGACCGGCGAGCCCCGGCGGGCCCACGGCCACCTTCCACTGCCACTCGAAGGGCCTGAGGAGCTCGTTGCAGACCGCGTCCCCGCCGCCCCCGGCCGCGCCCTCGAAGCCGCCGCCGGCTCCGGCGAGGGGCTGCGAGAGCGACCCGTCGGCCTCGACGGCGCCCCGGCGGATCTCGCGGGGGTCGGGGCAGATGTCGGCGCGGGGCGCGAGGACGAGGTCCGGGTCGGGGATCGTGGGGTCCAGGCCGCTCAGGACCAGGATCGTCCGGTCGCTCAAGGCCTCGCCGTAGACGGCGGCGAGGTACACCTCGCCGAAGAAGGGCCGGCTCTCGTCGCTCGAGCTCAGGAGGCGGATGGGGAGGCTCGCGTCCCAGTTGCCGAGGTCCCCCGGCGGCACCTGCTCCTCGGTCACCTTCGTGCCGTCCACGTAGAACCGGTGCGTGTTCCCCTCCCGGACGAAGACGAGGTGGAAGTCGGAGTCGAGGGGCTGTCCCGTGGCGACCGACGACACGATCGCGCCCGCCGTGGTCCTCACCGAGACCTCGTGGCGCCCGTCCGAGCGGAAGCCCACGGCGAAGTTCGAGGCGGCGCCCTCGGACATGCCGAAGACGAAGGCCGGGCTCGCGGCGGGGGCGGGGAGAACCCTCGACTTGAGCCACACCTCGATGGAGAAGTCGTTGTCGATGTTCTCGGGGAGCTTCTCTGCGGCGTCGAGCGACGCGTAGGCGCCCTGGACGCACCCCGGCGTCGCCGCGCAGGTCGCCACGTAGCGCACGCCGTCGAACGGATCTGCGGGCGGCTCCTGGGTCACGCCCACGACGCCCTGATCGTTGGCGACGGGGTCGACGATCTGGAGGTCGAGCGGCAGCGGGATGGGGGACTGGTCGGGAAACGGATCGGGAGGCGGGCCCGTGCCTCCGCCGGCGCCGATGTCGTCGCCGTCGCCGTCGCCGTCGCCATCCCCGCCGCCGGGTCGAGGGAGGGGGAACGCGTAGAGGACGATGGGCATTCCGCGGTCGACGGCCTGGATCGCCAGGCGCACCCTCTGCTGGCCCGAGTTGTTGCGGGCGAGGATCTCGACCTCGTGGGCTTGCCCGGCCTGGGGGAAGCCCGGACGCCACCGGACGATCCCGGCGATGGAGTCGATCCCGAGGCCCGGCGGCCCGTCGATGAGCGCGATGTCGGGGAACGGCAGGCCGCTCGTGAACATGAGGGGCAGGGCGAGCTCGGCGGGCCCGCCCGCGACGGCCACGAGGAAGTCCTGGAAGAGCTCGTCCTGGGGGAGGAAGAGCGCCGGCGCCTCGGGGAGCTGGACCGTCCTCGGATCGACCACGTCGACGGTGACCTCGGCGGCGCCGGGCCTCAGGAAGTCCGGAGCTCCCATCACCTGGAGGCGGAGGAGGGCCTTCCCCGGCCGCAGAAATCGCACGCGCGTGGCGGACCGGGCGGGGGAGAGGACCTGGACGGCCGCCGGGTCGGGCGCGAGCCAGCGGTAGACCAGGGCCTTCCCGCCCTCGGCGTCTCGAGATTCGCGCCCGTCGAAGATCGCCTCGGCGGACCGCGCCGGCGGGAGGATCAGCCGGGCCGGACCCCGGATCCTCGCCACGGGCTCGGGCCCGACCGCGCCGCAAGTCACCGTGCAGGGTGCGGCGGGGGAGCGCTGGCGCCCGACGATTCCGACCACCTCGTACTCGTGGGCTCCCTCGCTCACGGTGTCGTCGGCGAACTGTTGAAAGGCCCCCAGGATCGTGACGAGCACTCGGGCGTCGCGCCGGATCTCGATCTGGTCGTAGCGGACGGGGTTGACCCAGGCCAGGCTGGCGACGAAGGTGTCGAGGACCCCGCGGTCGCACCGGCACTTCAGGTCCTGGACCGGAGGCACGACCTGGCCCAGCGCGGCCCCCGCGGGCACGAGCCCGGCGAGGAACAGCGTGCTCCAGAACGCTCGCCTGCGAGGATTCCTCATGGGTGAGACCTCTCGTCTCGATGGCGACCTGACGCGGGCGCCCACCTCGACCCGGGGTGGGGACGGCCAGAGCAGGCGGCCGATCTGCCCACGATTCTCCGGGCTGCAGGGGGTGGGGTCAATGGAGACTCTCACTCCCCAGAAACGGAGGGAGCCCCCTCGTGACAGGATCGCTGGGCCCAGGGCCTCACGAGCCCGCCCGCTCGAGGGCCTGCGCCAGGTCCCTCTTCAGGTCCCCGGCGTCCTCGAGGCCCACCGAGAGCCTCAGGAGGCCCGGGGAGATGCCCGCCTTGCGGACCTCCTCCTCGGGCAGCGTCCCGTGGGTCATGCTCGCGGGGTGCTGGATGATCGACTCGACGCCGCCGAGGCTCACGGCGAGCTGGATGAGCCGCAGGGACTCCACGAGGCGCGCGCCGGCGCGCAGCCCGCCCTTGAGCTCGAAGCTCACCATGCCGCCGAAGCCGCGCATCTGCCGCCCCGCGAGCTCGTGGCGCGGGTGGGACTCGAGGCCCGGGTAGTGGACGCGCTCCACCTCGGCTCGAGCCTCGAGGAACCCCGCCACCTCGAGGGCCGTGCGGTTCTGCTCGCGCACACGGGCCGCGAGGGTCTTGAGGCCGCGCAGGAGGAGCCAGGCCTCGAAGGGGCTCAGGCACGCCCCGAGGATCTTGAGGTGGTACCAGGCGCGGTCGATGAGCTCCTTCCGGGCGCAGATCGCGCCCGCCGTGACGTCGGAGTGCCCGCCGAGGTACTTCGTCGCCGCATGGACCACCACGTCGACGCCGTGGGCGATGGGGTTCTGGTTCACGGGGGTCGCGAAGGTGTTGTCCACGGCCGTCGTAACGCCTCGCCGCCTGCCGATGGCCGCCAGGGCCGAGAGGTCGCAGACGTCGAGGGTGGGGTTCGACGGGCTCTCGACGAAGAGGAGGCGCGTGTTCGCGCGGATCGCGCCCTCCACCTCGTCGAGCCGGCCCGCATCGGCGAAGGAGCACGCGACGCCGAAGCGGGGCAGGAAGACCTTGGCGAGCTCGTTGACGCCCGAGTAGATCGACCGGCCGATGACGACGTGGTCCCCGGCCGACAGGCACGTGAAGAAGAGGGCGCTGATGGCGCCCATGCCCGAGGAGAAGGCGAGGGCCGCCTCGGACCCCTCGAGGCTCGCGAGGACCGCCTCGACCTGCTTCGTCGTCGGGTTCCCCCAGCGCGTGTAGAGCTCCGCCGGCGCGGTGGACCTCGTCATGGCGGCGCCCGCCGCGGCGCTCTCGAGCACGAAGGTCGTCGTCTGGAAGATGGGCGGCGTGAGGGCTGCCGTCTCGTTCAGCTCGGCCCCGGCGTGGAGGGCGCGGGTCGGGAACGCGTGGTCCGGGTGGGGG
>JACQVW010000751.1 GCA_016209535.1 Planctomycetota bacterium | reverse complement strand
GCGGCTCGCCGCGCTGGCCCCGGAGGGCCTCGAGAAGGTCTTCCTCCTCACGACGGGCTCCGAGGCGGTGGAGAACGCGATCAAGCTCATGCGCACCTGGGGTCTCCGCCAGGACCCGCGGCGCAAGGTCATCGTCTCCTTCTCGGGCGGCTTCCATGGCCGCACGCTCGGCTCCCAGCTCGCGGGGGGGATCCCGGCCCTGAAGGCCTGGATCGGGGACGACGACCCGACCTTCGTGCAGGTCCCCTTCCCCGACGGGTACCTGCAGCTCGACACGTCGTTCCGCGTGTTCGAGGAGGCGCTCGAGAGGCTGAGGATCGAGCCCGCCGCCGTGGCGGGCGTCCTGTCCGAGAGCTACCTCGGGATCGGGCCGGACTTCTTCCCGCCCCAGTACGCTCAGTCGCTGCGCCGGTGGAGCGACCGCCACCGGGCGCTCCTCTGCTTCGACGAGGTCCAGTCGGGCTTCGGGCGCACGGGCAGGCTCTTCGCCTTCGAGCACTACGGCATCGCGCCGGACCTGATCGCCTGCGGCAAGGGCATCACGAGCTCGCTCCCGCTCGCCGCCGTGATCGGCCGCGCCGACGTCATGAGCACCTACGCTCCGGGCTCCATGACATCGACCCACTCGGGCTCGCCGCTCTGCGTCGCCGCGGCCCTCGGCTCCCTGGAGGCGATCCTCGAGGAGAGGCTCGCCGAGCGGGCGGCGGCCCTCGAGCCGATGCTCGCTCGAGGTCTCGAGCGCCTCGAGGCCCGCCACGACTTCCAGGTGGGCTGCGCGCGGGCCCGGGGGCTCGTGGGCGGGGTCCGCATCGTCCGGCCGGGCACCCTGGACCCCGATCCCGAGGCGGCGGCGCGCATCGTGGAGAGCTGTTTCCGAAAGGGCCTCCTTCTGTTCGCGCCCGTCGGGCTCGGCGGCGGCTGCGTCAAGATCGCCCCGCCCCTCTCGATCCCCGAGGAGGCCCTGGCGGAGGGCCTCGAGGTGCTTGCGGAGGCCTTCGAGGAGGTCCTCGGGCCCGGGTCCGGGGCAGCGCGGCCGTGATGAGCCGGCTCGTCCACTCGTCGCGCGGTCCCGTGCTCGTGCGCGGCGCGCGGGTGCGCGAGAGCGGCCGCGCGAGCGCCGGCGCCAGCGACGTGCTGCTCTCGGGGGGCAGGATCGTCGAGGTGGGGGGCCCGCTCGCGGCGCCGTCCGGCGCCACCGTCGTGGACGGCTCGGGCCTCTGGCTCCTGCCCGGCTGGATCGACCTGCAGCTCAACGACATCGACTGGCTGCGCCGGGGCGCGAGGAGCCCCGAGGAGCACGCGGCCCGGGTCCGCGAGGTGGCGGCGTATCAGGCCGCGCGAGGCGTGACGGGCTTCGTCCTCGCGACGCTCGCGGCGCCTCCCGACGAGATCGTGCTCTACCTCCAGGGCATGCGCCGCGTGCTCGACGAGCCGCTGTCGCCGGCGGACGGCGCCTTCCTCGGCGCCCTCGTCGAGGGCACCTTCATGAACCCCGCTCTCTCGGGCGCCCAGAACCCCTCGTGGGTCTTCCCCCCCGGCCGGGCGCTCCTCGATCGCTTCCTCGACACGGGCGCCGTGCGCCTGGTCAACCTGGCGCCCGAGCGCTCCGAGGACGCGCTCGAGCTGATCGCGCACGCGACGCGGCGCGGCGCCGTCGTCGGCGCGGGGCACGCGAAGCCCCATGCCGAGCGCCTCCGCGAGGCCGTGCGAGCCGGCCTGCGGTACGCGATCCACCTCGGGAACGGCCCCACGGGCTCGAGCCTCAAGCGCTTCCACGACGGGGGCATGCTCGAGGAGGCGCTCCGGAATGACGCGATCGCGGCGACGGTCATCCTGGACGGCTGGCACGTCCACCCCGAGCTCGTCCGCGACTGGATTGCCCGGAAGGAGGTCTCCCGGGTCATCGCCGTGAGCGACGCGGGCTTCGCCATGGAAGTGCCGCGAGGCGAGTTCGAGGTCTTCGGCGTGAGGGGGGAGGCGTCGCCCGACGGCAGGTACCTTCGAGTCGTGCCGCGAGACGCCGGGCCGGGCCCGGGCCCGAGCCCGCTCAGCTCGGACACCGGCGCCCTCTTCGGCTCCGCGGTCCACATGCGGGACGTCTTCGAGAACGCTCTGAATCTCCTCACGCGCGAGATGGCCGGGGTCTACACGCGGCGGCACCCCGCCCTGCCCCTGGAGGAGGCCCTGGCCGCCGCCTCGGCCCTGTGCTCGCGCAACGCGGCGAGCCTCCTGGGCCTCGCGGACCGGGGAGAGATCGCGGCAGGCCGGCGGGGCGACGTCGTCCTCGCGGGGATCTCGGGCGGGCCGGGAGCCTACGCGGTCGAGGTCGTGGCGGTCTGCGCCGGCTGACCTAGTCAGGTTTCCAGACAGGCCACGGTGAGCCGCGCACCCCATGGTGGGACGGCGAGGCCGGCAGGCCCGCGTCGCAAGAACCGTCCCCGCCAGACCCTATCGCGTCCTGGACGCTGTCCCCGGAGCGCCCCGGGGGGGCGTCGGGAGAGCCCGGCCCGCGGAACGTCGGTTGCTTCGGGACCACGCCGGTCCGGGGCACGTGGGACCCAGGAGGCGACCATGAGACTCTCCAGAAGCCCCATTCTCAGGTGCGTTCAAGCCCTCGCCGTCGCGAGCCTCGTGAGCCTCGTCGGGGCCCCGGCCCGGGGCCAGGACCCGACGGGCCTGAAGGAGAACCTCGACCTCCCGCTCAACGCGGTCGGGGAGGGCGAGGAGGAGGAAGAGGACGCTCCGGAGATCGTCGTCTTCTTCGGTCAGGTGCTCGAGGGAGACGCGTTCTTCTACGTCATCGACCGCTCGCGGTCCATGAACGAGGATGGCCGCCTCGACAAGGCCAAGCGCGAGGTCACCAGGAACGTCCAGGAGTTCAGCGAGCGCGTGCAGTTCGGGATCGTGTTCTTCAACCACGCCGTCGTCCAGTTCCCGACCGGCGGGCATGCCGCCGTGGCCACGGCCCCCATGAAGTCCGCCGCCATGTCCTTCGTGCAGTCGGTGATCGATCGGGGCGCCACGTGCGGCCAGGCGGGCCTCTCGGCGGGGCTCCGGATGGCGAAGACGGCCTCGGTCGCACGGAAGGTCATCGTCTACCTGAGCGATGGCGGCGGCACCTGCCCCGGCATCTGGGACGAGGCCGAGTACCTCCAGCGGACCCTCGAGGCGGTCGCGGCCCAGAACTACGAACGAGTCCAGATCAACACCATCGGCGTCCGTGTCGCCGGCGAGCTCCAGGAGCAGTTCCTCATCCAGCTCGCGGGAAGGAACGGCGGCACCTACACGCGGCTCCCCTAGCTCGTGTTTG
>JACQVW010000089.1 GCA_016209535.1 Planctomycetota bacterium | reverse complement strand
GGGGGTGGGCGGGCAGGAGATCGTGGAGGTCTATGCCGCCGACACGCGCTCTCGCATCGAGAACATCCGCCGCGAGAGCTCCATACGCTCGCGGCTCACCGAGGTCGCCGCGCTCGAGCCGCACGCGACGCGGCAGGCGGTCCCGGCCTCGGCCTCGGCCACGGCCCCCGGCCCGAGGGGCGAGGGACGGCCGGCGCGGGGCGAGGTCCCCTCGACGACCCCGGAAGCCCCGGCGGCCTCGGTGGTCTCGACTTCCTCGGCGCCAGCGGCGCCGCCGGCCGGCGCCTCGGCCGCCTCCGCTGGTGCTCCGGGGGACCTCCAGGCCTTCTCGCAGGCCGTGGGGCAGGCCCGCAGGGGCCTCCGCGAGGTCCTCGCGTGCCCCGACGAGCCTCCGCGGGCCGCGCAGCCCTTCCTGCGGGAGTGCTACGAGACCCTCGTCTCGAGGGAGGTGGAGCTCCGGGTGGCCGAGCTCATCGTCGAGGAGATCTCGCGGCTGCGCGTGCCGTCCGGCCATCCGGACCCCATGCGCGTCCGCGAGGTCCTCCGGCGCCAGCTCACGAAGCTCTTCCTGCCGAACCCGCCCCTCGACGACCGGAGGCGGCCCCGGATCATCGTGCTCGTGGGGCCGACGGGGGTAGGGAAGACGACGACCATCGCGAAGCTCGCGGCGCGGGCCAAGCTGAACGAGCGGCGCCGCGTGGGCCTCATCACGCTGGACACGTTCCGCATCGCGGCCGTGGACCAGCTCGAGAAGTACGCGGAGATCATCGGCGTGCCCCTGATCGTCGCGACGAGCCCGCCGGAGCTCGCGGCGGCCGTGGAGGAGCTCCGGGCCAAGCAGGCGGACGTGGTCTTCGTCGACTCGGCCGGACGGAGCCACCGGGACGAGCTGAAGATGACCGAGCTCCGCGAGTTCCTCCAGGTGGCGCCCGAGGCCGAGGTGCACCTCGTCCTCAGCACGACCACCCACGGGAAGACGATCCTCAGCGTGGCCAATCGCTTCGCGGGGATCGGGTTCCACAGGGTGATCCTGACGAAGGTGGACGAGACCATCTCGTTCGGGGCCCTGGTGAGCGCGCTCATCTCGATCGGGCGGCCCATCTCCTTCGTCACCGACGGGCAGAACGTGCCCGACGACATCGTGGCGAGCGACCCCGAGCGCCTGGCGGACCTGGTGCTCAAGACGAACGCCCTGTGACTGGAGAGCGGAGAGCGGAGAGCCGAGAGCGGAGAGCCGAGAGCGGAGAGCCGAGAGCGGAGAGCTACGACCGATGGACCAAGCGCAGCGACTGAGGGCCATGGTGAGCGGGAGCGAGCGCCGCGCCCGGTTCCTGGCCGTGGCGAGCGGCAAGGGAGGCGTCGGGAAGACGAACCTCGCCGTGAACCTCGGCCTCGCCATCGCCGCCCAGGGGAAGCGGGTCATCGTCGTGGACGCCGACATCGGCCTCGCCAACGCCGACGTCCTCCTGGGCGTGCAGCCGCGCTGGAACCTGGGGCACGTGCTCTCGGGCGAGGTGACCGCCCTGGAGGCCCTCACGCCGGCGCCCGGCGGCCTCTTCCTCCTCGCCGGGGCCTCGGGCTCGCGCCACCTCTCGGACCTGGAGCCGGCGGAGAGAGACTACCTCGTCCGCAGCCTGCAGGAGCTCGAGGCCTACGCCGAGGTCGTCTTCTTCGACGCGGCCGCCGGCATCTCGAGGAACGTGATCGGTCTCGCGCTCGCGTGCGACGAGGTCCTCGTGGTCACGGCTCCCGAGCCGACCGCCATCGCCGACGGCTACGCGGTGGTCAAGGCCCTGTCCCGCGAGAAGGGCGCGGGCCGGATCCGGCTCGTGGTCAACATGGCGGCCGGCGCCGCCGAGGCGGAGCGGGTCTCGGGGCGCATCCAGGCCGTGGCGCGGAAGTTCCTCGGGATCGAGGTGGGGAGCCTGGGCTTCGTCCCCCTCGACGACCACGTGCGCCAGGCCGTGCGCAGGAAGAAGCCCTTCCTCCTCGAGTTCCCGGAGGCGCCCGCCGCGGACGGCGTGCGGTCGCTGGCCGAGAGCCTCATCGGGGAGGAGCCGGCGTCGAGGACGCCGGGGCCGGGTTTCGTCAAGCGGTTCGCCAGCGCCCTCCACGGCGCGCTGGGCTGATGGGGGGCGGTTATCAGGCCCGGGCTGGACAGAAAGTCACAAATCGAGAGGTGCCGCAGTGAGCGGAGCCAAGGAAAAGGAAGCGAAGAGACCCGCCCGCCGCGTCGCGCTGCGACGAACGGCCATGGCGACCAGGAGCGTGTCCAATCCAGGGGCCCCGGGTGAAGGAGAAGGAGAGGAGAAGGCCGTGCCGACGCCGGTGAGGAAGCGGAAGGAGTACACGAGCATCGAGGAGGTCTGGAGGGACTACAAGGCGAACGGAGACAAAGAGCTCCGGAACATGCTCATCGAGAAGTACCTCCCTCTGGTGAAGTACATCGCCGAGCGCCTCCTGGCGAAGCTCCCCCAGAACATCGAGCTCGACGACCTCACGAGCGCCGGGATCTTCGGCCTCATGGATGCGATCGAGGGCTTCGACTTGAACCGGGGCGTCAAGTTCGAGACCTACTGCACGACGCGCATCCGCGGGGCGATCCTCGACGAGCTGCGGTCCCTCGACTGGGTCCCGCGCATCGTGCGCAACAAGGCGAACCGGGTCGAGGGGGCCTGGAAGGGCCTCGAGATGGAGCTGGGCCGCCCGCCGACGGACTCGGAGATGGCCGAGCGTCTCCAGGTCTCGATCGACGAGTACGAGGACCTGCTCCGGGACGCGAGCGCGATCACCATCGTGAGCCTCTCGGACAAGGCGAGGGAGGACCAGGGCTCGAAGACGCTGCGCACGATCGACCTCCTCGAGAACAAGAAGCAGATCGACCCCGAGGACGAGCTCCGGCGGAAGGAGGTCACCGAGTTCATAACGAAGGGCCTGACGAAGAAGGAGCGCCTGATCATGATCCTCTACTACTACGAGGACCTGACCATGCGCGAGATCGGCGCCACCCTGAACCTCTCGGAGTCGAGGGTCTGCCAGCTCCACTCGAGGATCATCCTGCGGCTGAAGAGCCAGCTCAAGAAGTACCAGGCGGAGCTGCTGAGCTGAGGGCGCGCTCGCCAGCTCGGACCACCCTTGCGCCGCGGGTGCCGGCGAGGCTCTGTCCGCAAGCCGGCCGGCAAGGGTGGCCGAGCGGCCCGTGGAGCTTCTTGGGGACCGCTCCTCTCCCTCCCGGCATGCCTCCGGCGTGCCGGAGGAGGCCCGCGAGGCGGGGACAGCCCCGCCACGGCCTTCAAGCCCGAGGCTCGCGCGTGAGATCGTCCCAGGGGTTGAAAGGCAAAGAGCCGTGCGCTGCGCACGGCCTCCCCTACGGGCAGGCGGCGTATACCTCGCAGCCAAGGCTGTCCTCGGTCGCGTCCTCCCCGCACGCGCCGAAGGGTGCCGGCAGGCTCGGGCTGCCGAGGAAGAGGTAGCCAAGCACCGCGATGGGGTCCGAGATGTCCAGGCGGCCGTCGTCGTTGGCGTCGCCGGCGTCGAGACACCCCGGCTCCGCTCCTCCGGCGAAGAGGTGCGAAAGCACCGTGACCGCGTCCGTAAGGCTCACCTTGGCGTCGGCGTCTGAATCCCCCCGGACAAAGCGAGCTGCGGGCCGAATGGCGAGCAGATGCGCGGCCAGCACACCCACCTTAGTCCCCCCCTGAACAGGGCTCAGGAGGTCATCCCCAGCCGTGGGATTGACGATGTTGCTGAACGTGAACGGAACGAGGCCCGCTTGCTCGGCCGTGAAGCCGAAATCTGCAGGGTTGATCAGTTGCTGGACCGTCTCGGTGAAGGCGACCTCCGTGGTCCCCGCTGTAGGCAGCCCCTGCGCCAGAAACTCGAGGCGTGCCACCGTGTGCGTGCCAGGAGGCAGCGACCCGCTGATGAGGAGCAGGACGATACCGATCGTTCCGTCCTGCACCGACACGATGTCGAAGATCGGACCTACGCCGAGCGCGGCCTCTTGAGCTGCGCCGGCGAGCCCCGCGAGTTTGCTGGAGTCGAAAACCAGTGCAGCGTTGAGCGCGTCGACCGCGACTTCGGATTCCACCTTGAAGTCAAGGGAGAATGCCTGGCCAAGGGTGACGCTCGTGGGCCCTTCGAGCCGGAAGGCTACCCTAGGCGGCGGTGGGGGGCTGAAGTCGTACGGCACGCACGTGCTGCCGGGCAGGGTATCTCCTGCGACCGTGACTGCACCATCCGTCGTCCGTGGGACCGTCTCGACCTCCGCCCAGTCAGGTGGGGCGACCACCGCCATGGTCGTCGTCACCGCCCCTTCCCGGCTCACTGCCGAAGGGAGGAAGGTCACGGCGTGCATGCCCTGGGCAGCTCCAGGTAGCACGCAGAACGTGAGCGAAGCCACTACCTGGGCTGCCTCGGGTGCGATTCCACGTCCATCGAGAAGCCCGTAGATCGCGGCCAGGCTGACCTGACCTGGGCCCGCGGTACCCGCCACGAGCTTGCGGGGCTCAATGACCGTGAAGACGTCGGCGCCGGCAGCAGCCGTCGCCGACGAGAACACCAGGATGGCCGGATCGTAATGTGCGACGGCGCTCCAGCCCCGGATGATCCCGCCGTCGACTGATGCCAGAAGCGGGACCACGACGTTCGACTGGCCTGGTGCGGCCGCGATCTGGCCCAGCTCAAGCCGGACGACGGGAGCGGGATCGGGCTGACCCTGCGCGCTCCCCATCCCTGTGAGAAGCGCGAGTAGGCAAAGGCACTCCTGACCTCTTCGGGTACGTGATTGATGCGACATGTGAACCTCCTTGAGTACGTTGTTGGTCCTGCTGTGGCGTACCTCCGCTTCGCAGTTGACCGAACCTCCCCTTCCTTTTGGCTACCTCCACTAGGCACCCCCAACCGGACCGGCTCAGCACCTATCGCGGACACCACACGTTAGTGAGGAACGGAGAAGGCAACCCCTATCTTCACCCTAAGGCTCCGCGAGTCAAGGGGAGCATTCACACCCGGGTGCGGTTACACCCCATGCCCCAGTGTCGCGGGTCAAACCCAGCCACCCTCCCGGTGGGACCCTCTTTGGCCTTGATAGAGACTCGGCGTGATTCAAAGCTGGGTAAACACCGACTTTGAATCACGCCAGGTCATGACACCACTTATCGACTACTTCGACGCGCGACCGTGGCACTATCTCGGAAGGGCTCCTCGCCGACGAGGACGAATAGCCTGGCGTGCCCCATCGGTTTCGCGGTCTCCCAAACGCTGGAGACCGCACGGACAGCCGCCCTAACCTTCCTTCCCTCCCCGCCGGAACTCCTCCATCACCCGTGCGTGCACCTCCTTGAGCGGCAGGCCAGCCTTGCGGGCCGCCGCCTGGAGGTCCTCGTACTCGGGGGTGGCGGTCACGACCTCGCCGGCGAGCATGCCGAGCTTCACCTTCACCAGCCCCCAGGGGGTCTCGACGGCCCTCTGCTCCCGCTCGAGGACCACCCGGTCCACCTCCGAGCGGCGCACGCCGAGGGTCGTGCTCTCCGAGAAGAGGACGCGCAGCACCAGCTCCTCGGCAGCCGGCGGCAGGATCACGCGCAGCTCGTGGGCGGGCCGCGACTTCTTCATGAGGATCGGAGCGAGCGACACGTCGAGGGCGCCCGCCTCGAAGAGCCTCTCCATGAGGTAGCCGCTCCACTGGGGGCTCATGTCGTCCAGGTTCGTCTCGAGGAGGACCACGCGGTCCGTACCGGGCTGCGCCGCGGTCTCGCCGAGGATGACGCGCAGGGCGTTGGGCACGGGCCCGGGCCTGTCGTCGCCCGCGCCGTAGCCGACGGCCGTGAGGCGCAGGGGCGGGAGGGTCCCGAAGTCTTGGGCCAGGGTGGTGAGGAGCGCGGCGCCCGTGGGGGTCGTCAGCTCCGCCTTCGAGTCCCTCTGCTCGACGGGGAAGCCCTTGAGGAGCTCGAGGGTGGCCGGGGCCGGGAGCGGGATCTTCCCGTGAGCCGCCCCGACGAAGCCCGTACCCACCGTGAGCGGCGCCGAGCGGACCTCATCGACCCCGAGGAGGTGGAGCCCGAGGCACGAGCCCACGATGTCGACGATGGAGTCCACGGCGCCGACCTCGTGGAAGTGCACCTGCTCGACGGGCATGCCGTGGACCCTCGCCTCGGCCTCGCCGAGCCTCCGGAACACCCGGGCGGCCGACGCCTTCACGGGCGCGGGGATCCCGCTCGCGTCGATGAGGCGCAGGATCTCTGCAAGCCTGCGGTGGGGGGTCGGGCTCGCCTCCCCGCCGGCTTGCCGGTCGGGGGCGCCGGCGTGATGGTCGTGCTCGTGGCCGTGGCCGTGCGCGTGCCCGTGCTCGTGTTGGTGCCCGTGCTCGTGTCCGTGGTCGTGCTCGTGGGCGTCGTCATGCCCGTGCCCATGCTCGTGGCAGTGGGCGTGACCCCGCTCCATGCCGGGGGGCTCGTCCAGGATGACCTTGAGCCGGGTCGCCTGGAACGGCCCGCGCATCTCCTTCCTGGCCGAGAGCTTCCAGCCTTGGACCCCCAGGGTCCTGAGGCCCTGCTCCAGGGGCTCGAGGGGCAGCCCCAAGTCCACGAGGGCCCCCAGGATCATGTCCCCGCTCGCCCCGCTGAAGGGCTGGAAGTACGCGACGCGGCTCATGGCGGCAGTATAACCGAGGGCCCGCGGCGACTTCCCCCCTAACCTGTGGTTTCACGCCGCCTTGGCCGTATTGACACGTTTCTTCGGCCGCCCGTATAATCCAGTCTTCTGATTCCGGTAAAGTCCCTCCCGCAGCGGGCGCTCTTCTGGGGCCCCGTCCCAGCTCGCACGGCCCGCTGTCCGTCCCTGAAGCAGGTAACAGAGAGTCCTTCGGGTCTCCGCTCGCTCGCGTCCGCGGGCCGCGGGGATGGCCAGTCCTTCGAGAAAGGGTTCTACCCCATGGGTCGTCACCGTCCGTTGAGCCTTGCCGCGCTGATCCTGGCCGCCGCCTCCCTCGTGGTCCTGGGCCCCTCCGCCCTCCGGGCGCAGAGGCCGAAGGCCGGGGGCCGGGCGGCGGGCGACGTGAAGTCGCTCCTCGACCAGGGCTTCTACAGCTTCGAGGAGGGCGACCTGGACGCGGCGGTCGCGGCCTTCGAGAAGGCCTTCGCCCTGAACCCGACGAGTGACGCGCTCCTCGCCTTCGTCGACAAGGTCACGGCGGCCAAGGTCTACGAGATGGTCCAGTCGAAGGACGGGCGCATCGCCGGCCTCGGCCGCCAGATCCTCGAGTCCTCCGTGAAGGCCTTCAAGCAGAGGCTCGGGGACGCCGAGGGCATCCGCAAGGCCATCGAGGAGGTCCTCGAGGCGGACGGGCAGGAGCAGGTCGCCTTGCGGCTCAAGTACAACGGGATCTACGGCAGGAACCTCGTGCCGCAGCTCGTCCCCGTCCTCGCCGACACGGACCTCGCCCGCCGGGGGGCGGCCATCAACTGGATTGCGCGGACGATCGGCCGCGACGCGGTGCCCGTGCTCCAGGCGGCGCGGAAGCACCCGGACGCGACGGTCCGCCGGAACGTCGCGGACCTCCTCGGCGTGGGGCTCCTGAGACACCCGGTCTCGCTGGCGACCTTGAAGGCGATGCTCGAGACGGACGGCTCGCCCGAGGTGAAGGAGGTCGCCGCCCGGTCCCTCGCGGCGATCCTCTCGGACCTGAACGGCCAGGCGAAGGAGCTGAGCGCGAAAGAGCACTTCCTCGAGAACGCGATCCTGTACTACCTCCACCCGCACAAGAACCCCTTCGCGAGCGCCTACTACGCGCCGACCGTGTACCGGCTCGAGGGCACGAAGGTCGTCGGGGAGCAGGTGGCGGACTTCCAGCTCTCGGAGCGCATGGCCCGGGGCGCCCTGGAGGAGGCGCTGGAGCTCGACCCCGGCTTCTTCGAGGCGCAGGTCCTGACGCTGTCGAACGACGCGGCCCAGGTCTACGAGTACGACCTGAACATGGCTTACTACGCGAAGAACGAGTCGAGCTCCAATGTGTTGGAGATCCTCGAGGGGCAGAAGAGCTACGTGGACTTCGTCCTCCGGAACCGGGTCCGCATGTGGCCCGAGAAGGTGCTCTTCGAGGGCCTCCTCCAGGCCCTCGAGGACGGCCGCTCCGATGTCGCGCGGAAGATCGTCGAGACGATCCAGGAGACCGGCCGCGGCGGGCGGGCCCCCGACTCCCTCGTCAAGGCCCTCGAGGACACGAGCTCGCGGCTCACGCGGATCGCGGCGGCCGTGGCCCTCGCCCTCTGGAACCCGACGTCGCGGGACTTCGACGCGGGGCCCCAGGTGATCAGCATCCTCTCGGAGGCCGTCGTCACGAGCGGCGTCCGGACGGCGCAGAAGGTCGTGGGGGACCAGCAGCTCGCGAACCGCCTCGAGGACATGCTCCGCCAGCTCAACATGGAGAGCTACAGCCCCATCGACACGGTCGAGCGGGCCGTGGAGGCGGTGGTCAACTCGCCTCCGGACGTGGTCCTCATGGACGAGAACGTGACCAAGTCCACCGGAAGGAACGAGATCGCTCCCGTGAACCAGTTCGTCAACGAGCTGAGGAAGCACTACCGCTCCGCCAACGTCCCCGTCGTGGTCGTGGTGCCCGACTCGAGCCTCGAGAAGGCCAAGAACCTCTACGAGAGCGCCGAGAGGAAGGTCTGGGTCGTCCCCGAATCGATCGGACACAGGGCCCTCGAGAACACCGTCTTCCAGAAGCTCTTCGAGGACAAGGACGACTCGAAGGCCCAGGCGACGAGGCTCGCCGTCACGGCGGCGGAGGCCTTGAACGACCTCGCGTCGGTGCCGACCCGGATGCCCGTGAAGCGGGCCGTGCCGAGCCTGCTCCAGGTCCTGAAGAACCGGCCGGACGCGGTGAGGATCCCGTGCATCCGGGCGCTGGGGAACCTGAGGGCCGCCGAGGCCGCGGGGGAGCTCGCGGCCGTTTTCTCGAGCTCGGAGAACTCCCGGGAGGTGCGCGTCGAGGCCATGAAGGCCGTCGGCATGGCGCTCCAGGGGGCGGCTCGCGGGGCCGATGAGGCGGTCCTGAAGACGATCGAAGAGGGGATGCGCGAGGTGGACATGGACCTGCGCCGAGCCTCGTGGATCGCCTTCTCGAGCTCAGGCGCGAGCCCGACGCGGCAGCTCGAGGCGCTCCTCGCCATGCCGCCGGCGGGCGCGGGCGCGGCCTCGGGTGCCGAGAAGCCGGCCGCGGGGGAGGCCGGGGAGGCCGAGGCCCCGGCCGAAGCCGAGGAGCCGGCTCCGGCCGAGGAGCCCGCGGGCGACGAGCCCGAGGAGGCCAAGCCCGAAGAGCCCGAGGAGGAGGAAGAGGGCTCGGGAGACGAGAAGTAGGGAGTCCGTCGGGAGTACCCAGGGAGTCCGCAAGGAGTACGCAGGGAGTCCCCGCCGGGGGCGCGGGGGGAATCGCTTGGCCCTCAAGGCATCTTGCGCCCACTGCAAGAAGACGTTTTCGGCCCCCGACGAGTACCGGGGGAGGAAGGTCGAGTGCCCTTCCTGCGGGCGCCGCTTCGTCGTGAGGACGGACCAGGAGATTCAGGCCGAGGCGGACCAGGAGGAGAGCCTGAAGCGCAAGCGCGACGAGGACCGGGACAAGCTCGCCCTCATCGAGCGCATGCAGGCCCGGGGAGGGAAGCGGCCCGGGAGGCCCTACTACGAGGAGTTCCAGACGGGCTCCGAAGGGGTCCGCAACTACAACCCCAGGGCGCCCTCGCGGTTCCTCCGCTTCAGGAACCTGTCCGACTTCCTGGTCCTCGGGGCCTACGTGGAGCTCCTGCTGGTGGCCCTGGGCGTCGGGCTCCTCGTGTACCTCTGGATCTCAGGGATCCTGGAGAGCGCCTCGGTCCTACTCGTGCTGATCGTGGGCTGGCTCGTGGTGGGGGTGGGGCTCTATCTCTTCTTCAAGTACCTGGGAGAGCTGGCGTTCCTGCTGGCCGACATCGGGGACCAGCAGAACGACGTGGTGCAGCTCCTCCTCGACGTCCGCGAGAACACGGATGCTTGAGATTGCGTGAAGCGGGGCTTCACTCGGCGAAGAAGTTGTCCAGGTGCGCCTTGGCCGACTCGGAGAACTCCTTCCCGAGGGCGCTCGATCCGTCGTCGTGGCGCTTGCCGATCCCGGCGAAGATCTTCTGGAGCTTGTCCGCGGCCTCCTTGGCATAGAGGCGGACCATCCCGATCGTCGTCCGCTCGTCGAAGACCGTCGCGAGGATCGTGCGGTCGCCGACGAGGGTGAGCTGGATGTTGTCCTTTTTTCCCTGGTGGAACAGCACGGAGAACTCCTCTTCCCCCAGGAGGCGCGCCATCTCCCTAGTGGCGGCATAGCTGCCGGCGACGAGCGCGGAGACCGCCTGCATGTCGAAGTCATCCGTGCTGCCGGCCTTCGTGACCATGTGGCCCTCCTTGTCGATGAGCATGTTGCACTTCGAGTCGGAGAGGCTGAGGAACTCTTTCAGGACGGCGTTGATCTTGTCGATGTCGTCCTTGTAAAAGACCAGGCGCTTCTCGCGGATGTTGTCGCTGTCGGTAATAATGGCCCACCTCCTGAGCTTAGCTCGAAGCCGGCGCAGGTATGTCTTTCGCGTTGAGAAGGAGTCTCAAGAAAACCATGTCAGGGACGACGTTGAAACGATCTGCCGTTCATATTCCGAGGATCTGTGTCAAGGAGCCGCTGAAGTAGAGGACCGCGAGCAGCGCCCCCAGGCCGGCCAGGGCCAGGGCGAGCCAGAGGCCCCTCTTCGACTGGGCCGCGGGCGGGGGGGCCGGGGGCTTGACCGCCGGGCGTTTCCGGACCGCCGGCTCCGCGGCGGGGGACTTGCGCTCGATGGGCTTGACCCCCGGGGAGTTCGTGACGGGCTCGCGCACGACTTTGACGCCGGGCTTCTCGGGCCGGGCATGCCTCGGAGGGGGCGCGGCCGGTGGAGGCCCCTTCGGCCCGGCGGCGGTCCGCACGGGATGCGGCGCGGCGGGCGCGGAGCGCCCGGGTCCCGCGGCCACCGGGACGGGCGTCGGGACCCTGACCCTTTGCCCTTGCGAGGCCTCTGCCTTGGCCTCGGCGGCCTTCTTCTGCGGCCGGGAGGCCATGGAGCTCTGCTGGCGGTTGAGGCCCTCGAGGACCATCTGCGAGAGCTTCTTCAGGGTCGGGAACACGCCCTCGCCCGTGACGGCGACGGCCTCGAAGTAGGGCGCGCTCAGCTTGTTCAGCTTCTCCTGCATCTCCTCGATGCCGTAGACGTCGGGGAGGTCGCGCTTGTTGTACTGGAACACAAGGGGAGTGGACTGCATGTCCATCCCGTACTCCTCGAGGTTGTCCTCGAGGTTCTGGAGCGACTCGAGGTTCTCGTCCATCTTCCCCCTCCGGGAGTCGGCCACGAAGACGATCCCGTCGGCCCCTTGCAGCACCAGCTTGCGCGTGGAGTTGTAATAGACCTGGCCGGGCACGGTGTATATCTGGAACTTGGTCGTCATGCCCGCCACGGGTCCCAGGTTCAACGGCAGGAAGTCGAAGAACAGCGTGCGATCGCCCTCGGTGGCTATGGAGGTGAGCTCTCCCACGTTGCTGCGGGGCGCCTTGCTGTGCACCACCTCGAGGTTGGTGGTCTTGCCGCTCAGGCCCGGGCCGTAATACACGACCTTGCAGTTCACTTCCTTCAGCGCGAAGTTAATCTGTACCATCTTCAGGCTGCTCCACTCTTGCGGCTCAGGCGATCCTCCGACGGGTTATCTTCTGCACTGCGGAGACAACCGCTGGAGCGTCCGCGTCTAGGGCCTTGTGGGTCTCCGAGACCAGGACGAGATATGAGTTCTGCATGTCCAGGAACATGATCTTCGCCTTGCTGGCGTTCAGGGTGCAGGCCTTGACGCTACCGGGCACGCGCAGGGACGTCAGGGCGCGCTTGAGCGACAAGAGCAACGACGAGGCGAACGCCGCCATGGCGTCCTCCTCGAGCTCCGGGCCGAGGGCCGCTGAGACCATGATCCCGTCGGGGGTGATGACCATGCTTCCGGTGATCCCCGCCTCGTCGTTCAAGGTCGTGAGTATGTCTCGCATGGCGTCAGCTCGCGGCCTCCAGGGTGGCCTCGATGGCCTTGACCGCCGGGTCGCTCGGCTCGCCCGCGAAGAACGCCACCAGGGAGCACTCGCCGCTGAGGGCTGCGGCGACCTGCCAGCCGTCGCCCTCGGCGTGACACGAGTGGACCGCGCCTATCCCTATCCTGTCGCCGTCCAGGTCGCAGGCCTCCACGATCTGGAGGACCGCGGGCTCCGGCGACGAGAGATCGAAGGGACTCGCGTCCGGAGCCGTCCGGGACCCCAGGATGCCGTCCGGACCCACGGCAAAGGCGGCCAGGACGCCGGGGTCCTGACCGACGCTCTCGAAGAGGCGCCTCGCCGGCGCGGGCAAGCGGAAGGGCTCGGGCTGGCCGTCTTCGGTCTCGGCTCCTGAGGGCGCCAGGGGCGGGGCCTCCTGTCCCGGCGGGGGGCCGGCCGCACACCGGTCCAGGTGGGCCCGCAGGGTCCCGGCCCGGGCATCGTCCGGGTAGAGCCCCAGGAGAGACTCCACGCAGCTCGCGGCCTCGTCGTAGAGGCGCCCCTTCGCGCAGGCGACGCCCAGGAGGAGGAGCGTCTTGTAGCCGTCCGGGCTCAGCTCGCGGGAGCGCCGCAGGTGGTCGAGCGCCCTCGAGAGGTCCTCGGGGGCTCCCGTCGCGTTGAAGCGCTCGAGGAAGAGCGCTCCCAGCGACAGCTCGACGCCCCAGTGGTCGGGCTCGATCCTCGAGGCGCGGGCCAGGAGCGCCATGGCCCTACGCGGGCGTCCCGCGGCCTTGAGCAGGTCCGCGGCTCTGACGTGGTCGTCGACGCTGGCCGTCCTCGCGAGCACCCTCAGCGCCTCCTTCGCCTTGGACCTGGCCACCCGCCGGCGGGTGGAGTCGTATGCCGTGCGGACGGCGGCGTCTCCAGGGAACTCCTGCCGGGCCCTCTTGAGGAGGCGGAACGCCTCCTGCCCCCTCCCGGCGGCGGCCAGGGCCCTGGCGTAGCCCACGGCCGTGGAGGCCGCTCGAGCCGTCTGGTGCTCGAGCCTTGCCCTCGAGACCCGGGCGTCCAGGAACGGTCTAAGTGCCAGCCTCAACAGCGCGATCACGGTGATACGGTGATGTCGTAGGGGGACCCTGTGACGGTGAGATGGACCCGGAATGCCTTCAGCAGAAGATAGGATGCACCTCCGGGCCGGGCAACCCGGGCCGATCAATCGACCGAGAAGCAGTAGATCTGGTGATCCTCGGAGCCGAAGAAGACCTTCCCGCGGCTCACGGCCGGGGCCGAGAGGATCCCTCTGGGCTGCTTGTCGAGGGCCCCCGCCGTCTTGAACTCCCAGGTCAGCTTCCCTGATCCGACGTCGACGCAGAGGATGACGCCGCGCCTCGTGCCGATAAGGAAGGACCCCTGGGAGACGACGCCGTCGGTCTCCTCGTGAATGATATCCGGAAGGCGGAGCGTCCACCGGTGCTCTCCCGTCACGGACAGGCAGTGGAGGCCCCTGGCCGTCGTCGGGACCAGGACCAGGTCTCCTTCCACGGTGGGAGGCGAGCTCACTGGCTCGCCGCAGTCGAAGGACCAGAGCACCCGCTGGTCTGCCGGACTCAGACAGAGGAGCTTGCCTTGAGGCGTCCCCACGAGGTAGTGGCCGTCTGCGGAGACTCGCCCACGCGCGGCGAGGTCGACACCCAGGGACATCCGCTTGAGCACGGAGCCAGTGTCGTGGTCCACGAGGAGGACGTCCCCGGCGGCGGTGCACAAGTACAGCTTCCCCTTGTGCGCTTGCGGCTGGCCGAGGAAGTGCGCGCCTCCTGCGTTGAGGGTCCAGCCGGGCCTGCCGGACCCCAGGTTGAGCGTGCTGATCGCCTTGCGGTCGCAGTTGACGGCGACGAGGCCTCGTTCGCTCGGCAGGCTCGGAGCGTGCTTGATCGGGTGGCGCTCCGGGGAGGCCAGGAACGGCTCGTGGGCGAGCTTCCCGCTCAGAGAGTCGAGGACGTACAGCCTCCCATCGAAGCTTCCGAAGTACAGGAGCCCGTTCCAGAGGCCGATGCCGCCGGCGCAATCCATGTTCTGGGGCACCGTGAAGACCCAGATGACCTCGCCCGTGTCCTGGTGGACGCTGAGGACCTTCCCGTGCCGCGTCGCGAAGAACACGGAGTCGGCCGTCGCGGCGGGGAATCCTTCGGTGGGAGCGCCCGCGGCGACACGCCAGACGACGCTCTTCTCGAGCCGCACCACGACCTGGTGGCCCTCCAGGGGGTCGAAGTAGGCGCCGTCCACGGGGTCCCTCGTGAGCCGGAAGTCCTTGTAGCCCTTCCTGGCAAGCACGATGCGCGGAAGCCGCTGGGGCGGGAGCTTGACGATGGCCGGCGTCCGCCCGAACGGCTCGTCCTCGACGATGACCTCCGCGCCGGGAGGGACCGTCTCCACGAGGATGGGCAAGGCGACCCCCTGCGCAGCGGGGGCATGGGGGTACTTGCGGACGACCTCGCGGCGGTGCCGGTAGCAGGCTGCCATGTCCCCGTTCCGCTCGGCCGCCTCGGCGAGCGCCAGCAGGGCCTTGGCCTCGCCGAAGTGCCTCGCGATCCACTCACGCTGCGCCTTCGCCTCGTCGGCCTGGGCGACAGGCAGCGCGTCGAGGTCCAGGCCGGAGAGGAGATCGTGAGCCTTCTCGAGGTCGTTCGAGTCCAGCGCCAGGCGGACCTTGGTGTATGCGGAGCTGGCCACCATGCGTCGCTTCTCCAGATTCGCGACGGCCTCCTCCCGCCGCAGGATGGCCAGGTGGTGCAGCTCCCTGAGCTGGTCCTGAGCCGCCTTCATGCGCGTGGACAGCGGGAAGGTGCGCTCGAACTCCTCAAGGATGACCCTGGCGCCGCCGAGGTCCCCGACTCTCTTGTGGGTCTCCACGTCGCGCAAGATGCTGGCGAACGCCACCCTGGACTCGTACTCCGTCACTCCGATGAACGCGAGGCCCGTGAGACAGGCCGCCCCGAAGGTCGTGATGGCGGCCAGCCTGAACAGGCTCGAGCTGCTCTGGCGGGCCCGCCGCTCCAGGTCGGAGACCCTCCTGAGCCAGGAGGACTCCTCGGGCTGGATCTTCGCGATCTGCTCGAGGGTCTTCCGGAGCTTGTGGACGTCACCCCGGCGCTCGTAGAGGTCGGCGGCCATCTTGAGGCAGTCGGCGGCCGCGTCGGCGTTCCCCGCCGCGATGTGGATCTCGGCGATCTCGTGGAAGAGGCCAGGCTCCTCGGGGTAGAAGTTGATGATCTTGTAGAGGAGGTCGAGGGGCTCCGCCGCCTTGGGATCCTTCCTGGCGCAGGCGATGGCGGAGCGGGCGACCGCCAGGGCATCGCGGTGGTTCCCCTCGTCGCGGCACGCATCGAACAGCATCTCGAGGGCCGCCACGTTGTCCGGAGCCAGCTCGAGGCTCTTCTGGAGGTAGGCCTTCGACTGGGCCCGGTCGCCGGTCTGCGCGTCCGACGCGAGCCTGAAGTAGTGCGACGCCAGCTCGGCCTGACAGTCCTTCTTCTTCTCGAGGAGGGCGACGAGCTTGAGACGGGTCGCGTCGTCTCCCGGGTCCGCGAGCAAGATGCTGCGGAACATGTCCAGGGCATCGTCGCTCCGCAGGGACTTCCTCAGCTTCTCGGCGAGGGCCTTCTTCTCATCCAGCAAGAGCGCCCGGACCAGCCGCTGCTGCTTAAGCTTGAAGATGGCCTGGTGCACTTCGAAGGAGCAGAGGGGAGTCAGGGCGACCATCTTCCCGATCGTGTGCTCGCCGTCGAGCAGCGGCTTGAGGGCCGCCAGGCAGCGCGGGTCGACTTCCAGGCTCTTCGAGCTGAGTCGCGTCCTGTCGGTGGCGACGAAGACCTCATCGGGCGAGGGGATCTCGGCCCGGATCCTCGCCATCTCGTCCTCCCGGCGCAGCGCTTCCATGAGGATGGCGTTCGCGTTGAACACGAGCTGCTGGCCCAAGTCGCCGGGAGAGAAGACCTCGTAGGGGGAGCCATCCGCCTCCGCCGTGAACTCGTACTTGAGCCCCGGGGTCACGACCAGCTCCAGGAGAAGGTTCTCGAGCTGGTGCCGCACGTCGCCCGCGACGCCTTCCCGGGTCAAGATGCCGCGCGCGATGAGGAAATCTCCCGGGCAGGATGAGCCGGGGGTCCAGGTGGACAAGGCGTTCTGGAACTGCGACTCTGTGAGCACCCGCAGCTTGAGCAGGACGTGCTTCAGGAGGTCCGAGCCGTCCGCGGAGTAGCTCAAGGGACGCAGTCCCTGCCTGAGGATCCGCACGCGCTGCCTCAGCGAGTCAGCCTCCAGGGTCAGCACCCCTTCCTGATTGTTCAGCAGGAGCGCCTGGAGGATGTTCGACAGGGGGATCTGGGCTGCGTCTCCTTGAAAAGCCACGCGAGACCTTATCCTATCCGGGAAGCCTTCTGACGACGACGCCGGTCATGTCATCCTCTTGCAGCCTGCCGGCCTGGAACTGCCGGACGGAGGCGAAGAGTGCCTCGAGCGCCTCCTGCGCCGTCACGGTGGGACGGATGTGCCTCAGGGTATATAGGATACGTTCGCGAGAGTAGGCCGCCCCGCGAGGACTCCAGCACTCCGCCACCCCGTCCGTCAAGAGCAACAGATAGCCGCCCTTGGGCAGGCCCACGGCCTTCTCCTCGAGGGCGGAAGAGAACACCTTCTTGGAGGCACTCCCGAGGGGGCAGCCCTTGCTCGACACGACGGCCGGCTCCTGCCCGGGCCCGAAGACCATGGGCATCTCGTGACCCGCGCGGACGCAGGTGAAGGTGCCCGTCGGAAGGTGCAGCGTCCCGTAGAGGGCCGTCACGAAGTTGGACTTGCGGAAGTCGCAGGCGAGGTCGGCGTTCGCCTTCACGAGCACCTCTCGCGGCGACGGCGGCCTCATGTCCTGGGCACGGATGCTGATCACCTTCTTGGCGATCCCCATGAGTATGGCCGCGTCCAGGCCGTGGCC
The DNA here is from genome assembly GCA_016209535.1 of Planctomycetota bacterium. Taxonomy (GTDB): domain Bacteria; phylum Planctomycetota; class UBA8108; order UBA8108; family SXIK01; genus JACQVW01. Next base: position 12,211 of record JACQVW010000089.1, on the reverse strand, counting down.
AGAGACATCGCCGACCACGATGCCCAGCAGGTCGTCCTCGATGGGGATGAAGTCGAAGAAGTCCCCCCCCACCTTCTCCGAGCTGTGGTAGGAGAAGGCGATCTCGTAGCCGGGCGATGCCGGTGGCACGGAGGGCAAGAACCACTCGATGCACCTGGCCGCCGAGTCGAGGCTCTTCTCGAGGGACTCGGTGCGCTTGAGGCTCTGGTTGAGCTGGACGATCTTCTTCAGGACGGCCGGCGCCCCCGCCGGCGCCACGGGAAGAGGAGGGCTGGCGGGTGCGGCGTGGGAGGCCGGCGGCACGCTGACGGGCACGCTGGGCTGCTGCTGATCGACCACCTGGTAGCCTTCGTAGGCGCCGGCGAGCTTGAGCAGGTCCACGAGGTCGCTGGGGGGCGAGTAGAGGATGAGCTGGCGGCCGCGGTCTCGATAGGCATCCCGGACGGTGCGGAGGACGCCCATGACGCTGCTGTCGAACCTCTTGCGAGTCGCCGGGTGCGGCGCTATGTTCGTGAACTCTATCCCCAGGCTCGTCTTGCAGTGAAGCGCCAGGCGCTCGATCTCCTTCCCGAGGTTGCGGTTGTAGATCCCGGAGATGCTCAAGATGGAGATGTCATTCTTCACGATGCGCCGGATGCTGGCGTCGCCGTACTGGAAGACCGTCGTGTCATACTCGTGGCCGTCCTTGGTCAGATCGTCGAGAGTCTGAGTCGAGAGAGTGTCCGGCATGGTCGAGTCCAGGCTTCCCGGTGGCTATGTGGGTGGCGCAAGCAGCCCGGGCAAGTATATTTTGTCGATGGGTCTCGCGGCAAACGCCGGTAAGGCCCTGCGGTCGAGGTCGAGAGCGCGGCCCGTCGAGGCTGCGGATAACGGGAGGCCGGGTCCGGTAAAGGCGTCATGGACAGTCTCACCCTCGAGAAGCTGAACGGGGGGCTCCTCTATCTGTACGGCGCCGCCTCGAGGAAAGACTTCGGCATGCACCTCGAGTGTTTCCTCGCCGAGCTGTTCGAGAGCCCTCGGTTCTCGATCCTCGTGAAGGCTGCCGGTGAGGACGAGTTCTACCTCGAGCACACGTCCGTGACGGCCCTGCCCGACTTCGAGAGGCCGACTCTCGTGTCGCCGGAGCTGGGCAGGGCCTGCCGTGCGCGCAAGGACCAGAGGTTCGACCCCGGTGGCGCCCCGACGATCGCCTTCGGCGGCGAGGCCTGGCCCGTGCGGACGGCGCATGTCATCGACGACGGCGGGGAGGCCGTGGGCGTGCTGGCGCTCCACGGGGACCTCGTGCCGCAGGGGGGAGAGGAGGCCGCCGAGCTCGAGGAGTACATCCTGAACCACGTCTCGAGCGCGTTCCAGCAGGTGGCGGGCCGAGAGTCGCTGCGGGAGGGGCTCGAGGCGAGCGACCTGAGGCTGCAGGCGATCCGCGAGGTCGGCGAGGTCCTGGGGCAGCTCGACCTCGAGACCCTCTTGAGCCACCTCATGGCGGTGTACATGCGGCTCACCGAGGCGCAGGCCGGATCGGTGACCCTCGAGGGGAGCATCGGGCCCGACGTCGAATGGGGCCTGCCGCGCTCCGTCCTCGAGAGGATCCGGGAGTCGGGCGGGCAGCCGCTCGCGGCGAAGGCGGCGGCCTCGGCGCAGACCATCTTCGTCCGAGGGTACGGCCAGGATCCGCGGTTCGACGCCCTCCAGGACTTCAGCGTGGAGTCCTTCCTCTCGGCGCCGCTCCTCTCGAAGGGCCGCGTCCTGGGCACCGTGAACCTGGTCAACGTCGGCAGCTCGAAGGCGGGCCTCCTCCAGGACACGAGCGCGGGCGCCCTCGTCACGATCTCGTCGCTGGCGGCGACGGCCATCGAGAACGCGGTCCTTCACAGGGACCTCCTGGAGAAGGAGCGGATCAAGGCCAACCTGCAGATCGCGCGGACGATCCAGAGGGGTATGTATCCCGTGAGGGTCCTCGAGATCCCCGGCTACGACATGGCGTGGCTGACCCGGAGCTGCGACGAGACGGGGGGCGACTACTTCGACTTCTTCGCCCTCGGCGACGAGCGGGCCTGCTTCGTGATCGGGGACGTCTCGGGCCACGGCATCGGCGCGGCCCTGCTCATGGCGACGGGACGGGCGAACTTGCGGGCCCTCCTCTCCGTCAAGGAGGACCTGAAGGACGTCATGGACCGCCTCAACGACCTCCTGAGCCGCGACATGGACGCCGAGAAGTTCATGACCCTGTTCCTCGGCTGCCTGGACCACCGGCGGCACCAGCTCCATTTCGTGAACGCGGGACACGACCAGCCCCTCCTCTGCCGCGCCCGGGACGGGGGAGTCCAGGACCTGGAGACGACCGGTGTGCCCCTCGGGATGATGCCCGGCTGGTCCTACGACCTGGGTCCCGCCGTGGACCTCGCGCCCGGGGACGCGCTCCTCATGACGACGGACGGCGTCTGGGAGGCGACGAGCCCCGAGGGAGAGCGCTTCGGGAAAGAGCGGCTCCGGGCGGCGCTGGCGCGGCACGCCGCGGGGCGCGCCCAGGAGATCGTCGACGCAATCCTCGTCGAGGTCGAGCGTTACACGCGGGGTCTGGCCCACCCTGACGACCTGACGCTGGGAGTGGTCAAGCGCGTGGGCTAGCCTTGTGGGCCGATGGCCCCATCGATAGAATCGGGGTGTGCGTCACGACGACCCAGCGCTTCCCGAACCGGCGCAGGGGCTGTCCTCCGCCGAGGGCTCCCTGAGCGAGCCCGCTTCCCCGGAGGCACTCCCGGCGAAGGTCAAGGGCAAGCCGGACCGCGGCGGCTTCCTCGAGGCCCTGCTCCTGGTCCTCACGGCCCTCGTTCTCGCCCTCAGCCTCAAGACCTACGTGGCCGAGGCCTACGAGATCAAGGGGAAGAGCATGGAGACGACCTTTTTGAACGGCCAGAGGGTCGTCGTGCTCAAGAGCTTCTACGAGGTCGGACGCGGGGACATCGTGGTCTTCGCCTCGAGCGAGGACCCGACGAAGGACCTGATCAAGAGGGTCGTGGGCCTCCCGGGCGAGAGGGTGTCGATCCGGGGCGGGCGCGTCTACATCAACGGCGAGCCTCTCGATGAGGACTACGCGCGGCACGACGCTCGAGATCTGAGGGACGGGCCCGTGGAGTCCAGGGTGAAACGAGGGTATTACTACGTCCTGGGGGACAACCGGCCCGACAGCCACGACAGCCGGTACTTCGGGGCGATCCCCGCCTCGAGCGTCAAGGGCAAGGTCGTCGCCCGCTGGTGGCCCTTCAGCGAGATGCGGGCCTTTTGAAGGAGGGTGGCTTGAACAAGCGGACCGTCGGTCAGATTCTCAAGGAGACGGGGGCGGTCAACGATGCCCAGGTGCAGAAGGCGCTGGAGTTCGCCAAGGCGAACTCCTGCCGGATCGGGGAGGCGCTCGTGAAGACCGGAGTCTGCACCCAGCAGACGGTCTCCAGGGCCCTCGCCAAGCACTGGGGCCTCCCCTTCGCGAACCTCGGGAAGGGCGAGATCAAGCAGGAGATCATCGCGACCGTGCCCAAGGAGGTCGCCATCGAGAACTCCATCGTGCCGGTGACGAGGAAGAACGGGAGCCTCGTCGTGGCCATGAGCAACCTGGACTACATGGTGCTCGACAACCTCCGCTTCCTCCTCAACCAGCAGGTGGTCCCGGCCATCGCCACCCCGGAGGACATCGAGGAGGCCCTGGACCACTACTACCGCCTGACGGGGGACCTGAGCCAGGTCCTCGGGGACCAGGACGGCCTTCAGGTCGGGCGCGAGGACTACGCCGGGGAGGACTCCGAGGCGAACGACGCCCCCGTCATCAAGTACGTCACCCAGCTCATATCGAACGCCTTGAAGGAGCGGGCCAGCGACATCCACGTGGAGCCCTTCGAGAAGCGCGTGCGGATCCGGTACCGCATCGACGGCGTCTGCGTGGAGAAGGAGAACCCGCCCAAGAAGCTGCAGGGGCCGATCATCTCGCGCATCAAGATCATGGCCAGGATGGACATGGCCGAGAAGCGCCGGCCCCAGGACGGGCGCATCAAGATCCAGCTCCACGGCCGCGAGATCGACCTCCGCGTCTCGAGCCTCCCGGCTCGCCACGGCGAGAGCGTGGTGATGCGTATCCTCGACAAGGAGAAGAGCCTGGTCGACCTGGAGCAGCTCGGCTTCCACGAGAGCGAGTACCAGCGGTTCGCGAAGATCATCAAGCGGCCGAACGGCATCTTCCTCGTGACGGGGCCCACCGGGTCCGGCAAGACGACGACGCTCTACGCCGCGCTCAAGAAGCTCAACCGGCCCGACGTGAAGATCATCACCGCCGAGAACCCCGTGGAGTACAACCTGGCCGGGATCAACCAGTCCGAGGTGCGGCACGAGATCGGGCTCACGTTCCAGAGGATCCTCCGAGCCATGATGCGGCAGGCGCCCAACATCATCCTGGTGGGCGAGATCCGCGACCGCGAGACGGCGGACATCGCCACCCAGGCGGCCCTGACGGGGCACCTGGTGTTCAGCACCCTGCACACCAACGACGCGCCGTCGGCCATCACCCGCCTCATCGACATGGGGGTGAAGCCCTTCCTCGTGGCATCGGCCATCATGGCCATCCTGGCCCAGCGCCTCGTCCGGATCCTCTGCCCCGAGTGCAAGGAGGCCTACGAGCCGACGGACGTGGAGCTCCGCTCCGTCGGCCTCACGCGGCAGAGGCTCGAGGGGAGCACGGTCTACCGGGCCGTCGGGTGCCCGGCGTGCAACGGGACCGGCTACAAGGGCCGCAAGGGCGTCTACGAGCTCATGGAGATGAGCCCGGATCTCCGGGAGATGAGCTTCAAGAAGAAGCCCACCATGGAGCTGCGGGCCAAGGCGCTGGCGGAGGGCATGGCGGACCTCCAGCAGGACGGCGTCCGCAAGATCCTCGCGGGCCTGACCACCTTCGAGGAAGTGCTCAGCATCACGCACTCCCTGGACTGAAAGCAAGACATGGCGAGAGACATGGCGACCTTGACAGCGAAACCTCTGGGACAGGTCCTGAAGGACCTTGGGATCCTCACCGAGTACGACATCCAGGAGACGCTGCGCCTCCAGAAGGAGAAGGGCGGAGCCATAGGCCAGCTCTTCGTCCAGCAGGGGCTGGCCACCGAGGACGACGTGAACCGGGCGCTGGCCATGCAGCGCGGCATGGATTTCGTCGACCTCGACAAGGCCGAGATCCTCCCCGAGGTGATCGACCTCGTGGACGCGAACACGGCCGAGACCTTCATGGTCATGCCCCTGGAGTACGACGGCACCACGTTGACCGTGGCCGTCGCGCGGCCCGACAACCTGAGCGTCCTCGACGACCTGCGCTTCACCCTCCCCAAGGTCTCGAGCTTCAAGGCGAAGGTCTCGAGCGAGGAGAGCATCAAGCGGGCCTTCCAGCGCTACTACCAGAAGGGCGCGAGCATGGAAGACCTCTTCTCCGGCGTGGGCAAGGACGTCCAGGGGAAGGAGCGGGCGAGCCTCGAGGCTCAGGTGGAGATGGACCCGAACGCCGGGCCCGTCGTGAAGCACCTCAACAAGATCCACCACCACGCGATCCCCGACAGGGCCTCGGACATCCACCTGGAGCCGTTCGAGCACGAGTTCAAGGTGCGGTACCGCGTCGACGGCGTGCTCTACGAGATGATGCCGCCGCCGGTGCACCTCGCGAGGGCCGTGATCTCGCGCGTCAAGGTCATGTCGAGCCTGGACATCGCCGAGACCCGTCTGCCCCAGGACGGCCGCATCGAGCTCAACATCGGGGGCAACCCGGTGGACCTCCGCGTCTCGACGCTGCCGACCATGTTCGGCGAGAGCGTCGTGCTGCGCGTCCTCGACCGATCGAACCTCGCGCTGGACCTCGAGAAGCTCGGCTTCCGCCCCGACGAGCTCAAGGCGTTCCGCGGGCTCTGCGCGAAGCCGAACGGGATCATCCTCGTCACGGGGCCGACGGGCAGCGGCAAGACCACGACGCTCTACTCGGCGCTCTACGAGTCGAACACGATCGATGTCAAGATCATCACCACCGAGGACCCCGTCGAGTACGACCTCGAAGGCATCGTCCAGGTGCAGATCAACGAGGACATCGAGGTGACGTTCGCCAACTGCCTCCGCAGCATCCTGCGGCAGGACCCGGACAAGATCCTGGTGGGGGAGATCCGCGACCTCGAGACGGCGCAGATCGACGTGGAGTACTCGCTGACGGGGCACATCGTCTTCAGCACCCTCCACACGAACGACGCCCCCTCGGCGGTCACCCGAATGCTCGACCTGGGCCTCGAGCCCTTCCTCCTCACGGCGACGGTGGAGGGGATCATCGCCCAGCGGCTCGTCCGCCGGATCTGCCTCAACTGCAAGGAGCCCTACGAGCCGTCCGACGAGGAGATCTACGAGCTCGAGCTCACGCCCACCGACGTCGAGGGGCGGGTGTTCTACTACGGCAAGGGCTGCAAGAAGTGCAACAACACCGGGTACAGGGGGCGCGTCGCCATCTTCGAGCTCCTGATCATGAACGACAGGCTCCGGGCGATGATCATGAACCACGCCTCGACGGCGGACGTCCGGAACGCAGCCAAGGAGGACGGCATGAGGACCCTCCGCGACAGCGGCCTGCTGCACATCTACGACGGCGTCACGACCATCGAGGAGGTCGTCAAGGAGACGATCGCCACGGTGTGACGGGGGCACCCCGGGGGCGGAAACCCCCGGTGAGGCCGGTGTGAGTTTCTTGGTAGGATCGGGGCGCGCCCTGCCAGGCTCCCCGCGAATTCCCCGCTTGGCAAGGCCGGCCTTTGAGGTATGATCGGCGTTAACCTGAACGCTCCGCCATCCCCCGGCCGCGCTTTCCGTGACCGAAATCCGTAAGAAAGGGCGCGGCTTGCCCCGGTGAGGGGAGCGCGGGGAACGGGGTTCCGGTCTCGAGTCTGTCTCCCGAAGGAGGAACGAGGTATGCCCGTCTTCGCCTGCGAAGCGATCGACGCCAACGGGCAGAAGATCGCCAAGGAGCTCAACGCTGCGAGCAAGGACGACGCCTTGAAGCAGCTCCGCGCCCAGGGCCTGCGACCTACGCGGGTGACGGTGAAGCCCAAGGCCGCGGCGCCGCCGGGCCAGGAGAAGAAGAAGAAGAAGGGCTTCATCCTGTTCGACCGGGTCAAGCAGGCGCAGATCGTGACCTTCACCTCGCAGCTCTCGACGCTCCAGGACGCGGGCCTCCCCATCGTCCGGAGCGTCAAGATCCTCGAGAGCCAGCTCAAGCCCTGCAAGTTCAAGGACCAGCTCGCGGCCGTGTCCGAGGACGTGGAGGGCGGGAGCACGTTCTCCGAGGCCCTCCAGAAGTACCCCAGGAGCTTCGACAAGCTCTACACGAGCATGGTGAAGGCGGGCGAGGCGGGCGGCGTCCTCGACGTGATCTTGAACCGCCTCGCGGGCTTCATGGAGAAGTCCCAGAAGCTCAAGAAGAAGGTCAAGGGCGCCATGATCTACCCCGTGGCTGTCATCACGGTGGCCGTGATCATCATGGTCTTCATCATGATCTACGTGGTGCCCTCCTTCGAGAGCATGTTCAAGGACCTGGGCCAGAAGCTGCCCGTGCCGACCCAGATCCTCCTCTCCACCAGCCAGACCCTCAGGACCTGGTGGTTCCTGATCCCCGGCGTGCCGATCGCCCTCTGGATGGTGCTCAAGCTGATCACCCGGAGCCCCAAGGGTCGACTGCTCATGGACCGCTTCAAGCTCAACCTGCCGGTCTTCGGGATGATCATCAAGAAGTCCTCGATCTCCCGATTCTGCAGGACCCTGGGCACCCTGATCGCCTCGGGCGTGCCCATCCTCGAGGCGCTCCGGATCGTGAAGGACGCGATCGGCAACGTGGTGATCTCGAACGCCATCGAGGAGGTCCACGGCTCGATCAAGGAGGGCGACACGATCGCGGGGCCGCTCCGGGCCTCGGGGATCTTCGACGAGCTACTCGTCAACATGATCGACGTGGGCGAGGAGACCGGCGAGCTCGACAAGATGCTCATCAAGATCGCGGACAACTACGAGACCGACGTCGACGTGGCCGTGGAGGGCATGTCGAGCCTCCTGGAGCCCATGCTGATCGTCGGCATGGGCCTCGCGGTCGGCTTCATCGTCATCGCGCTCTTCATGCCCCTGATCGCGATCATCCAGAACATCAAGTAACAGCACGTAGTCTGGGGATCGCGCGTTCGCGGGCATCGCGGTCGTCGCAACGACGGAGTGGCCGTGGCGGCGAGGGGTGGTATCATTCCCCCCCATGTTGCCGTCCACGGCAGACCTCATCCGGCACATCGACAGGCACCCTGGAGAGAAGACGCGCCAGCTCGCGGCGCGCTTCGGCGTCGCCGAGGACGAGCTCGACGACTTCGTGGAGCTCCTCCTGCGCTTGCAGCTCGACGGGAGCGCCATCCGCCTGCCCGGGGCAGGCTGGGACGTCCCGGAGCGCACCGAGCACCGGGTCGGCAGCCTCAAGGTGGCCCGGGGAGGCCACGGCTACGTCCGCGCCGCGGCGGGGACGATCAAGGAGGAGGACTTCTTCGTCCGGGCCTCGGACCTGAAGGGCGCCGTCCCCGGGGACACGGTCCTCCTGAAGCTCGAGAAGCCCTCGCGCTCGCGCGGCCGGGACGGCGCCGGCGAGCGCCTCCGGCAGGGCAAGGTCGCCGACATCGTGAGGCGGAGCCGGAGCCTCCTGAGGGGCAGGTTCCTGCGGCGCGGCGAGGGGGGCTCGGTGACGGTGGCCGACGGCCGCGTCTCCCTCGAGGTGGACGTGCCGCCAGGGGACACGGCCGGCGCCAGGAACGGAGACCAGGTCCTCGTGCGGCTCCTCGACGGGGCGCCCCTCAAGGGGCAACCCAAGGGGAAGGTCGTGGTCCGGCTCCAGGACGAGGGGTCCTACGCCACGGACCTGCTCGTCATCCGGGAGGTCTACGAGCTCCCGGGCGAGTTCTCTCGAGCGGTCCTCGCCGAAGTCGAGGCCTTCGAGGACATCCGGGACGGCGCCGCCCACCCTGGCCGCGTGGACCTGAGGGGCGAGCAGGTCTTCACGATCGACCCGGTCGACGCGAAGGACTTCGACGACGCCGTGTCGATCGAGGAGCTGCCGGGCGGCGACGTCCGCTTGGGAGTCCACATCGCGGACGTCTCGCAGTACGTGAGGCCCGGGTCGGCGCTCGACCGGGAGGCCATGAGACGGGGGACGTCGGTGTACCTGCCGGGCCACGTGATCCCCATGCTCCCCGAGCGGCTCTCGAACGGCCTCGCGAGCTTGAGGCCCGACGAGGACCGCCTCACGAAGACGGTCCGCCTCACGTACGGCGCCGGGGGCAAGCTCAAGAGATCCGAGGTCTTCCCCAGCGTGATCCGGAGCTGCCGGCGCTTCACCTACGAGGAGGTCCTCGCGATCTTGAGCTACCTCGAGACCGGCGAGGCGGCGCCCGGGCTTCCCGCGGACCACGCGGCGTTCGAGGGCGCGCTGTCGCGCATGGCCCGGGTGCGCGACCGGCTCCACGAGGCGCGCTACGTGCGCGGGGCGCTGTACCTCGACATCCCGAAGCTCCGGCTCACCCTCGACGCGTCGCACCAGGCGGTCGGGATCGGCCGCGACGAGCGGGATCCGTCGCACGCCTTGATCGAGGAGCTCATGCTCGCGGCCAACGAGGCGGTCGCGGCGTACTTCAAGGAGAAGCGGCTGCCGCTCGTGGGACGCGTCCATCCCCCTCCCGAGGAGAGGAAGGTCGAGCAGCTCAAGGGCTTCGTCGAGGCCCTCGGCTTCCGGTTCGGGGCCCGCGGCGACCAGGCTCACTTCCAGCGGCTCGTCGAGCAGACCGCGGGGGATCCCCTCTCGGCCGTGGTCCAGCTCGCGCTCCTGAGGACCATGGGCCACGCCGAGTACATCGCCGGGGCGGGCCTCCACTACGCCCTCGCCACGGCCAGCTACTGCCACTTCACCTCGCCCATCCGGCGCTACCCCGACCTCCTGGTCCACCAAGTCCTCGACGAGCACTTCTCGGGGGAGCTCGCGAAGGCGTCGCGCCGCGCCGAGTGGGACGCGAGGCTGCCTCACGCCGCCGAGCGCTCCAGCGAGCTCGAGCGCAGGGCCGAGGAGGCCGAGCGCGACATGACCCAGCTCCGCCTGGTCCGCTACCTGAAGCCCCTCGTCGGCGAGGAGATGGACGCCCGGATCGTCTCGGTCCACCCCTTCGGCTTCTTCGTGCGCGAGGAAGAGACGCTCGTGGAGGGCCTGGTCCACGTGGCGACGCTGGACGACGACTACTACGAGCTCGACGAGCGGTCCCACGCGCTCCAGGGGCGCCGCACGCGGAAGCGCTTCGGCATCGGGGAGCGGGTGAGGGTGGAGCTCTGGGACGCGAACCCCGACGAGCGGGAGATCAGCTTCCGCTTCAAGAGGCGGCTGAGGGCCCCGAGGAGCGGGCGATGAGGGCCCAGCCGGCGAGGAAGGAGGCGCGGGAGGTCGTCCTGTACTGCGACGGGGCCTGCCGCGGGAACCCGGGCCCCGGGGGCTTCGGCGCCGTCCTCCGCTCGGGGCGGCACGAGACCGAGCTGAGCGGCTCCGAGCCGCGCACGACGAACAACCGCATGGAGCTCCGGGCCGCGATCGAGGGGCTCGCGATCCTCAAGGAGCCCTGCGCCGTGCGGGTCGTCACGGACTCCCAGTACTTGCGCCGCGGCATGACCGAGTGGCTGCCGAAGTGGCTCCGGAACGGCTGGCGGACGAGCGACAGGAAGCCCGTCCTCAACCGGGACCTCTGGGAGCGGCTCATGGAGCTCTGCGCGCGGCACGAGGTCCGCTGGGACTGGACGCCGGGGCACGCCGGGGACCGGCTCAACGAGCGCTGCGACGCCCTGGCGAACGGGGCCATCGACCGCATGCTCGGCTGCCTGCCCGGCGGCCTCCTCGGCGGCTCCGCCCCGGGGCGCTGACCATGGCCGCGGGCCCGCCTCTCGGCGCGTGGGCCGTCCTGGCCATCCTGGCCGCCCTCGCCGCGGGGGTCGAGTGGGAGACCACGGGCCGCGGCCTCGAGGGCCACCACGCGCTGCCGGAGCTCAAGCGGGCCGCCGCCGTGGCGGCCGCGCGGGCCCTCGGACGCGTCGAGGAGCGGCTCGGCCTGAGGCCGGGCAAGGTCCCCGTCCGCTGGTCGCTCGACGTCTCGCTGCCTCCCGCGCCGCTCGCCGCGCCGCTCGCCGCGCCGCGAGCCTTCGAGGCGGGGCGCACGGCGTTCGATGGCGGGACCGTGACGGTGACCCTCCCCGCCCGGAAGCACTTGCGGTCGCAGAGGGGCCTCGACGCGGTGGTGCTCCACGAGGCCGTCCACGCCGTCCTCGCCTCCCGCTGCGGCTCCCGCGAGCGCTACGAGGCCATCCCGGGCTGGCTCCGGGAAGGCCTGGCCCTCCACGCCGCGGAGGAAGGGGAGACGGCGGTCCTGGAGGCCATCGCCGAGCGCGCCTTCGCGGGCGCGCCGGCGGACTCCTTCCTCGCCGGCGCGGCGCCCGCCGCGCCGGCCACGCCAACCGTCCGCCCAGCGGCCGAGGAGACCTCCTACGGCGAGGCGTACCTGCGGGTGCGGTGGATCGAGGAGCGGATCGGGGCCGCCGGCCTCAAGGCCCTCTGCAGCCGGCTCGCCGGGGGCCAGGGCTTCCCGGAGGCGTGCGAGGCCCTCCTGGGCATGAAGGTCGAGGCGGCGCTCGGCGCGGCCCGGCGCTGGGCGCGGGAGCGCGTGGCGCGGCTCCTGCCGGCGGACCGGGAGCGCCGCTTCCGGGAGTCCCTGGACGCCTCGCGGGCCGGGCGCACGGCGGAGGCCGCGCGAGCCTGGGGAGTGCTCCTCGAGGAGGACCCCGGCGGACCCCTCGGCCCCACCCTCCGCTACCTCCTGGCGAAGCGGGCGATCGAGGAGGGCGGCCCGGGGGGCCTCCGGGCCGCCCGGGAGCACCTCGAGGCGGTCCTCTCGAGCCCCGGCGAGGCCTGGCGCCCCGAGGCGCTGGTCCTCCACGGCGAGTGCCTCCGGGCAGAGGGGAGGGACGCCGAGGCGAGGGATGCGTGGCAGGAGGTTCTGGAGGCGTACGGGGAGGACGCCGGCCCCGCCGAGCGGGCGCGGAAGTGCCTTGTGATACAATAGACGCCTGTTTGGGCCTCCTCAGCGTTCCCCCCCCCCTGCTC
>JACQVW010000758.1 GCA_016209535.1 Planctomycetota bacterium | reverse complement strand
TCGTGGGAATGAACGCGTGGTTCATAGCCGGGTGTAACCCGGCGTTGAACCACGCCGCTTTTCCGAAGCCAACAAGTCCAAGAAAGGAAGTGAAGACCATGGGGAAGATGAAGGTCAAGTCGACGGGTTCCGGCGCCACCGAGACCGAGCTCGCCGAGGACCGGGAAGCGGCCTCGACGGGCCCGGCGTCGCGCGCGAACGGCGACATCGCCGTCCGCAGGGGGCTCGAGGCGCACGCGGCGAGCGAGGCTCCCGTCGTGGACGAGAAGGCGGCCCGGGCGCGGGCCCAGGCCCTCGACTTCGCCGTCACGCAGATCAAGAAGAAGTGCGGCCAGGGCTCGATCATGCTCTTGGGGGCGGAGTACAAGGCCAACGTGCAGGTCATCTCCACGGGCGTCCTGAGCCTGGACCACGCCCTGGGGGTCGGGGGCGTGCCGCGGGGCCGCATCGTGGAGGTCTTCGGGCCCGAGTCCTCGGGCAAGACCACCCTCACGCTCCACGTCATCGCCAACGCCCAGCGCGCGGGCGGGCACGCGGCCTTCATCGACGCCGAGCATGCCCTCGACCCGAGCTACGCGCGCAAGCTGGGCGTGAACCTCGACACGCTGCTCGTCTCCCAGCCCGACTCGGGGGAGCAGGCCCTCGAGATCGCGGAGATGCTCATCTCCTCGAACGCCATCGCGGTGGTCGTCGTGGACTCGGTGGCTGCCCTGGTCCCGAAGGCCGAGCTCGAGGGTGAGATGGGGGACTCGCACGTGGGGCTCCAGGCGCGCCTCATGTCCCAGGCGCTCCGGAAGCTGACCGCGGTCGTCAGCCGGTCGAACACGTGCCTGATCTTCATCAACCAGATCCGGGAGAAGATCGGCGTCATGTTCGGGAACCCCGAGACGACGACGGGCGGCCGGGCCCTCAAGTTCTACTCCTCGGTGCGCCTCGACATCCGCCGCGTGACGGCCATCAAGGAGGGCGAGGAGGTGAAGGGCTCCCGCACCCGCGTGAAGGTGGTCAAGAACAAGGTGGCGCCGCCCTTCCGGCAGTCGGAGTTCGACGTCTACTTCGACAAGGGGGTCTCGTTCTGCGGAGACCTCCTCGACCTCGCCGTGGAGCACGGCCTCGTCGAGCGGAGCGGCACCTGGCACTCCTTCGGCCAGGTCCGGCTCGGGCAAGGCCGCGACAAGTCCGTCCAGTTCCTCGAGGAGCAGCGGGACCTCCAGCGCAAGCTCGAGCTCGAGCTGCGCGCGAAGCTCGGGATCCTCGCGGGCGGGACCGAGGAGTAGGCCCGCGGGCTCCGGGAGCCCCGGGCTGGGAGCCCCTGACCCGAGGACCCCGACACGGCCGGACACGGGAGTGGCCCCCTGTGGTACACTGGACGCCGTCTCTCCGGCCGGGAGCCTGCAACGGGGCGCGCCCCCGAAGGGTCTTCTCATCGTCGGGCCCTCCGGACGGAGGGCCGCACCCCCCCTGGTGAGGACAGAGCCCCCATGAGAACCTACGGTTTCGCGGGTCCCTTCGCCCGGCGCGCGAGGAATTGCCCCCGATCGCGCGAGGACGGCGCCATGCTCATCATCGCCCTGGGCGTCCTCACGCTCATGGCGATCCTGGGGGCCGCGTTCGCGACCCTCATCCGGCTCGAGAAGAAGGCCACGGAGAACTACATCGACGCCAAGCGCATGGACCTCCTCCTCGACTCGGCCCTGGACCGGATCGTGGCGGCGCTCCAGGGGGCGAAGAACTTCCGGCACTTCTCCTCGTCCCTCTACCGCGACAGCCCCTGGCTCAACATGATGAAGACGCGCTCGGGCCAGATCGAGGGGGACCTGGCCAGCGGGCGGGTGGACGTGGAGGACGACCGCGTCGGCTCCTGGGAGGTCTTCACGGACCGCGCGGGCCAGGTCTACACCTACAAGACGAAGATCATCGACTGCGCGGCCCAGATCGACCTGAACGGCCGGCAGGACACGCTGGCCCGGATGCTCGACAACCTGGGCTACGCGATCGAGCGGAGCGACCGGCTGAAGCTCGACGGCAAGAAGCCCACGAACCCCTTCTACGACCGCCCGAGGCGCCAGGGGAACTACATCCGCGGGTCCCAGATCCTCCAGTTGCGCCAGCGGCTGCCCGGCGGCCGCTTCTCCTCGAAGTCGGAGCTCAAGCTCCTCATCGGCCCGGAGAACTTCGAGATCGTCAAGGACTTCGTCACGGTCCACGCCTGGGAGGACCCGGACACGTACAAGGCCGACGACGGCCTCGACGAGGTCTCGCTCCTCGGCGTGGGGGTCACGGGCCCCGCGAGCCGCGGGATCGGCGGCGCTGGAGGCGGGCAGCGGCAGCCCGCGGCCCACGGCGTCCCGAGGCTCAGCCCCGAGCCGCGCCACCCGGTCAACGTCAACACGGCCCCCGAGGAGGTCCTCACCGCCTGCCTCCAGGGCCTCGCGGGCCGGCGCGTCTTCCCCTACTCGAAGCTCGGCGCGGGCGGGAGCATCGTGGAGCTCGACAGCGCGGCGCAGATCCTCGGCGAGAGGATCCCGGCGGGCAAGGAGGAGTTCCGCGACGTGACGCCGCGGGCCGTCTTCATTTACACGCCGCGCCTGGAGTACGACCACGCGAAGAGGATCGCCGACAGGATCGTCCAGCAGCGCAAGCAGAAGCCGTTCATGGCCTGGCGCACGAACGACCCGGGCCAGCCGGGCTTCGAGGACTTCATCGACAGCCTCGACCAGAGTTACTTCCCGGCGCCGACGAACTGCCAGGTCATCGACCCCGACCAGCCCAACCGCCGCGACGCCGAGGCCCTCATCGTCCGGGCGGGGGGCGCGAACGAGGTGGGGCGCCTCTGGGTGAAGGGGCACGGGCAGGGGATCGTGCGGAGCCTCCGCCAGCAGCTCGGCCTCGGGTTCCACGAGCAGTTCGCCTGGTACTACGACCTGGTGAAGGGCGTCCTCAAGGCCAACTTCAACCCCAACAGCCGCATCAACCGCTACAACCCGAACAGCCCGGCCTACACGCCCGTCGACAAGTCGGACCTGGTGTGGCTCGAGAACCGCTTCAGCCTCCGCAAGGGGCACACGACCGAGTTCTGCTTCGACTCCATGGGGAACTACGAGGTCACGGTCCTGGGCCGCATCGCCGAGAAGAAGCGGGGCGCGGAGCCCACGACGGTGGCTCCCGGCCAGCGCGGTGGGCCGGCCATCGACCACGTCAGCTTCGAGCGCAAGACGCGGACCGTGGTCAAGGTCTTCGACGTGCTGCGCCACACGAGCCAGTTCCACTTCGGGCGCACCTTCGCCTCGTACACGCGGACGAGCGCCAACGACAGGAAGTTCGTCGTGACGTGGCCCGAGCCTCTCGCGGCGCTCACGGAGATCTGGTCCACGGGCAGCTTCCGCGACGGCCGGATCGAGCTCGCGGGGCTCCTCGACGGCCGGCGGCTCGAGCAGCCGGTCCACCAGAGGACCAACTCGCTCCGCGGCTACCCCTCGGTCCTCATGGTGCACACGTTCCAGGACAGGGACCCGCGGTCCATCGCGAACCTGCAGCGGGTCGTCCAGCAGGGGAACGTGAGCCGGCAGGGGGACCAGGTCGCCTTCGCCCTCGGCGAGGTCCTCGACGCGCCCTTCTCGCGCCAGAAGCAGACGGTGAACGCGAAGCACCTGCGCCGCCAGGAGCTGGTCTCCCTCGGCGGAAACTTCAACCCCGACGCCATGATCGCGGACCCGAGGATCGACCGGGAGATGCTGGGCACGGACCTCTTCCCGGACGGGCTCAACACGAGCCTGCTCCGCATGTCCCACCTCGAGACGCGCACCCTCGTCCTCCCGGCACGCCAGCGGATCGGGGACGCGAGCGGCGGCGGGGGGAACCCGCTGGTGGGAGCCTCGGGCGTCGGCAGCCGCGATCAGAACGTGCTCGGCAACGTCGCGTACTATAAGGGCGGCATCGCCTTCTGGTGCAAGTTCGAGTTCGACGGCGACGATCCGGTCTTCTCGGGGCTCATCGGCTGCACCCAGGTGATCAGGGAGGTGATGCCCGCGGCGTCGGACTACTCGGGCTCCGAGGGGACGCAGTTCTTCATCTTCAAGAACTCGAAGGGCCAGCTCCGGATCACGCGCATGTACTACCACCAGGCGTTCCCGGCCCTCGCCTCGGGCGGCGGGTCGTCGGGCGGCGGGGAGGACTCCACGATCAAGCTCTACCCCGATCCGGGCGGAGCCTCGGCGGAGGGCGGCGCGGCTGGCGGCGCGGGCATGCAGAACCCCATCCTGGAGCACCTCCACGACAAGAAGATCATCTCGCGGTCGGACATCCTCGTCGACGTCTCCCACTTCAAGGCCCACGAGTGGCACCACATCGGCCTCGAGTTCGACGACCAGAACCCCGCCTTCCCGATCCGGCTCTTCCTCGACTTCCAGGAGGTCCAGGAGGGCAGGGCCTACAAGCCGCAGCAGATCATCGACGGCTCGGCGAACTCCTGGGTCCGCTTGAACGAGCGGCAGCCGCGCGACGGCCTCCAGATCGCGAGCATCGTCCGCGACCAAGGGGTGTCGGACGCCGGCGTCTTCAAGTGGTTCACGAACACCACGGTGGCCGAAGGGGGCTCGGGGGTGAAGACGATCGCGCCGAGCACGAAGCGCATCCTCGCCAACGCCACCATCGACGAGCTCATCTCCTTCGAGAACACCTTCGCCGGCGTGAAGCAGTACTACGGCGCCCAGGGCTCGCCGGGGTACTTCTCCCAGCAGCCGGGGGAGTACGCGAACGTCTTCGAGATCCCGCTCCCGGCCGACGTGGACCACGTGATCCTGCGGTCCTTCGACTGGACCTCGTACTACCCCACGATGTACACGGACTCGCGCATCAACTCGGTCCCGCAGCGCCTCCAGACGACGCCGATCCAGTGCGAGCTCACCTACAACCCCGGCAACGCGGCGCTCCCGCCCACCTTCTTCGAGCCCTGGCGCATGCCGTCGGTGGCGAACCAGGTGGCGGGGAGGCCCGTCTACCGGCGCGCGACGGGGCTCAAGGGCAACAACGCGGAGCTCGTTTACAAGATGCGCCTGGTCGGCTCCAGGTCCCAGGTCGGGAACACGGCCGGCGGCGTCGTCCAGACCCCCGCCGTCGACGACGTCACCTTGACGTACTTCCTCCCGAGCCCGAGAATCCTGATCCAGGAAGACGCTGACTGAGCCCGCCGAGCCGGGGACCCGAGCCGGGAGGCGCGGCGGGCCAGCCGCCGATCCACCGCTCCCCTGGAGGACCCTAGAAACATGTCTCGCCGCCTCGCGATCTTGCCCTGCTTCGTCTTCGCGTCTCTCCCCGCGCTGGCCCAGGACCCCGAGGAGGAGAAGCCCGAAGGGCCCGAGGAGAAGCCCAAGGACGAGGGCCGGCCCGGGAACTTCGAGGGCTACGACGCGTACTTCGAGATCCGTGACGTGAAGTACGTCCGGCCGAAGGGCTCCGCCGATCCCCAGACGATCGAGCTCAAGGTCAACGTCTCCCCGCACGTGCCCCGGGGGACCAAGATCCACCTGGGCCTCGAGCTGTTCGGTCTGCCCGTCGAGGAGACGGACTACGTGCTCAAGGACGAGAACCGGACGGACCTCCCCTTCACGTGGAAGCTCACGAAGCGGATCGCCACCGGGGAGTACATGGTCCGCACCCACATCCACCTCGACAAGCAGACCCCGGCGGTCCAGAGGCTGATCAAGCAGAACGCGAAGGTCTTCCCGCCGAAGAGCGAGCCCTGGTCCTGGTACGCGAAGCCCCCGATCAAGGTCGGGAGCAAGGATGAGGAGGCCCAGGAAGCCTCGGCCCTCTGCGAGGCGTACACGGAGCTCATGGACAAGCTCATCGAGCACCTCGGCCAGCTCCTCGAGAAGCTGGAGGCAGCGAAGAAGGGCGAGGAGCTCGTCAAGGACGGCACCCTGGACAAGGACGCGTTCGAGAAGTACGTCCTCGAGTGGAGGAAGGGCCAGG
The DNA here is from genome assembly GCA_016209535.1 of Planctomycetota bacterium. Lineage (GTDB taxonomy): Bacteria > Planctomycetota > UBA8108 > UBA8108 > SXIK01 > JACQVW01. Next base: position 16,679 of record JACQVW010000758.1, on the reverse strand, counting down.
CGGCGATCCAGAAGGAGATCCGGGCGCTCCCGATCAAGCAGGAGGCACTCTTCCTGAAGTCGCAGAGCGCCTTCGCGAACCTCCAGGAGCTTGGGAAGATGGTCGCGAAGCGCGGGGTCCAGGAGCAGAAGGTGGTCTCGGACAAGTACAAGGTGGCCTTCTACAACCCCGGCGTCCAGGACTTCGGCGGGCGCTACCAGTACAAGTGCGACAAGGAGGCCCTTAACAAGAAGTACCAGAACATCCGCACGCTCGTGGGCTGCCCCGAGGAGCCGGCGGAAGGTGAGGGCGACCCAGGAGCGAGCCCCGACTCCCCGGGCGGCGAGGGAGCGAAGGCCGAGGAAGGGGCCAAGCCCGACGAGGCCGCGAAGCCCGAGGAGGCCAAGCCAGACGAGGCCAAGCCGGAGGACGCGAAGCCCGAGGGTGAGGGCGACCGAGGAGGGAGCCCGAACGCCCCGCCGCCCGAGGAGCCCAAGCCCGACGAGGGCAAGGCCGGGAAGAAGTCGCCCGGGAAGAAGGGCGCCGACAAGAAGGCCCCGAAGAAGAAGTGACGGGTCCAGCGCCAGCGGCGGGTCAAGGGCCCGGCTTGCTGCCGCGCGCCTCGGCGCCGATGTCCTGGCGGTAGCGCATGCCCTCGAAGCGGATCCCCTCGAGGGCCGCGTAGGCCTTCGCCCGCGCCTCGGCCCTCGTCGCCCCCAATGCGGTGACGCCGAGGACCCGGCCGCCCGAGGTCAGGACCTCGCCCGAAGGGGCCCGCCTCGTGCCCGCGTGGAAGACGCGCACGTCGGGGGCCGAGGTCCGGACGCCCTCGAGGCCCGTGATCGGGAAGCCCGTCGCGTGCGTGCCCGGGTAGCCGCCCGAGGTCGCGACGACGCACACCGAGTGGCGCCGGTCCCACTCGAGCCGCACCCCCCGCAGCCGCCCCTCGACGGCGCGCTCGAAGACCTCGAGGAGGTCCGTCTTGAGCCTCACGAGGATCGCCTGCGTCTCGGGGTCGCCGAGGCGCACGTTGAACTCGAGGACCTGGGGCCCCTTCGCCGTGAGCATGAGCCCGCAGTAGAGGACGCCCCGGAAGAGCACGCCCTCCTCCCGCAGGCCCGCGAGGGTCGGGCGCACGATGCGCTCGACCGCGTCCCGGATCACGGGGTCCTCGAGGGCGATGGTGGGCGAGTAGCAGCCCATGCCGCCCGTATTGGGGCCCTCGTCGCCGTCGAAGGCCTGCTTGTAGTCCTGCGCCGTCTCGAGGGGGAGGAAGTCCTCTCCGTCCGTGATCACGAGGAGCGAGACCTCCGAGCCCGGGAGGAAGTCCTCGACGAGGAGGCGCCTGCCGGCGTCCCCGAACCGGCGCTCCACGAGGATCGCCTCGGCTCCGGCCGCGGCCTCGGCCCGGTCGCGCGCCACGATCACGCCCTTCCCGGCCGCGAGGCCGTCGGCCTTGAGCACCAGGGGGTAGGCCGCCCGCTCGAGGTGCGCCATCGCCGGGCGGGCGTCGTCGAAGATGCGGAACGGGGCCGTCGGGATCCCGTGGCGGGCGAGGAGCTCTTTCGCGCGGCACTTGCTCCCCTCGAGGGCCGCCGCCTCCCGCGAGGGGCCGAAGACGCGCAGCCCCGCCGCGGCGAACCGGTCGGCGATCCCGAGGACCAAGGGCGCTTCGGGCCCCACGACGGTGAGGTCGATCCCCTCGTCGCGCGCGAGGCCGAGGAGGCTTTCGATCCCCTCGGGCGAGTCCCCCGAGCCCTCGACGAGCCTCGCCTCCGCCCCGATGCCGGCGTTCCCGGGCGCGCAGAGCACCTCCGGGCGGCGCCCCGAGCGCAGGAGGGTCGCGACGATGGCGTGCTCCCGGCCCCCCGAGCCGACGACGAGGACCTTCATGGGAGGAGGAGGGTAGCCTGCCCCCCTTGCGGAATCAACTCCCCGGCGAGCCCCGCCGCATCCAGGCGCGCTTCCAGACCTGGCCGGCGGCCAGGAGCGCGTAGAGCCCGGCCGACGCCGCGAGCGCGAGCCTCCGGTCCGGCGCGAGGGCGAGGAGCGCCCCCGCGTCGACGAGGAAGATCCCCGAGAGGGCTCTGCGCACGAAGACCGCGGCCCCGTGGAAGGGGCTCGCGGGCGTCCGGGCCGCTCGCCCCGCGGCGCGGAGCGCGCCGCCGACGAGCGCGAGGAGCAGGACCGCCTGGGCCCACACCTCGGGCCGCTCCGGGCGCAGCAGGACGAGCGCGGCGGGCACGAGGAGGGCCGGGAGGGCCCTGAGGAGGAGCCTCGAGGCGTCGAAGGGCGCCTCCTCGAGCTCGCTCGCCGCCGTGACGCTCGCCACGTGGAGCCCGAGGAGCGCCGCGGCCCCGAGCAGCGCCGGCTCGGCGGCGGCCCGCTCGAGGCCCACGGCCGCCGCGGCGCCCAGGAGCAGGTTCCCCGAGCGGCAGAGGCCCATGAGGACGGGGCCGAGGACGGGTACCGCCTTGCCGCCCGAGTCGTAGGCGAGCGCGAGGGCCGCGACGAGGGCCGCGGGGACCGCGATCCCCGTCGCCGCCCCGAGGCCCAGCGCCGCGGTGAGAAGCGCCAGGGAGAACGCCGCGGCGGACCGCGGAGAGATCCTCCGCGACGGGATCGGGCGGCCCGGCGCGGCGGCGGCGTCCTTCGCCCGGTCGAAGAGGTCGTTCCACGCCATGCCGAGTCCGTAGAGGAGCACGCTCGTGCCCGCGGCGCCGGCCGCGCGGCCCGGGGACAGGGCGCTCCCGGCGACGGCCGCGGCGAGGGCGTACCCCGCGAGGCTGTCGGCGGCGGCCGAGGGCGTCAGGAAGACGCGGACGAGCTCCAGGTACGGCCGGACTCGCGCGAGGGTGAGGGCGCCCATTCGCCAGGGTCCCGCCGGGAGGGCTACCGGAGCCCGTACCTCGCCAGGGAGAAGCTCCTGCGCAGGGCCAGCGAGAGCCCCGAGGTCTCGCGCTCCACCCGAGCGAGGAGGTCGAGGAGCAGGGCCGGCGACACGGGCGTCGGAAGGAGCTCGACGAGGCTCTCCCCGTGGGGCGCGTGGTCGTCCAGGACGAGGATTCTCATGGCGTCTGGCGTGGGTCCGCGGCGCGGGCGGGAGGGACGGGGCGGACGAGAACGGACGCGACGGCAGGTTTGCCCCCGCCCGCGTCCCCCGATTATACTCGGAGGCCCCCGGCCCGGCCCCGTCCCGCGAGCCGGCGGGGCTCCTCGCCCCCGGCGGGTCCGCCCTCGTAATCTTTTGCGCCACCCCGAGCCGATAACAGGACCAGGCCCCGCCCGGGGCCGCCCGGGCCCGTTCCCGGACCCGGAGCCCCTCCCGCGGCGAGCCCCGAGGAAGAACCCCCAGGAGCGAGGACACGAGTGATCCAGAAGTACACGGTCGTTCCCAAGCTGCCCGCGAGGCTGAAGCCGCTCCTCGTCATCGCCCGCAACCTCTGGTGGGTCTGGAACCGGAACGCCCTGGCCCTCTTCCGGAGGATCGACCTCGACCTCTGGGAGGAGTGCAGCCACAACCCGGCCCTCCTCCTGGGCGCCCTTCACCCCGAGCGGCTGAGGACCCTGAGCGAGGACCACGCGTTCCTCGCCCACATGGACTCGGTCTACGAGGAGCTCGAGGGATACCTGTCGTCGTCGACGTGGTACACGCGGGTCTACGGGTCGAAGCTCGACATCAAGATCGCCTACTTCTCCGCGGAGTTCGGGCTCCACGAATGCCTGCCCCTCTACTCGGGCGGCCTCGGCATCCTCTCGGGGGACCACGTCAAGTCCTGCGACGAGCTGGGGCTGCCCATCGTGGGGGTCGGGCTCTGCTACCAGCACGGCTACTACCGCCAGTACCTGAGCTCCGACGGGTGGCAGCAGGAGCTCTACCCGGAGAACGACTTCTACAACCTGCCCATGACCCTCGTGAGGGACGAGGGCGGGCGCGAGGTCACGACGGAGGTCTCCTTCCACGGGCGGCGCATGGAGGCGAAGCTCTGGAGGCTCCAGGTCGGGCGCGTGAGCGTCTACCTCCTCGACTCGAACGTCGCCTCGAACGACCCCTCGGACCGCATGGTGACCTCGCGGCTCTACGGCGGCGACCTGGACATGCGCATCCGCCAGGAGATCCTCCTCGGCATCGGCGGGATCCGCGCCCTCATGAAGCTCGGCTACGAGCCCACGGTGTGCCACATGAACGAGGGCCACTCGGCCTTCCTCGCCCTCGAGCGCATCCGCCTCCACATGCAGCGCGACGGGCTGAGCTTCGCCGAGGCGCGCGAGGCCATGGCGGCGGGCAACGTCTTCACGACGCACACGCCCGTCCCGGCGGGCAACGACCGCTTCCCGCCCGACATGGTGCGCGCCTACTTCCGCGACTACGCCCCGCAGCTCAAGATCTCCATGGACGCGTTCCTGGGGCTCGGCCGCGAGAACCCGGACGACGCCCGGGAGGACTTCTGCATGACGGTCCTCGCGCTCAGGCTCGCGGCCCACTCCAACGGCGTGAGCCAGCTCCACGGGAGGATCACGCGGAGGCTGTGGAAGCGGCTCTGGCCCGCCGTCCCGGAGCGCGAGGTGCCCATCGCGCACATCACGAACGGTGTCCACACGCACTCCTGGCTCTCCGACGAGCTCGCCCGCCTCTTCGAGCGGTACCTCGAGCCGCGGTGGCTCGAGGACCCGGTGAACCAGAGCGTCTGGCAGCGCGTGGAGGAGATCCCCGACAACGAGCTCTGGCGGGCGAAGGAGCGGCTCCGGGACCGGCTGGTGAGCTTCGCGAGGCGCCGGATCAAGAAGAGCCTCAAGCGCCAGGCGGCGCCCAACGCGAAGATCGCGGCGGCCGACGAGATCCTCGACCCCGAGGTGTTGACGATCGGCTTCGCCCGCCGCTTCGCCACGTACAAGCGGGCGAACCTGATCCTGCGCGACACGGCGCGCCTGAAGCGGATACTCCTCGACAAGGAGCGGCCGGCGCAGCTCGTGATCGCCGGGAAGGCCCACCCCAACGACCACCCGGGCAAGGAGATCATCCGGCAGATCGCCCAGCTCGCCCGCAGCGACGACCTCCACCGCCGCGTGGTGTTCCTCGAGGACTACGACATCGACGTGGCGCGCTACGTCGTCCAGGGCTGCGACGTCTGGCTCAACACGCCGGTGCGGCCCCTCGAGGCGAGCGGGACGAGCGGCATGAAGGCGTGCATGAACGGCACCCTCAACGTGAGCATCCTCGACGGCTGGTGGTGCGAGGGGTACGCGGGCGACAACGGCTGGGCCATCGGGAACGGCGAGGAGCACACGGACCGGGAGTATCAGGACCAGACCGAGTCCACCATGATCTACGACCTCCTCGAGAAGGAGATCATCCCGACCTTCTACCGCCGCGGGCCCGACGACGTCCCGCGGGAGTGGATTCAGCGGGTGAAGGCCTGCATCCGGACGATCTGCCCGCGGTTCAACACGAACCGCATGGTCGAGGAGTACGCCGAGCGGATCTACCTGCCCGCGGCCATCCACGCCTCCATGCTCGAGAAGGACCAGTTCAAGGCGGCCAAGATGCTCGCCGCGTGGAAAAGCCACGTCCAGGAGCACTGGCAAGAGGTCTCGATCCTCAGCGTCCACGCCGACACGGCGAGGGAGCTCGAGCTCGGGAGCAGCCTCGAGCTCAAGGTGCGCGTGCTCCTGGGGGCCCTCGCCCCCGAGGAGGTCGCCGTGGAGGTCCTCTACGGCCCGATCGACTCCCAGGGCGAGATCGTGGCCGGCGACGCCCTCCCCCTGAACTTCGCGTCCTGCGAGGGCTCCGTCGCCGTCTTCACGGGGAGCATCCCGTGCCGCAGCGCCGGCCAGCACGGCTTCGTCGTGCGGGTCCTGCCCTTCCGCCGCGAGCTCGCCAACAAGTTCGAGACGGGGAAGATCACCTGGTGGAGCGGCAACACGGCCCTCCCGTCGGAGCGCGTGGCGGAGAAGGTGAGCAGCGTGGCGGTGTGAGGGGCCTCACGCCCGCCCCGCCAGCCTGCGGTACTGCGCGTACCGGTCATCCCAGGCCGCTCGCTCGCGCGGCGCGTACTCCTCGATCCTGACCGAGGCGCGCACGACGGCGCGCAGCTCCTCGAGCGAGCCGATCTCGCCCACGGCCATGGCCTGGACGAGGATGTTCCCCAGGGCCGTCGCCTCGGCGGGGCCCGCGAGGACGGGCACGCCGAGGGCGTCGGCCGCGAGCTGGTCGAGGAGCCGGTTCTGGCTCCCGCCGCCGACCAGGTGGAGGCGGTCGATCCCGTGCCCGAGGACCTCCCGCGCCGCCTCGGCCGCCTCGCGGTACGCGAGGGCGAGGCTCTCGAGGGCGCAGCGCACGACCTCGCCCTTCGCCGCCGGGACGGGCTGCCCCGTCCGCCGGCAGAAGGCGCGGATCGCCTCGGGCATGTCGGCCGGCGCGAAGAAGTCCGGGTGCCCCGGCAGGACGAAGGCGCGCGCCGCGCCCGCCTGCTCGGCGAGGACCGTGAGCGCCCCGTAGTCCAGGTCCTCCCCGTCGCGTGCCCAGCGCCGCCGGCACTCCTGGACGAGCCAGAGGCCGCTCAGGTTCTTGAGGAACCGGGTCGTGCCCGCCACGCCGCCCTCGTTCGTGAAGTTCCGCGCGAGGACCTCCGGAGCGATCCGCGGCGCCGGGAGCTCGACCCCGAGCAGGCTCCAGGTGCCGCTCGAGAGGTAGCCCCAGGCGCCCGGGCCCGAGGCGGGCACGGCCGCGACGGCCGACGCCGTGTCGTGGGCCGCCGTGGCGATCACGGGGGGCGGCGATGCGAGCCCCGCCTCCCGCGCGACCTCCGGCCGGAGGGGCGCGAGGGCGGTCCCGGGGCCCACGACCTCGGGGAAGATCGACCGCGGCGCTCCGATGGCCTCGATGATCGGCCGTGACCACTCGCGCCGGACCGGGCTCCACATCTGCGAGGTGCTCGCGAGGGTGAGCTCGGCCGCGGCGCGCCCGCAGAGGAGGTACGCGACGAGGTCCGCCATGAGGAGGAGCTTCCCCGCGGCCTCGAGGACCTCGGGGGTTCGCCTGCGCAGGGCCGCCACCTGGTAGAGCGTGTTGAGCGAGAGGAACTGGATGCCCGTCTCGTCGAAGATCCGCTCCCGGGGGATCGAGCGGAAGACCTCCTCCATGACGCCTCGCGTGCGCCCGTCGCGGTAGTGGACGGGGTTCTGGAGGACTCCGCCCGAGCGGTCGAGGAGGCCGAAGTCCACCCCCCAGGAGTCGACCGCGATCCCGTCGAGCGCCCCGCCGGCCCGGGCGGCGCCGGCGGCGATCCCCCGCTGGACCTCCCGGAGGAGGCGCGGGAGGTCCCAGGTGAGGGTCTCGTGGAGCCGCACGGGCTCGTTGGGGAAGCGGTGGACCTCCTCGAGGCGGAGCCGTGGGCCCTCGAGGGTGCCCAGCATCGCGCGGCCGCTCTCGGCGCCGCAGTCGATCCCAAGGAAGCATCGTCGGGTCGTCGTCTCGGGCATCTCGGGTCCTCTTGCATCGCCCTCGGGGTTGCGATAATACGGTGCAGCGCTTTCCCAACGATTTCAACCGACTCGAACAGCTACAAGGGGGACACCGTGTCGAAGGACGTCGCCATCTTCTGGCCGGGGGACTACCGGGACAAGCCGAACCAGTGGGCCGTGCCGCAGCTCCGCGAGGCCACGAGGAACCTGCTCAAGGCCCTCCGCAAGCTCGGGCGGAGGCCGCGCCTCATCGAGGGGTTCATCTCGAGGCCGGACCAGGCCATCCGGAAGCTCGGGCCCGTGACCGACCCCACGATCGGCCTCTTCGTGCACTGGACGTACGGGCCTCACACCACCGACGGCGTCGTCGGCAAGGACAACCCGCTCCTCCTGGCGAGCAACTTCTCCGGCACCTGGCCCGGGCTCGTCGCGCTGCTCAACACGGGCGCCTGCCTCGCGAGCCTGGGGCGAGAGTTCTCGAGGATCTGGAGCTCGGCGAGGGACTGGACGCGGGACGCGGCGTTCATGGAGCGCCTCGAGGAGTGGTGCTCGAGCGGCCGGATCCCGTACCGCGAGGACGAGCTGAGCTACTCCGCCGCCGTGACGCCCGGGGCGAAGCGGATCGCGGACGAGGTCGTCGCCGAGATCCGCAAGCAGCGGGTGCTGGCCCTCATGCTCGGCGACACGTCCATGGGCATGATCAACGGCTACTTCGGGACGCGCCTCCTGAACACCATCGGCTTCACCGAGCACAAGGTGGACCAGGCCTGGATCATCCACCGCATGCGGTCGGTCTCCCCGAGACGGGTCGACGACGCCTTCGAGCTCGTGAGGTCGAAGGGCGTCGCGTTCCACTGGCGCGAGAAGGGCGCCGAGGACTTCACCGAGGGCGCGACGAGGGAGCAGCTCCGCATGTACCTCGCGGTCCTCGACCTCGTCGGCGAGTTCAAGGCGGACTGCGTGGGCTGGCAGTACCAGCTCGGGCTCCTGCCCCTCCTGCCGCCGAGCGACTTCTGCGAGGGGCTCCTCAACTCCACCTGCCGCCCCGAGTCGAACGGGGACCTGATCATCACCTCGACCGAGGCCGACCAGGGCAACCTGGTCCCCATGGAGATCATGAAGCGCCTCTTGAAGAAGAAGGGGCTCCACCAGGCCGTCATGTTCCACGACGTGCGCTGGGGAGGCCTCCACGGGAACCGGTTCCTGTGGGTGCTCCTCAACTCGGGGTCCTGCGGCGCCTACGCCTTCAACCACGACCCCAGGACGTTGAAGGGTGTCCACTCGTACCGCCAGCCGGCGGGCTACTTCCCCATCCCCGGCGGCACCTTCGCGGGAGAGAGCCTGCCCGGCGAGGTCACCTGGGCGCGGGCCTACTTGAAGGGCGGGGACGGCGGGGAGCTCTGGATGGACGTCGGGCGCGGCGAGTCCGTGAAGCTCCCGCCGAAGAAGCGCGACGCCTGGTGGGAGGGCACGACGAGGCAGTGGCCCTTCATGGCCGGCGACCTGCGCTGCTCCCAGGAGACGGTCATGGCCCACTACATGTCGAACCACATCGCCGTCGCCTACGGAGACATCTTCGGCGAGATGGTGGCCGCGAGCCAGGCGCTGGGCTTCAAGGTCCGCATCCTGGCCAAGCGGTGAGCCGCGCCCGCCGGCGCGGGGCTCGCGGTGGAGCCCGGCGCCGGCGTGTCGCTCTTCTGCCCTGACCCCAGGCGGTGATCAGAGGCGCCGCTCGCCGCCCCCCTCGCCGCCTTCGCGGTCCCGCTCGGGGCGGGGCGGCCTCGGCGGCTGATGTGGTGGCGCGGGCGGCTGCGGGCCTTCCCGCGGCCCGCCCTGCGGCCGGCCCTCGGGGCCCCGGGGACGCTGAGGGCCGGGGCGCTCCGGGCCGCGGCGTCCCTCGCGCTCGGCGTGGGCCCGCTCGAGCCTCCCCAGGAGGTCCTCGATCCTGTGGAGCTGTTCCCGGAGGCCCTGGACCTCGCGGCGGATGGCCTCGATGTCTCCGGGGCCCGGGGGCTGCCCCTCGCGGCGGGCCTCCCGCGGCTCGTCGCGGCGCTCTTCCCGCCGCTCCTCGCGAGGCCCTTCACGGCGCTCCTCCCGGCGGACGCGCTCCTCCCTGCCTCGCTCCCCCTCGCCGCGCTCGCCGCGGATCTTCGCGAGGTGCGCCTTGATCTCCTCGACGGCGTTCTCGAGCCTCTGGGCGTCCTCCCGGCGGCCCTCCTCGCGGGCCGCGGCGCGCTGCTCGCGCAGCTCCCCGAGCTTCTCCTCGAGGGCATGGATCTCGTGCTCCGGAGCCCCTTCCCGGGGTCTTGCGGCCTCCTCCTCGTGCCTTCGGGCCTCCTCCCGGCGCTTCCCGAGCTCATCCTTGATCGCCCGCGCCTTGCGCTCGAGGGCCTCGGCGCGGTCGCCCTCGCCGCGCTCGGCGGCCTGCTTCGCCTCCTGGAGGATGCGCTCGATCTTCTCCTTGACCTTCGCCCGCTCTTCATCCCCGCGCCCCTCGTCCTCGGCGAGGGCCGCCGGCAGGGCCAACGCGAACGGCAAACAGAGCCCCAACAGTCTCAGCATCATCGTCCGATCTCCTCCCTCCGCCTCATCTTTCCGCACGTTCCCGAGGCCTCCGCCAGGTCGCCCTGGCCCCGGAGGCCCCGGCCAGGACATCATCGCCCGGGGCCGGAGTTTATTGCAGAGGAAAAGACCGAATCCGCCCGATCGTGGCCTCGTATAATGCCAGCATGGGTCGCCGGCGTGCGCTGATCCTTCTGTTTCCCCTCCACTTCGCCGCTGCCACGGGGCAGGAGGCCTGGGGTCCCGGCGAGAGCGAGGTCGTCTTCAGCGAGATCGGCTACCACCCCCCTGAGGAGGAGGGGAAGCGGGAGCTCGTCGAGCTCCACAACGCCGGCGTCTCGTGGGTGGACGTCGGCGGCTGGACGTTCACCGCGGGGATCGAGCTCACGATCCCCGAAGGCACGGTGATCGGGCCCGGCGGCTACCTCGTCGTGGCGCGGGACGCGGCGGCGCTGAAAGCCGCGTGGGGGATCTCGAACGTCGTCGGGGACTTCAAGGGCAGCCTGGGGAACACGGGGGACATCCTCGAGCTCCGGAACCGCACGGGACGCGTCGTCGCCTGGATCCACTACGGCGATGGCAGCGGCCCCGAGGGAGACCTGTGGCCCGACGCGCCCGATGGCCTCGGCCCGACGCTGGAGCTCATCGACCCGCGAGGGGACTGGCACCGCGCTTGGTCCTGGGGAGCGAGCCGCGTCCCCGGCGGCACTCCGGGCGCGGAGAACTCCCGCAACGTCCGCCGGCGGCCCGCGGCCGCGGCCTTGCCGCCGCTCAGGATCAACGAGGCGAGGCTCGACGAGCCGCGGCTCTTCGTCGAGCTCGTGGCCGAGGCGGACGCGGCCCAGAAGCTCGACGGGCTCCGGCTCACCACGGACCCTCGCGGCGCGGGCGGCGCGGCCGTCGCGGGCTCCGCCACGCGCCGGAAGCCGTGGGTCCTCGAGGGGCAGGCCATCAAGCCCCTCCTCGGCGGCGGGAGCGTCCTCTTCCTGGTGGTGGGCGCCACGCGGGAGATCGTGGACGCGATCCCCGTGCGCAAGGGGCTGCCCCCGGAGGCGAGCTTCGGCCGGTTCCCCGACGGCTCGGGCGGGGTCTCGTCGCTCCCGAAGGCCACGCCCGGGGCGCCCAACGCGGCGCCGCCGCCCTCGGACCTCGTCTTGAGCGAGATCCTGTACCACGGGAGGTCCGACTCGAAGGACGAGGAGCTCGTCGAGGTCCACAACAGGGGCAAGGCTGCGGTCCCGCTGAAGGGCTGGAGGCTCGACCGGGGCATCAGCTTCCGGTTCCCCGACGACGCGGTGCTCCCGCCCGGGGGCTGCGCGGTGGTCGCGGGGTCTCCCGAGAAGGTCCGCGCCCGGGCCGGACCGGCCGCGAAGCTCGTCTTCGGCCCCTTCGAGGGGAGCCTCGCGGACTCGGGCGAGACCATCGCGCTCATCGACGGCCGCGGCGACGTCGCGGACCGGGTCGAGTACCAGGACAGCGCGCCCTGGCCCGCCGCGGCCGACGGCGGCGGCGCGTCGCTCGAGCTCATCGACCCCGCCCTCGACAACCGGTGGCCCCAGGCCTGGACTCTGGGCCCGCCGGGGGGATCGCCGGGCCGGCTGAGCCCGCGGGCCGAGAAGGGCATGGACCCCGCCATCGCGGGCGTGCGCCACGAGCCGGCGGTCCCATCCCCCGAGGAGGCGGTGACGGTGCATGCCCACGTCCTCGACACGGGCAAGCTCGCCGAGGTGGCGGTGGTCTACCGCGATGCCAACGCGGGCTCGAGGGCCGTCAAGAAGGCCATGGCGGACACGGGGCAGGCCGACGACGGGGCCGCGCGCGACGGCCACTACGCGGCGAAGCTGCCGCGCTTCAAGGCGGGGTCGCTGGTCGGCTTCGCCGTGCAGGCGCGCGACGCCTCGGGCAACGTCGTGCGGTGGCCCGAGGGGGACAGGGAGTGCTACTTCCAGGTGGAGGCCCGGGCCCGGGAGGACTCCGGCCCGGGCATGCCGGTCTACCGCATCCTCATGCCGCGGCAGACCTGGGAGCGGTTCCGGGCCTCGAGCCCGTTCCAGGACAACCTCTTCGCCTGCACGTTCGTCGCGACCTTCGAGGGCTCCGGCGTGAACCCGCGCGGTGGGGTCGCCTTCTATAACGCCCAGATCCGCTACCGCGGCAACAACTCGCGCAGCCCCGAGGACGGCCGCATGTCGTACCGGGTGCGGCTCTCGAGCGGCGACTTCTTCGATGGCCGCGACCGCCTGATCCTGAACGCCTACGCGACCCTGCGCCAGAAGGCGGGCGGAGACGCGATGCGCTCGATCGGGCTCCCGGTGTCGGACGCGGCCCTCGTGCGCCTCGTGACGCCGGGCCTCGACGACCCGAGGTACCTGGACGTCGAGGTCGTCGACAGCGAGTTCCTGGACCGCCGCTTCGGATCGAGCCGGGGCGACATCTTCCGGGGCGAGCGCGGCCGCGGGCCGTCGGGCGGCGCGGACCTCGTCTACCGCGGCCCGGACCCGGCGGCGTACGAGCAGGCGTACCTCCGGGTGAACCGGAAGCGCTCCGGAGCGACCCTGGGACCGCTCATCAAGATGCTCGAGGCCCTCGCGACGAAGGACGAGGACCAGTATGCGAAGCGCGTGGAGGAGGCGATCGATCCCGCCGAGTGGGCGGCCTACTTCGCCGCGAACCACGTGCTCGGGAACAACGAGAACGGCCTCTCGACGGGAGCGCCCGACGACTACTTCCTCGCCCAGCGGCCGGGCGACGGGAAGTTCGTCCTCGTCCCGTGGGACCAGGACAGCGTCTTCCAGCGGAGCCCCCTCGAGCCGCTCTTCCCCGCGGGGCTCCCCGCCGTCCGCCGCTTCCTCCAGCACCAGCGCTTCGCGCCGCTCTACCACAGGGCCGCCCGCGAGCTCCTCGACGGGCCGCTCTCGCGCCCGAGCCTGCGGGCCCGGCTCTCGCGCCTCGCGGCGCTCTACCCCGAGGAGACCGTCGCCAGCATCGAGAGCTTCGTCGAGCGGCGGCAGGTCCAGCTCCGCACGCGCTACGTCCTCTGGCCCCAGGCCACGGCCCAGGGCGACGGCTCGCAGCCGGCGGCCTCGGGCGCCGGGACCCGCGTCTACCTCGGGTCCGACGGAGGGGGCGGGGTGACGCTCTCGGGCCTCGTGGACCCCGCCGTGGCTTTCAAGGTCCGCGCCGGCGGCGCCCTCGCCTCCTACGAGCCCGTCTCGGGCCGCTGGACCGCTCGAGGTGCGTCGGGCGGGGACCCGAAGAGCCCGTTCTGGGTGGAGCTCCTGGGCTCGAAGGACGACGTCGTCGCCCTCCACGCGATCAGCCTCGTCCGGGCCCCCGCGGTGAGCCCCGTGGACCCCTCGATCACGGGCAAGGCCGAGTGGCGTGCAGGAGGGCCCTACGTCCTGCGGGGGAACGCCGTCGTGGCGCCCGGGGCCAGCCTCCGCATCGGTCCGGGGGTCAACGTCGTCTGCATGCCCGGCTCTTCGATCGAGGTGCGCGGCACGCTCGTCGTGGAGGGGAGCGCCCTCGAGCCCGTCACCTTCCGGCCGGCGGACATGGCGCAGTCCTGGTCCGGGATCGCCTTCCGGCGGACGGGGGCGGGCGCCGAGGCCCGCCGGCACGGGCTCGGCCACTGCCGGTTCGAGGGCGGGCGAGCCCGGCTCGTCGCCGAGGGGTCGGAGCCCATCGCCGGGGTCCTCGCCGGGAGCTTCCTGCAAGTGGACGGGAGCTCCGTGGCGCTCGAGCGCTGCGTCTTCCGGGGCGTCGCCGGCGCGGCGGTCGGGAGCGAAGGAGGCTCGGTCGAGCTGCGCTCGACGCGCGTGGCCGACTGCCGCTCGGGCATCGTCCAGCGCGGGGGAACGCTCCTCCTCGACGGGGTGGAGGTGTCGCGCGTCCAGGGCGAAGGCCTGCGGCTCTGGGGCCTCCCCCGGGAGGGAGCGCTCGTGCGGTCGAGCGTCTTCCGTGACATCCTGGGGGCGGCCGTGGCCGTCGAGGGCGGCGCGGCCACCCTCGCGTCGGTCCTCGTCCACCGCTCGGGGACGGCGCTCGCCGTCGCGGGCGGCGCGCGGGTCAAGGCCTCGCACGTCACGGTGGCCGAGGGCGCGACGGGGGTCGCCGTCGACCCGCTCCGCCGGGCTCGCCCAGCGACCGTCGTGAGGGGCGCCAGGGCGCCCGCGCCGCCCCCCCCGCCCGTTCCGGCGGGCCGGAGCGCGGTCGAGATCACGGAGTCGGTCTTCGGCCTCCTCGTGGAGCCCATCGCGGCCCGCGCGGGGTCGCAGGTCAAGCTCTCGAGCTGCGTCCTCCCCCTGCCGCAGGGCGCCCAAGCCCCGGCCGGCGACGGCCTGCGCCACGAGCTGCCCCGCTTCGCCGCCCCCCAGCGCGGCGACTTCCGCCTCGAGAAGGGCTCGCCGGGCTCGGCCGCGGGACCGGGCGGCAAGGACTGGGGATTCACGCCGGCCGCTGCGGCGGACGGGGCGGGCCGATAGGCGCGGCGGCGCGCCGGGCCTTTTCGATCCTGCCTGCCTCGCACCGCGGGCAGAACGGGCCCCCGAGGAGCTCGAGGCCGAGCTCGCAGCCCATGTTGTCGATCAGGGGCTCGATGCCGTCCCGGTAGACGGAGACCTTGACCCGGCCGCAAGCGCAGGGAGGCTCGGCTTCGCAGGGGATGACCAGCGTGGCGTGGGCCCGGCTCATTCCGCGCGGAGCTCGATCTCCTGGAGAATCACCTTGGCCTTGCGCTGGGCGCCGTCGCGGAGGAACGTCACCTCGACCTCCTCGCCCACGGCGTGACGCTCCAGCTCGTCGCGAAGGCCGTTCAGGTCGCGGACATCCTTGCCGCCGATCGCGGTGATGACGTCCCCGAGCTGCTCGATCTCCCCCGTGGCGTCGACCCGCGTGCCCCGGAGCCCGCCCTTGGCCGCCGCGCCGCGCCGGTCCGCGGAGTCGATGACGACCCCCTGGATGCGGTAGGCGCGCGCCCACTCGTCGGGGACCAGGATCACTCCCAGGCCGGCTCCCCGCACCTTGCCGTGCTTGATGATCTGGTCGACGTAGCGCCTCACGATGTCCACGGGCACGGCGAAGCCGATCCCGGCGTTGACCCCGCTCGGGCTCAGGATCGCCGTGTTCATGCCGATGAGCTCGCCGCGCGAGCTGAGCAGCGGCCCCCCCGAGCTCCCGGGGTTGATCGCCGCGTCCGTCTGGATCACGTCGGCGATGGTGCGGCCCGTCAAGGCCCGGATCTCGCGGCCCAGGGCGCTGATGACGCCCACCGTGAGCGTGTGGTCGAGGCCGAAGGGGTTCCCGATGGCGAGGGCCGTCTGGCCCACGAGGAGGTCGCCGGAGCGACCGATCCGGATCGGGTGGAGCTTCTCGGCCGGCGCCGGGATCTTGAGGACGGCGAGCTCCCGGTCGGGGAAGGAGCCCACGAGCTGCGCCCTGTGGAGGCTGCCGTCCTCGAGGGTCACCGTGATGGATCGGTTGTCTCCGGCCACCACGTGGTAGTTCGTGATGACGTGCCCGGCCTTGTCCCAGACGAAGCCCGAGCCGCTGCCCACGGGCACCTCCTCAACGTTGCGGCTGAAGAAGCTCCGCCGGACCATGGCGTTGTTCGAGACGAAGACGACGGAGCGCGAGGCGTCGCGGAAGACATCGACGACCCTCCGCTCGTCGGGCTGGAGGGCGTCGAGCCGGTCGTCGCCGGCCGCGGCGGCTCGGGCGGCCGGCGGCGCCCGGGGCGAGAGCGAGGCCGCGGCCGCGGCCAGTGCCAGGCCGAGGGCGGCGGCGCTCAGGACGAGGGGCGCGGTCAGTCGGCCAGACGCGCGGGCGACTCTTGCGGTGGTGCCTATCATGGGGTCCTCCAGGCGGTGGTGCTGCGGACGGCTTGCGGCATTCTACGGGCCTCCGCTGGGGCGGGCAATTCGCTGCGAAGGCTATAGACGTCCTCGAGCCGAGGAGGTGTCAGGTGGGCTTCCTGGGGCCCGGAGCGCGTGAATTCTCTTGACAAGGACGCTTGAGAAAACCTAAGATTCTGGCCTGCCTATCTGCATAACTCATTTCAGCTAAAAGAGTTAGAGAGATGATCCTCTCCGGGGGCCCGGGGCTTGTCTGCCGGCGCGCCCCCCTCCGAGCTTGGCTCTCCAATCTCACCCACACCCCTCCAGGCCCATGGACGTCTCGAAGATCAAGGACTTGAAGGACCTCCAGGCGCTCGTCGAGCTCATGGAGCGCCACGAGCTCGTCGAGGTGGAGCTCGAAGGCGACGGGCACCGCATCCGGCTCAGGAAGGCCGAGGCGCCCGCGCCCCGCGAGGTCGTGGGCTTCCCGCTCATGGCCCCCGGGAGCGTCCTGGGTCCGGCCGCCGCCCAGGCGGCCGCGGGCCCGGCCGGGGCCGCCGCCGCACCCTCCGGCGCTCCCGCCCGGGCCTCGAACCTGCGGGAGGTCCCGTCGCCCATGGTCGGCACCTTCTACCGGGCGCCGAGCCCCGAGGCCGAGCCCTTCGTCAAGGAAGGGGACCTGGTCACGGCGGACCAGGTCGTGTGCATCATCGAGGCCATGAAGGTCATGAACGAGATCCCGGCGGGCGTGGCCGGGGTCGTCCGCGAGATCCTCGTGAGGAACGGCGAGTCCGTCGAGTACGGCCAGCCCCTCTTCCGGGTCGAAGCCGCGTGAAGAAG
>JACQVW010000757.1 GCA_016209535.1 Planctomycetota bacterium | reverse complement strand
GGTGCCGATCGCCCCGGGGAGGCTCCCTGCCGCAGTCCGTCCCGACGGCACGACCGCGCAGCCGACCTTCGTCCTCGCGGACCTCACGGGGGACGGAGCGCTCGAGGTGGTCCTGCCCGTGGGGGGCGAAGGCCAGGGGGCCGCCGCCGTCTTCTCCGAGGACCCGCCGGGAGCCTGGCGGGAGGTCCAGAGGCTGCCCGTCGACGCCGCCGCGTGCGCTGCGGGCGACATCGACGGCGACTTCGATGCGGACCTCGTCCTGGCGGGGTCCGGCTGGCTGCGCTTCTTCGAGAACGACGGGACCGGGAGGCTGGCGGAGAAGGCTCTCCAGGTCCGCGGCGCCGCGCACGGGGGCTTCCCCGTGCGGCTCGTCTGCGCCGACCTCGACAGCGACTGGGACCTCGACGTGGCCTGCCTCCGCCAGGAGGCGGGCGAGGGGGGCAAGGTCCGCTCGCGCATCGAGGTCCTCAACAACAACCTGAACGGCACGTTCCTGGACATCTCGGCGGAGTGCGGGACGGCCTCGCTCGACCTCGCGGCGGCCGAGCTCGTGGCGGCCGACCTGGACGGGGACATCGACGCCGACCTGCTGGTCATCGACGGGCGCTCGGGCGCCGCCGTGGTCTTCGCGAACGACCGCATGTGGCGTTACAGGAGGGTGGAGGTCGCTGCGCGCGCGCCGGGCGTGGCCTCGGCCGCGGGCGGGGACCTGGACGGGGACGGCGACGAGGACCTGGTCCTTTTCTGCGGGGAGGCCCTGAGGCTCTGGCGGAACGACGGCGGCCTCCGGTTCGAGGAGGACGAGGCCTTCGCGGAGCGCTTCGGGGCCCTGGGAGGCAGCGCCGGCGTCGTCGCGGACCTCCAGGGGGCCCTGCGCCCGAGCGCTCTCGTCCTCGACGCCAGGTCGGAGGGCCGGGGCCCGGCCCACATCCCCGCGCTCGACGCGCCCGCGGCATTGCCGTTGAGCCTCGAGGGCCTCTCCGGCCCCGGAGGGCGGAGCGCGGCCTTCACCGTCACCTCGCCCGGGAAGCCCCCCGCGCTGATCGTCTGCGACGCGGCGACCGGCGCGGCGATGTACCCGGTCGCCTCCCCGGCCGCGGGCTGGCTCGTCCTCGACCTGGCGGGGCCGAAGAAGCCCGTCTCGAAGCTCGAGCGGGCCAACGCGGCGGGAGTCGGAGCGAGCGTGGAGGTCCGGGCAGGGCTCCGCGGCGCCGTCTTCCGGCTCCACGGGGGCGCCGGTGGAGGCGGCCGCCCCTCCGCACGGGTCGCCTGCGGCCTCGGAGGGGCCGCGAGCGCCGACTACGTCCGGATCCTGTGGCCGGACGGAATCCTGCAGGCCGAGCGGGGGCTGGCCCCGGGGAAGCTCCACAGGATCCAGGAGGTCGAGAGGAAGCCCACCTCGTGCCCCATACTCTTTGCCTGGACGCAAGGAGGGTGGGAGCTCGTGGCGGACTTCCTGGGCGTGGGCGGGCTCGGGTACCTCGAGGCGAAGGACTCCTACTCGAGGCCGGACCCCACGGAGTACGTGCTCCTGCCCCCCCTCGAGCCCCTCGAGGGGCGCTATCGGCTCGATGTGCTGGAGCCCCTCGAGGAGTGCACGTACCTCGATGAGCTCAAGCTCACCGTCGTGGACCACCCCGAGGACGTCACCGTGCTCCCCGAGGAGATGTTCGCCGTGCGCGGCCCGGCGCCGGGCTTCCGGCTGCTCGCGTTCCGCGGGAAGCTTCACCCGGAAAGCGCGAGGGACCAGTCCGGCCAGCTCGTGACGGGGGAGCTGCGCGAGGCGGACCGGCTCTACGGGAACCGCGTGAGCCCCGACCCGCGCTTCCCGGGCCTCGCCCGGGAGTCGCACTGGATCGAGCTGGACTTCGGCGCCGGGATCGCCGACCTCCTCGCGAAGGGCGGGCCGAGCGCGCGCCCGTACCTCTTCCTCCACGGCTACGTCGAATACGGCTACTCGACGTCCAACTTCGCGGCCTGGCAGGCCGGCGAGACGTTCCGGGCGCCGACGGTCCTCGCCGAGCGCGGCGACGCGTGGGTCCCGCTCCGCGAGGAGTGGGGCTTCCCGGCGGGCTACCCGCGCACCATGACCGTGGACCTCGCGGGGGTCCTCGAGCCGGGGGACCGCAAGCTGCGCGTCGCGACCAACATGGTGATCCACTGGGACCAGGCTTTCCTCGCCGACGCGGGCTCGGGCGGGGGCGTGAAGACCCAGGACCTCGACGCCGACGCGGCCTCTCTGAGCTTCCGCGGCTACCCGCCCGAGGAGTCGCCCGACGGGAGCCACCCGGCCCTCTACGCATATCGCGACCTCGAGTCGGAAGCGCCCTTCAAGGTGTTCCCCGGCGCGTACACTCGGTACGGCGACGTGCGCGAGCTGCTCGGAGCCGCGGACGACCGTTTCGCGATCCTCGGCCCCGGCGACGGCCTCGAGGTCGAGGTGCGGGCAGACAGGCTCCCCCCCGTCGCCCCCGGCATGCGCCGCACCTTCCTGGCACGGACCGTGGGGTACTGCAAGGACATGGACCCCTATACGGCCCACCCGGAGCGCGTGGAGCCCCTGCCGTTCCGGGCCATGAGCGGCTACCCCTACGGGCCCGCCGAGGCGCACCCGGCGACCCCGGAGCACGAGACCTACCGCCGCCGGTGGAACACGCGGGTCGTGGAGTGAACCTCCGCGTCCGGCGCCACGCCGCCGCCGCTATCCCCGGCTACCCCCTGCAGCTCAGAGCGTCCGGCGTCGGGTCCAGGCCGGGTCCCGGGGACGGAGGGGGCAGGCCCTCGGAGCCCTGGAACAGGAAGCGGAGCGTCCGGATGGCGTCCGAGATGTCGAGCCGGCCGTCGTCGTTCGAGTCGGCGGCGTCCTCGCAGGGGCCGCCCGGCCCTCCGCGGAAGAGGAAGTCGAGGTGGAAGACGGCGTCCGAGATGTCCACCTTGTCATCTCCGTTCGCATCGCCGCGCCCGAAGCGCACTCCTTCGGTCACGTCCACCTTCCCGTCCAGCGTGAAGGGGCGGATCTTCGCCGAGCTGCCGACCCGGGTGAAGATCAGCTCGATGGGCGGCGAGCCCACATTGTCCTTGAGGCGGAGGGGCAGCTCGAGGCCGGGGACCGCCGCGACGGAGACATCGGCCAGTACCCGCGCCAGGAGCCGGTCCGTGCCCGCGGGGAAGGAGATCGCGCTCCCGTCGAGGTCCATCACGATCCCCACCGTCGTGACCCCCGCGTCGTTGTCGATGTCGGCGCCCACGAACTCGGCGAGGGACGCATCGGTGCCGGCCACGGACACCTGCCGCACGGCGACGAGGAGCGCGGTGTAGGTGAATCCGAAGGACGCCGACGTGAGGTTCGCGGGGCTCGTGGCGCGGACGTCGACCGGAATGGAAGTCTGTCCTGGGGCCCCGCTCGCCGAGCCGAGGGACAGGACGAAGTCCACGTAGTTGAACGCGCTGGGGAGCACGGCTTGGTCCTCTCCTTGCACGACGCGGACGTCGGCGGGCCCCCCCGCGTCGCCCGGCGGCAGCGTGCCCCTCAAGGTCGTCGCGTCGACGAACGTCTGATCGAGGAGCGGCTTGCCGCCGACGGAGGCCACGGCTTCGGGCAGAAAGCTCGTGCCCTTCACGGTCACCAGGATGCTTCCCGTGATGGGACCCTCGGAGGGCTCCACGGACGCGACCTGAGGCAGGGGGCCCCCGTAGCGGTAGGCGCTCTCGAGGGTCCTCGAGCCGATGGAGCTCGATACCTGGAGGCTCACGGTGCCGGGCGCGTGCGCCGGCATGCTCGTGATCCGGATGCGCGTGCAGGTCTCGATGTTCCAACGAGTCCCTGGCACGGCGGCGCCGCCCAGGAGGAGCTGGCTCTCCGAGTCGTAGGTGAAGTTCAGGCCCTCGACGACCACCTCGTTCCCGCCCTCGGGAGGTCCCTCGGAAGGCGTCACCGATGTGATCTGGACCTGGGGCTGCGCCTGCGTCCGCAGTCCGTAGATGGACTCGATCCCCTGGCGGTCGTCGGCGGCGAGCGTCCGGAGGTGGAGGGCCCGGCCGCTCGCCGAGGCGAACATGGTGGCCTCGCTCACGGGGGTGTGGTCGAGGCCGAGGGCGTGCCCCAGCTCGTGGGTGGCCACGCCGCCGATGTCGAGCTCTCCCGTCCCGGGCTCCCCCGGCCCGCTCCAGCGGTTCGAGTTCCCACCGGTGGTCCCGAAGAACACGACATCGAAGGACCGGGCGATGCCGTCCTCGCCGCTGATGAGCGTGGCCGCGAGGGCGTCGCCGCCGTCGGAGCTCACGAAGGAGACGACGTTCAAGCCGTCGTTCTCGTTGAAGCCCTTGCGGGTCGTCGTGCCCTGGTAAGTGAACTGGAAGCTCGCGCGCGACTGGTCTCTCCAGGCCGCGGCGGCGCAGCGGATGATCTCGATCTGCTGCTCCGTCGAGCCGCCCCGGGCCGTGTCGAAGCCGGGGTTCACGCGGAAGCCCACGCTGCCCGAGGGCCAGCGGAGACCGATCAGCTCGAAGGCCCGCGTGGCCGCGGGGGCCGCGCAGACGAGAGCGGCGGCGAGGAGCGGCGGGAGGCGCCTCACCGGGAGCCTCCTTCCTTCGTCGCGCGCTCGGCCTTCCGGAGGACAGGGGTCGATCCGCCCGCGGGCGGCGCCGCAGTCGGTGCCGTCCAGACCCGGACCTCGGCCTTCAGGGCCTCGAGCGTCACGTCGCGCGGCACCGGCAGGCCCTCGACGCCCTTCACGCTCAGGCCTTCCCTCGAGAGCGCGTACTTCCCCTGGAGCCAGCCCGTGGTCCAGAGGGCGCCGTGGTAGTCGCGGAGGAAGACGAGGACCTTCTCGCCCCTCTCGAACCGCGGCGACTCCGGGCACCGCTGGAACGCCGTCCCGATCTCGCCGCCCAGGATCTGGACCGTCACATCCTTCGTGTCCAGAGGGCCCTTGAGCATGCCCTCCACGCGGATCGTGACGTCCGTGAATATGACCTCACCCAGGTCGTGGAAGGG
>JACQVW010000764.1 GCA_016209535.1 Planctomycetota bacterium | reverse complement strand
TGGCACGCCCCGGCAGAGGGGCCCTCTGTCGCAGGGGTCTTCGAGCTGGAGTTCTCCGTCGAGCGCCTCGAGCAGCTCGTGGCCTTGCGGGGCTGGGAGCTCGTGCCGTGGTACGTCGTCGTCTTCGGGGCCCTCCTCGTCCTGTTGAGCTGGTCGCTCAAGCGGCTGCTCCTCGATCCCGTCTGCCTCCTGGAGCGTCACGGTCGTGAGCTCAGAGACGGCAAGCTCGAGGGACCGATCCGCCTGGATCGAGGGGACGAGCTCGGGCTCCTCGCTCAGACCATGGACTCCACTCGCGTCAACCTCAAGGCCTCCCGCGAGGAGATCCTCAAGCAGCTCGAGACCGTGCAGACGCTCCTGAAGCTGAAGGCCGAGTTCCTGGCCACCATGAGCCACGAGATCCGGACCCCCATGAACGGGGTGATCGGCATGACGGAGCTCCTCCTCGCAACCGAGCTCACCGGGGAGCAGCGCGAGTACGCCGAGACGATCCAGCGCTCCGGCCAAGCACTACTGGCCATCCTGAACGACATCCTCGACTTCGAGAAGATCGAGGCGGGCAAGCTCGAGCTCGAGACCACCGACCTCGATCCCTGGGGTCTCGCGGAAGACACCCTCGAGCTCTTCACGGAGCAGAGCGAGCGCAAACGGCTCGAGCTCGGGCTGCAGGTTCACCCCGGGGTGCCCCGCAGGCTCTGGGGGGACCCCGGCCGTCTGCGGCAGGTGCTCACGAACCTCGTCGGGAACGCCGTCAAGTTCACCCCCGCGGGCGAGGTCCTGGTGCGCTGCCTGCCCGTGGAGTCCTGGCCCGAGGAGGTGCTTCTCCGATTCGAGGTCGTGGACACCGGGGTGGGAGTGGCTCCGGAGGTCCGGGGTCGGCTGTTTCACGCCTTCTGCCAGGCCGACGGCTCCACCACGCGTCAGTTCGGGGGGACGGGCCTCGGGCTTGCCATCTCGAAGCGGCTCGTGGAGCGCATGGGAGGGGAGATCGGCTTGGAGAGCGAGTGCGGGAAGGGAAGCACGTTTTGGTTCACCGTGCGCCTCGAGAGGGATCCGGTGGTCG
Source organism: Planctomycetota bacterium (assembly GCA_016209535.1). GTDB lineage: Bacteria > Planctomycetota > UBA8108 > UBA8108 > SXIK01 > JACQVW01. Next base: position 31,400 of record JACQVW010000764.1, on the reverse strand, counting down.
GGCGGGAGAGACCGATCGACTTGGGGCGTGTCCGCGTCCTGGTGGCGGACGGCTCCCCGGTGCGCCGCCGCCGCCTCTCGGAGCTCCTCGCCGCCTGGGGGGCCGAGCCGCTCGAGGCGGCCGCCTCCCCGGAGGTCACCAAGCGCCTCACGGCGGGCGTGCAGACGGGGACGCCCTGCCACGCCGTGCTCCTCGACCTTGGCCTCCCCGGAGGGGGCGGAGAAAGCGTGGTCCGCTGGGTTCGGGCCCAGCCTGGGCTCCAAGCGCTGAGGGTCGTGGCGCTGGGGCGCCTTGGCCAGTGCGCGCAGAGCTCCTCGCTGGACTCCTTGGGCGTGGCGGCGAAGCTCCTGCGGCCGCTGCGGCCCTCGCGACTCCTCGATTGCCTCCTGGAGTCGGGTGAGGCACCCGGCACCGCTTCCGGGACTTCTCTGCCGCAAGTGGTGTCGGCGCCCCCTGTCCCACGGTCACAAAGGGGCGCCAGCGGCCGCCGTCTTCTCGTCGCCGAGGACAACCCCCTGAACCAGCAGCTCCTCCTTCAGTGCCTCAAGCGGTGGGGTTTCCAGGTGGATCTCGTCCCGAGCGGCTTGGAGGCGGTCAAGGCGGTCTCCAGGACCCGCTACCATGCCATCCTCATGGACCTCCACATGCCGGAGATGGGCGGCCTGGAGGCCACGCGGGCCATCCGCGAGCTGGAGGCCTCCTCCGGCAGGCCTCGGGTACCCATCATCGCCTTGACAGCGGACGCCATGCCCAGTGTCCGCCGCTCATGCCTCGAGGCTGGCATGGACGACTACCTCGCGAAGCCCTACCGGTCGAAGGACCTCTTGGGCCTCATCGAGCGGTGGCTGGGGGAGGCGGGTGCTCCGGGGGAGACAGCGAGGAGAGTCGTCGAGGAGCCCGTGTAAGAGCTCTTCCAGGTCGCAGGCTCCAAGGGCTGCGCGGAGAGCGAAGTGATCCTCGAGGCCGCGCTTGGGTGACGAGAACGTAGTCACCCTTCCGTCGCGTGCTTGCTCGCCCTCAGCCCACCCCTCCGCAACCCGCCCTCAGGGCCTCACGGCTTCAGGAGCCCTTCGCGGATCGCGAATCGCGCAAGGAGGACGCGGTCGCGGATCGAGAGCTTCGCCATGACGTTGGAGAGAACCTGCTCGATCACACGGTCCTGGAAGTAGGCGCTCAGGAAGACGACCCTGCTCCCGGAGTCCTGCTCCCGGATCTTCCTGGCCGCAACGAAGCTCCCTTCCCCGGGCAGGTCAACCTCCAGGAGGGTGACGTCCGGCTTGAGGCGCGCGGTCTCCGCCACGGCGTCCTCGGAGGTTCTGACCTCGGAGACGAGCTTGAGGTCTGCGCCTTTGCGCAGATAGTTTGCGAAGACGAGGCGTACGAGGTCTCGGTCGGCCGCGAGCAAGATCCTCCCGGGGCACCGCAGTGCGCGGCCTTGCGCCGCCGCCGCGTCCCCAGAGGCGTGGCGACGCTGGTCCGGATGGTCGACCTCGGAAGGGGGTCCCGGATCGCCCTCGCATGCAGCCCCGGCAGCTCGTCCAGAGGACGCTGGGGCGCGACGCTCCGCCCCAGAACACAGCCCGAGCTTCACCAAAGCCTCGAGGAGCTTTTCCATGCGAACCGGGTAGGTCAGGACCGAGCACTTCTCCCCCCGCGGCCTCGCGAGCCCAGGCTCCCGCGTCAGGACGACCACCGGCACCCCGAGATCCTCCACCCACGCGCACTCCTCCCAGCGGGGGTACTTCGGCACATCGTAGACCACCGCGTCCACGTCGCCGTAGCCCCCGGCGGTCGACGTCGCGAGCTCCACCTCGAAGTGCTCCCGGAGCCACTTCCCGTAGAGCACCCGGTGCGCCCCCTCGCTCGTGACCAGAAGCACTCGCTGCATTCCACCACCTCCCAGGGAAGCCTTCCCGAGAACGATCCCATTGTCGCTCCAGGCCCTGCTTGCCGCAAGAGCGGATTGACCGCCGCCCTGCTCCCCCGCCAGCCTCCTGAGCCTCGCAGGCCACGCCGAGGGAGCACGGCACGTCCACGCTCGCACCCAACGCGAAGCTTGGGGAAGCTGGATCCGCGGCGGTAGGCCCGACCGGGAGACGCGCCGCAGCCGCTGGCCTCGGAGCTAGAGACCCCGGGCCACCGAGTCGTAGACTCCCGTCGCGTCCGAGACCTCGGCGCGCGGCGGCGCCGTTGCCTTCCGCGGGAGGATCACCTCCACCAGCGTGCCGGTCCCCTCGGGGCTCACGGGGCTCCTGAGCTTGAGCTCGCCGGCATGCCACTGGACGATCTGCTGCGCGAGCCACAGGCCCATCCCCGCCCCCGGGACCTCGCCCGTGTCCTCCGGGTCCACCTGGTAGAGGAGCTGCCCCAGGTGCTCCATCTCCCCCGGCGGAATCCCCGGCCCGTCGTCCAGGAAGGAGAGCTTCAGGACGACCTCCCGCTCCTCCACGCCGACCATGAGCGTGCCCCCTGGACGGCCGAACTTCACGGCGTTCTCCAGCACGTGCTGGAACACCAAGCCCAGCAGCTCCCGGTCCCCCTGGACCATGGCCGACCCGGTTGGGAAGAGCGTGCGCACCCGGAAGCCCTTCTCCTCCAGGAGCGGCGCGCAGGCACAAGCCGCCCCATCCAGGAGCTCCTCGAGCCGGTGCTCTGCCCATTTCATCCCGGCGCCGTGCTTGAAGCTCACCGCCGTGCAGTCCACGAACTTCCGCACCAGCTCCACACACCGCGCGGCATGCCGCAGGCTCTGGTGGAGGACGTCTCGCAGCTCGGGGTCCACCAGCCGCTCCAAGTGGCTGGTGACCAGCTCATTCGTCGCGCAGACCACCGTGAGGGGGGTGATGATCTTGTGCGCCAGGCGGTTGACGAACACGCACTTCAGCCGCTCGACGTGCTGGGTCTGGCTGACGTCCCGCAGGCACAGGGCGTAGCGCCAGGCCGCATCGCCCGCCGTGTTCTGGCTCACGGTGCCGGCGAAGACCTTACGCACCGCGCGTCCTCTCCCCGCCCCCTCCCCCCGGTCGTGCTCCTCCAGCTGGAAGCTCCCCTGGGCTGGCAGAGTCTCCAGGGTGAAGTGGTACGAAAAACCCCCAAGCGCCTCATCCAGGCGCCTGCCGACCAGGTCCGCACCGCCGAAGATCTTCACGGCCGCGGGGTTGGCCTCCAGCACCCGGAAGTCCTGGTCCACGAGCAGCACCCCCTCCTGAAGGCTCGCGAGGACAGCCTCCAGCTTCCGCTTCCCGGCCTGGAGCATCTGGAACGCGCGCGTCGTCGCCCCCTTCTGCATCACGTGGCTGGCGGCCAGAATCAGGAACTGGAGGTCCTCCGGGGTGTAGACCACGTCCAGTGGGCTGCTCGCGTAGATGACCCCAAAGTGACGCCCGTAGCTTGAGAGCGGCACGCAGAGGGCCGAGCGCAACGTCCGCAGGGCAGCCGTCTCCCCGTCCCCGGGCGTGGCGCCCAGCTCGCTGTTGTCGGCGAGGATCGCCACGCCCTCCCGCAGACACTTCTCCACGAGCTCCCGGCTCACGCGCACCTCCGCGGGCGAGCATGGCCCCCGCGGAGTCAGGGTCACGATCGTGGGTTTCCCGAGAGGCTCCTCGAGCTGGAGGTACAGAACCTCGAAGGGCAGGCAGGCGGCCAGCCCCCGCGCCGTCGCCCCCAGGATTGCCGGCGCACTCACCGGCGCCGCGAGCGAGGCCAGCTCGGAAAGGATCCACAGGCGCTGGTTGGGGTGCCTCCAGGCCTTGGAGGGCAGGGTCTCATAGACCACCTTGGCCTCGATCTCCGCCAGCGGCCCTCGGGAATCCTGGTCAGGGCGGTCCAGGAGCTCCACCTGGAAGACCCCGAGCTGGATCGTGTCGGTGGGCCGGACCTCGACCGTCTCCCCCCGCACGCACCGGCCGTTGACGATAGAGCCGTTGGTGCTGCCCTCGTCTCGCAGCTTGACTGGCGCCGAGCCCTCCTGATCCTCGAGCACGAAGGTGGCGTGGCGCCGCGAGACGCTCTTGTGCTGGAGGACCACGGCGTTCTCCGGGCTCCGGCCCACGGTGACGGTCGCGCGCAGCGGGACCGCGTCGACCACCAGGGCTCCGCTCTGGTAGAACCTCAGCTCGAATCTGTCGCCGGCTTTTCCCACGCCGTCTCGTGCCTCCCCGCTCTTCTTCGGGCGAACGTCGCCTCAACCTTCGCGGCTTTCCGCCTTCCCTGTCGACCCCTGGTTCCCAGTAGATCATCAGCTAAGGCGGTGAACGGTTATATCACGGTCACCACCGGTGGCATGGCTACGATTGGTCACCACCGGTGGCATGGCAAAGATTGGTGAGGCGATCCCAGCAAGATGAGATGAAATGATATCAAGAACGATCTGGAGGCGGACGATATCGTCCAGCGAAGAGAGCGCGATCTGCAGGGTCTGCTCTCTAGAAGACCCTGAGGCGCCGACGCCAGAGCAGAGGATCGTTGTTAGGATTGCGGTCAGCTGTCGTCTCTCGCGGGACGCTGGGTGACTTGCAGGTCCGGGCCGGGGCATGCTCCAGGCGGCCGCCGCTGCGGATTGCAGCTCTCCCTGAGTCAGAGTACCCACAAGCAAAGGGACGTGTTGGCTGGTCTCGAAGTAGCGATGCCCGCTGTCACCCTCATGCCGCCTGAGCGCATCCTGAGCCGTGGCGCGGAGCGCAAGGATCCCGAAGAGGCGCTGGAAACGCTGGCCGGAGCAGGTAGCGGCGGAGGCGACGGCGCCGCAAGGATGCCCGCGGAGCCCGGATCGCCGACGGTCCAAGGCGAGCCTCTGTGGGCCCTCATGGGGAGGAGCGAGGCGGTGCGGAGGATCGAGCGCGAGATACTCCAGGTGGCCCATACCGGCCTCTCGGTGGTCGTCGCCGGCGAGACGGGCTCGGGGAAGGAGCTCGTGGCGAGGGCGATCCATGAGACGAGCCCGCGGTCGAAGAGGCCGTTCATCGCCGTGGACTGCGGGTCGCTTCCGGAGAACTTGATCGAGAGCGAGCTCTTCGGCCACGAGAAGGGGGCCTTCACGGGAGCGGTGGCGAAGAGGCTCGGGAAGCTCAGCCTGGCCACGGGGGGCACGCTCTTTCTCGACGAGATCTCCAATTTCCCCCCGAGCCTCCAGGCGAAGCTCCTCCGCGCACTTCAGGAGAGACGGTTCTACCCGGTGGGAGGCGTTCAGCCCATCGACGTGGACCTCAGGATCGTCGCTGCGACCAACGTGCCTCTCCAGCTCAAGGTGGACGCCGGCAACTTCCGCCTCGATCTCTACCACCGCCTCAGCGAGTTCGAGATCCGCGTCCCACCGCTCCGCGAGCGCCGCGGAGACATCCTCTACCTGGCGGAAAGGTTCCTTTCGGCGACCAACCGCGAGCTGCGGAGAAACGTCCGGGGGCTCTCCAAGGAATCGAGTCACGCGCTTCTGGAGCACTCGTGGCCCGGAAACGTGCGGGAGCTCCGCAACGTGGTTCGAAGAGCGGTCCTCCTCGCGACGGGTGAGGTCATCCGCCGCGAGGACCTCTCCATCCCGGAGAGGGCGCTCCCCGCGGCCGCCTCGCCACCGGTCAAGGAGGACCGTCCCCTCGATGGAAGCAGGTCCCTCTGGGACATGGTGGGGGAGAGGGTGGCGGAGCTGGAGCGCGGTCTCCTCCTGAAGGCTCTGCGCCAGACGGGCGGGAACAAGGCCGAGGCCGCCCGGCTGCTCAAGATCGACTACAAGACGATGCACAACAAGACCAAGGCCTACGGGTACTGTCTCTCCGAGGTGGTCGAGTGACTGGACCGGAAACGCCGCGCCCACAGGCGCTCATCGTGGAGGATCCGACTCACTCGACCTGCTTGGCGGCTACGCTGGTCTCCGAAGGGCTGGCGGCCGTGGCGGTCCATACGGGCGAGCAGGCGGCCGAGGAGGTTAGACGCTGCGCTCCAGAGGTCATCCTCGTGGACCTCAACCTTCCGGACACGGACGGCGTGGAGTTGATGCGACGGCTCAAAAAGTTGGATCCTGCCGCATCCGTGGTCATCATGAACGACTCCCCCGACGTGAGGGAGGCGGTCAGGGTGGTGCGGGACGGCGCCTGCGACTTCCTCGTCAAGCCCTTCACCACCGAAGATCTGCTCTGCGCCTGCCAGCGGGCCGTCGAAGACCGGTGCGCGAAAGGCCCGGGCAGCGAGATCACCGGCCTCCTCTCCGGTCCGCCTGCCCTGAGCGAGCTCATGGGACCGAGCGATCAGGTCCGGCGTCTCCAGGACCAGATCGACCGGGTCGCGCCCACCGACTTCACGGTCATCATCTGCGGCGAGACGGGCACCGGAAAGGAGATCGTCGCTCGCGCGATCCACGAGAGGAGCCGGCGCGCCCGCGGGCCGTTCATCGCGCTGGACTGCGGTTCTCTCCCGGAGACCCTCGTGGAGAGCGAGCTCTTCGGCCACGAGAAGGGGGCCTTCACGGGGGCCGGTGAGCTCAAGCCAGGGAAGCTCGAGCTTGCCTGCGGCGGCACGGTGTTCCTCGACGAGATCGGGAACCTCCCTCTCTCCATGCAGGCGAAGCTGCTCCGCGCCCTGCAGGAAAGGGAGGTCTACCGCCTCGGTGGGCAGCGGCCCGTGCGCATCGATGCGCGAATCCTGACCGCGACGAATGGCTGCCTCGGCAGCATGGCAGCGGGAGACAGCTTCCGCCAGGACCTGTACCACCGGCTCAACGAGTTCACGGTCGAGATCCCCGCGCTCCGCGAGCGTCCCGAGGACCTCCTTGTCCTCTCCAAGAGATTCCTCGATGAGACGAACGCCGAGCTGGGGAAGGCGGTGCAGGGGTTCTCCGAGAAGGCGCTCGAGCTCATCCTATCCCATAACTGGCCGGGCAACTGCCGGGAGCTGCGGAACGCGATCCGACGGGCGGTCCTCCTCGCCAGGGCCACGATCGAGCCGGAGCACCTGGGGGGGATACGCTCCGGCCGCGACCCGAGCGGGGGCGATGGCTCGACCACGCGGTTCGCCCTGGGCAAAGGCTTCAACCTTCACGCGGCGGTCCGGGAAAGCGCCAGGAGGCTCGAGAGGGCGATCATCCTGGAAGTGCTCAACTACACGGGCGGGAACAAGGCGAAGGCTGCGCGGATCCTTGGGATCGACTACAAGACCCTTCATGTCAAGCTCAAAGCCTATGGCCTACCCTTCTCGGGCCTGACCACCCAGGCCGACGCCGGCGCCCCTGGCCCTGAAGCGGCGCACGGGTGATGCCCAGGAATCGTTCCGACCACCTCAGCGCGCCTCCGGAGGCGTGGAAGAGATGGACCGGAGGCGGGTGAGTATGGCGGGCAGACCATGGAGGAGGTTCCATGGCCGCCGGAGCGAGCTGGCGGAGCGGGTGCCCCGGAGCGAGGCCCGGAGGCCTGAGATGGCTGCTTTCGGGGCCTTGCCCTCGATGGGGAGGCTCGATGCGAGGCCTTTTCCCGGGCCGGGGGAAAACGGTGCGATGGCCTGGAGGCGGTTGCATGGCGTGGCGCGAGAGTTGCTGCGCGGACCGTCGGGGCAAAGGCTCCGGGGCGTTGCGGCCCCGGCGGCAACCCCCGCGTGGCGGGAATCGCGTATCTCTCGCCACGATCCGCCGTTCGTGGAGGAGGTCCAGGAGTTCCGCTTTTCTGGGAGGTGAGGATCATGTCAAGAGCCGAAGAGATGCAGAGCCTGCGGGAGAAGATCGACCACTTGCACGAGGAGAACCGCCAAGCGAACAGGGGGCGGTCCGCAGCGATCCGGGAGCAAGGCGAGGCCTTCAGCAGGGAGCGGGCCGAGGAGGAGGCCCACCGGCAGGCGGAGGCCGCCCAGGACTCGCGGGGGCGCGAGAGAGAATCCCGGAGCAGGGCGAGCTGCGTGAAGGAGCTCGAGGAGGCGGCCGGGAAGGAGCGGCGTGGCGGCGAGGCGGAGCGCGTCAAGAAGGCCCGCAAAGATACCCGGCTGCGCAGCGATGAGGGCCGTCAACGGCGCCACGAGGTCGGAAAGCGACTGGCGGGCTCCCAGGCCCAACTCAAGGCAGGCGAGGCGCAGCGACGGTCGAGCATGTCGAAGCTCAAGCACGAGCTTCGCTCGCAGGCTCACGCAAGGGAGCGAGCCATCGGGGATCTCCTGGGGGACTGCCGCGCCAGGCTCGAGGAGCTTCGCCAGGACGGCGAGGCCGCTGCCCGTGCCTGGGCCGGAGCTGGCGCGGCCCACATGCACAGCGGACACGCGCCAAAGTCCAGGTCCTCCGGAAACGTCTCGGAGCGAGCGAGCGAGCCCAGGGAGCGCATCTTGAGGGCCCTCCGCAAGCACCCAGGCCTCAAGTACCGCGAGCTTTCCGAGAAGGCCGATGTCTCGTGGCATGACCTCAGCGGGCTCCTCAAGGAGCTCGTCGCCGGGGGGACCGTCGAGAAGAGTGACGACGGGTCCCACCACCTCGTCGAGAGCCTGGCCGGGAGCGGCGCCTCGCACTGAGCGCTCGAGCGGCGGGCAGCCTCTCGCCGGACAGCCGGAAGGGGGAGCGCGCGGTAGAGCTGCCGGCCCGCGCTCCCCGTCCTGCGGACCGTTTTCCAAGGGGACGTGGGTGGTGGCCGGGCGCAGAGATGGTGGCTGCGTTCCTTGTTCCCAGTGTCGGTTCCTGACGTGAGCACGAGAGAGCGGTACCCATGAGGACCGTGGAGAGCCTTGTCGAGAAGAGTCGCGACGTGACGCTGCTTGAGGTCCTCGACCGCGTCCTTCACAGGGGCGTGGTCCTCGTCGGCGAGGTCACGATCTCGGTCGCGGACGTGGACCTCATCTACCTTCAGCTTCGCGTGCTCCTGTCTTCCGTGGAGACCGTGATGCGCGAGCGCCGGAAGCCGCGGCACGGAGACTCGTAGATGGCGGAACGGCACTACATCTACGCTGTCCTGGGTGTCAGGGGCCTGCCCTGCTCCGGTCTGGTGGGCATCGACGGCGCGCCCGTCGAGCTTGTCCCGGTGAAGGACCTGGCCGCCGTCGTGAGCCGGACCTGGCACGACCGCTTCGACGGGGCCGACGAGGGGACTCTCATGTCCCTGGTGGCTCGGCACCAGGAGGTCAACCAGTCCCTCCTGGGGGCAGGGAGTTTGGTCCCGTTCCGTTTTGGGATGGTGGCCTCAGGGAAGGAGGAGGTCCGTGAGACGGTGTCCCGCCTCTACCTCCAGCTCAAGGCCGCCCTGAAGAGGGTCACGCGCCACGTCGAGCTCGCCGTCCAGGCCCGCTGGGACCATGCGAAGGTGGCGGTCGCGTGCGCCTCGAGCGACAGGGAGGTCGCCGCGCTCAGGGAAGAGTTCGCGAGGCATCCTTCCCAAGAGCTGCAAATCAGGGTGGGCAAGCGCCTCTTCGAGCTCGTCGAGGAGCGGCGCAGGGAGGCCGTGGAGAGCATCCTCTCGAGGCTGAAGCCGGCGGCAGCCGCGGTGACGCTCCACCGGCTCCTGGACGCTGACATGATCTTGAACGGGGCGTTCCTCGTGGAGCAGGACCGCGAAGCGGAGTTCGACAGGGCGGTGGAGGAGGCGGCGAGGACCCGGGATGGGGACCTTCAGGTCAAGCGCATAGGCCCCCTGCCGCCTTACAGCTTCTGCGACCTGGAGCTGCAAGCAGATCCGTGGGAGCTCCTGGACGCCGCGCGGACCACGCTGGCGCTCCCCGAGCAGGCGAGCCTGGCCGATGTGAGGGAGGCGTTCCGGCGTCTGGCCTCCGAGCACCACCCTGACCGGGGGGATGCCGGCCCCGAGGACTACCGGCGCTATCAGGAGATCGTCGGGGCCTACGACCTCTTGACCGCATACTGCGAGAGCTTCGTCCATCGCTTGGTTCCGGGCGCCGGGGAGGAGACGAGCACCGCCACGGCCCCCGGCGAAGCTCTCCTCTCGCGCTGAGAGATCGTGCGAGCTCAGGAAACCCACAGGGGGAGCAGGGCGGATCAAGCGTCCTGCGCGATGGCATGAACGAAAGCTCCTTGATCATCTTCGGCGGCAAGGGCGGCGTGGGGAAGACTACCTGCTCCGCCGCCGTGGCCCTCTCCATCGCCGAGCTCGAGGAGAGGACCCTCCTCTTCTCGACGGACCCAGCCCACTCCCTCGGCGACTGCTTGGTCCAGGCTGTGGGCCCCTCCATCGTGCCCGTGGCGGGTGTCCGCAACCTCGATGTCCTCGAGGTCGACCCCGAGGTGGTGCTCCGCCGCTTCAGGGCGGAGCACGAGGGCCACCTGAGGGCTATCCTTTCGAGCGGCACGTACCTTGACGAGTCCGACATCGATGGGCTCACGTCGTTGACCATACCTGGGCTTGACGAGGTCATGGGGCTCAAGAGCGTCATGGACCTGATGGAGGAAGGCCGGTATTCGACGTACGTGCTCGACACGGCTCCTACCGGGCACGCTCTCAGGCTCCTCTCGATGCCGGATGTCCTCGAAAGCTGGATCGGCGCGCTCGCCCGGCTGCGATACAGGTACCGCGAGGTGGTCTACCACATGGCACGCGAAGAGGCGGATTGCCCCCAGGATGACTTCCTGTTCACGATGAAGCGGACGATCAAGCGGATGAAGGCGCTCCTGAAGGACCCGCGCCGCTCAAGGTTCGTCCTGGTGACGACGCCCGAGGCGCTCGCCGTGGAGGAAAGCGCCCGGCTCCTCGAGCACCTCAAACGGTTCGGGATCCCTGTCCGGTCGGTCGTCGTCAACGGCCTCCTCCCGGAGGAAGGCGAGATCTGCCGCTTCTGCAAGGTCAAGCGCCGGGAGCAGGAGCGTTACTGGAATGAGCTGGAGAAGCGGTTCCAGAAAGAGCATCTGATCCGCGTGGCCAGAGAGCCGGACGACATCCGGGGCGTGGACAAGCTGCGAAGGCTAGGCGCAGAGATCCTTCCGCACCTGGACCTCCCAAGTGGTCCGGGGAAGCGTGGAGCCAGATCCATATCCCTGGCGGCGTCGCCATACATCGCGAGCTGCAGGGAGCCGTGAGGTCTCAGGAGCCTTGTCTCAGAGGAGCTTTCAAGCCCTTGCGACGCAGCCCATTACGTCTGAGCGTACCCTTCTCCCTCCTCGTGGTACGCCGGTTGCTCAGGGAGATCTCGTCGGATCGTAGGGTTAAAGAGCAGGCTAGGCGCGCCCCTGCCCTGTCCACCCCGAGATCCAAGAGGGTTTGGTTGGTTCACTTCTCACTGTTTCTCCAGAAGAAGGAGAGTCCGAATGGCTGTTCAGAAGACGATCGGGTCGTCCAGTCTGGTCGAGGTCGTCGACCGCATCCTCGACAAGGGGATCGTGATCGACGCGTGGGCCCGCGTCTCCATGGTCGGGATCGAGCTCCTCGCGATCGAGGCCCGCGTGGTGTGCGCGTCCGTCGAGACGTTCCTGAAGTACGCCGAGGCCGTCGGCCTCACCGCGTCGGCCGCCACGCCCGCCTGAGACTGCAAGTAACGCGGAGGCAGCAAGGGCGAGGTGAGAGGCAACGGGTCCTCTCGCCTCGCCTTTTTTCTTGCACTCGAGCTAGGGTGCCGGCGCCATGGCGGAGATTCCATAGGACCCCCACTCCGCTCTCGGGGCAAAGGGCAGTCCGGGCATCCCTGCCCTCTCAGGAGGGGGCTATAGCTCGTAGTTCCGCAGGCTTCGCGTGATCTGGCTCGCATTCCCTCCTGATCCGCGGTGGCACGCCTCTTGCTATTGCACGCACTGGCGCAGAGACGAAAGGATCACTCCCCTTTCTCCTCCTGCGCGCTTGCTTGGGGGTGCGGAACAGGTACCCGCCCGTCGTAGTGTCCAGGCAGGCCGAAGCGGTCGAGTATCACAGACAGGAACGCATGACCCAGGAACTGACCACGCTCATCGAGCCGCGTCCCGTCGAGGGATTCGTCGAGACGCCTTACATCCGGGACCTCGTCGAGCGTGCGATGGGATACCTGGCAGCGGGCTTTCCCCTCCACCTGCGTGGGATCTCGGGCACGGGGAAGACGACGGTCGCCATGCACATCGCGAGCAAGATCAATCGGCCCGTGGTCCTGATCCACGGCGATGACGAGCTCACGACGTCGGACCTGGTAGGCGGCGCGCAGGGGTTCAAGGTCAGGAAGGTCGTGGACAACTTCATCCACTCGGTCCGGCGCAGCGAGGAGGACTACTTCAAGCGCTGGGTCGACAACCGCCTCACCGTGGCCTGCAAGTACGGCTTCACCTTGATCTACGACGAGTTCACGCGAGCTCGCCCCGAGACCAATAACATCCTCCTCTCGGTCCTCCAGGAGCGGATGCTGGACCTGCCGACCGCCCGTGACGGCCAGCACTACATCCGCGTCTCTCCCGACTTCTGCGCGATCTTCAGCAGCAACCCGGAGGAGTACGCCGGGGTGCACAAGACGCAGGACGCGCTCCGTGACAGGATGGTCACCTTGGATCTGGAGCACTTCGACGAGGTGACCGAGTGCGCGATCGCCGCGTCGCGGTCTGGGACGACGCCTGAGGAGATCGCGCCCATCGTCCAGATCATCAGGGCCTTCCGGCAGGAGAAGGACATGTACGACTTCGCGCCGACGGTGCGCGCCGGGATCATGATCGCCAAGACGGCGCGGGTACGCGGAGCGAGAGTATGCTCTGACGATCCGATCTTCCGCCAGATCTGCTTCGACGTCCTAGGATCGGAGACCTCCCGGCTCGGAACGCGCTCGGTGAGGATGGAGACGACCAAGATCATCGGCAGCCTGATCGACCGGTACTGCCAGACCGCTGGAAACGTCTCCAGTCGCGGAAAAACCTGCAAGGCGAAGTCCAGCGCCCCCACGAAGGAGCTCGCCCTGGCAGGGGTCCCAGACTGAAGCACGAGAGAAACCGAGGTGACTCCGATGCCCGAGATCGATAGTGTCCACGAGGCGACGACGCGGTTCTTCCTCAAGATCCTTGGGAAGCCCTGCACGGTGGTGGCGATCCAGCCCCACGACGGAGGCTTCCGCGTGTTCGCGGAGATCATCGAGGATGATGAGCACATGCGCAGGTACGGCCGGGACGGCCTCGTCTCCGTGTACGAGGTGCTGCTCGACGGTGACCTGCGGATCCAAGGCTACGCGAGGCGGAAGGCCCGCTCGCGGACCGCGGTCCCCGAGCCCACGCCCACGAAGGTCGATGAGTCCATCGTCCTGGAGACAAGCTTCTAGGAAGGAGAGTCGGACATGGCGAAGAGCAAGTTCGGGTGCCTCAAGCGTCCGTCGAGCTCGAGCACGAGATCCATGGCGAGGAGGTACGTCCCCAGGCTGGCTGACCTGCACTCGAGCCTGAGGGCGGGCCTTCGGTCGATGCCGCGCAGGAGTCATGGCAGCGAGCTGACGAGCCAGATGCTGGAGCACAAGCGGTCCATGCTCGAGAACGAGCGGGAGAACCTCCGCCGGGCTTTGAGGCGCAACCAGCGGCGTCGCGAGCTCAACAGCGAGATGGCCGCGCGGCTGAGGAAGCGCCTTGGCGGATCGGCGAAGGCTTGCCGCCGGAAGGGGCGTGCGAGCCTGCCATCGTGGCCCGAGAAGACCTGGACGATGATGAGGATCGAGCGCTGAGGACCGTGAGCAAAGCGACCACAACACAAGGCCTGTACATCTATTGCGTCGCGCAAGGCAGGCTCCCGCGCCTTCTCGAGACCCCTGGCATAGCAGGCGAGCACACGTCGGTCTGGGCCGTCCAGGAAGGAGACCTGTGCGCCCTCGTCAGCGAGTCTCCCCTCACCACGTACAGGGTGGAGCGCCAGAGCGTCCTCCACCATCAACGTGTGGTCGAGGAAGCCATGGCGATGGCGGCGGTCCTCCCCGTGAAGTTCGCCACGATCGCCACCCGCGAGCAGGGGATCCGGCGTGTGCTCCGGAGGCGGCGCGGGGAGATGCACGCGGCCTTCGACAGAGTCCGCGACAAGCACGAGCTGGGCCTGAAGGTCACCTGGAGGAAAGACGTGGTCTTCGAGGAGATCCTGCGGGAGGACCAGGAGATCGCGGAGGAGCGCGACGCGCTGAGCAGCGATTCCCTCTCTGGCAGGCGCGACCACTGGCGGCTGATGGTGTTTGGGGAGAAGGTTCAAGCTGCCTTGAAGCGGAAAAGCGAGCGCGAGAAGGAGGCCATCCTATCTCACCTGCGAGGCTTGGCCGACGAGGTGAGGCTCAACGATCCCCTGATGGACCGGATGATCCTCAATGCAGCCTTCCTCGTTCCCAAGAGCCTGGACGAGGAGCTCGATCAGGCCGTCAACGATCTCGCGGCGAAGCGAGAGCAGAGGATGCTCTTCAAGTACGTCGGGCCCCTTCCTCCAGCGAACTTCGTCGAGATCGTCATCGACGAGGCCGAGTTGGAGTCCGAAGGAGACCTCAGCCAGGAGGAGTGCTGCGATGCTGCTCCTCGATGACATCCTGCTGGCGCCCATCAAAGGAGTGATGTGGATCGGCCAGAAGTTCCACGAGGTCGCTGGAGCGGATGTCAGCGATCGGGACGCGCTGAGGAAGAAGCTCCTCGAGATCCAGTTGCTCTACGAGATGGACGAGATCTCCGAGGAGGAGTACGAGCTCAAGGAGCGAGAGATCCTGGACCTGCTCGAGGCTGCTGACCGTGACGACGAGCTTGAGGAGTCATGACGATGGAGAAGCAGCTCGCCCACTCGCTTGAGAGCACGAGCCTCGCCGACATCCTGGAGCGGGTGCTCGACAAGGGTATCGTCATCGCCGGCGACATCGTGATCCAGCTCCTCGATGTGGAGCTGCTGACGATCAAGCTGAGGCTCCTCATAGCGTCGGTGGACCGAGCCAGGGAGATGGGCATCGACTGGTGGCAGGCGGACCCCAAGCTCTCGTCAAGGATGGGCGAGATCTTGAGCGAGAACCGGGCGTTGCGCAAGCGGGTCGAGGCCCTGGAGGAGGAGGCCGCGAGATGAGCTCTCGACGAGGATCCAGCGCGCGGGGGTCGCAGGTGCGCGGCCGGGCCGTCGGCATCGACCTCGGGACGACCAACTCCTGCGTGGCGGTCTACCAACGGGGGCGCGCCGTGGTCATCCCCGATGAGGAGGGGCGCCGGACGACCCCGTCAGCGCTGGCCCGCAGCCCCCAGGGAGCGTGGCTGGTCGGGTGGAAGGCACGGCTGGCTCGGGAGGAAGGCTCGACGTGCTCCGTCATCTCGGTGAAGCGCCTCATGGGGAGGCGGCTCGCCGAGGTCGCGAGCGACGCCGGGCGGGTGGGATGCCCCGTCAGCGAGCGGCCGGACCTGAACATCTCCATCCACCTCGGCTCTGCTTCCTTCACGCCTCAGGAAGTCTCGGCGAGGATCCTCCTCAGGATGAAGGAGATCGCCGAAAAGGGCCTGGGAGGGACCGTCACGGCCGCGGTGATCACGGTGCCTGCCTACTTCGACCACCAGCAGCGCCGGGCGACGCAGGACGCTGGAAGGATCGCCGGCCTGGAGGTCTTGCGAATCATCAACGAGCCGACGGCGTCCGCGATCGCCTATGGTATGGACCGAACGGGAGACCGCAAGGTGGCCGTCTTTGACCTGGGAGGCGGGACCTTCGACGTGTCCATCCTGGATATCAGAAACGGTGTCTTCGAAGTGCTCGCCACGGGAGGGGACACGCACCTGGGAGGTGACGACCTGGACTGGATCCTCGCCAGTCACCTGGCGAAGGCCTGCGTGGCGGAGACCGGGATCGACCCCCTGGCGGAGGCCGAGCTCTTGCCGCGCGTCATCCGGGCCGCGGAGGGAGCGAAGATCGAGCTGTCGACGGCGGAGGCGGCCACTGTGCGGCTGCTCCTGGGGCGGGGATCGGCCTTCGAGACGGTCGTGACGCGACGAGAGCTCGAGGGCCTCATCCGGGCGACCTTGGCTCGGACGGTCGCGATCTGCCACCAGGTGCTCGCGGACGCGAGGCTGACCGGAAGGGACCTGGACGACCTCGTCCTCGTCGGGGGGGCGACTCGAATACCCCTCGTGCGGAGGCTGGCGGCCGAGGTGTTTGGCCGCGAGCCGAGGGGCGGCGTGGATCCGGACGAGGCCGTGGCCATCGGAGCCGCCATCCATGCTGGTATGCTCTCCGGGGAGGCAGACGGGGCCCTCCTGCTGGATGTCCTGCCCCTCTCCTTGGGCGTGGAGACCGTGGGGGGCGTGTTCCGGAGCATCATCCCTCGAAACAACAAGATCCCGGTGATCCGGGGCGAGGTCTTCTCCACCGCCCAGGACAACCAGGCCGCCGTGAACGTCCACGTCCTTCAAGGAGAGAGGGACATGGCCCAGGACAACCGGAGCCTCTGCCAGTTCCAGCTCACGGGCATCGAGCCCGCCCCCCGGACGGTCCCCAAGATCGAGGTGACGTTCGATGTGGACGCGGACGGGATCCTCCACGTGGCGGCGGAGAACCTCCACACGGGAGATGCGGTCCACGTGGACGTGAACGAGAGCCTGGCCCTTGACCCCGAGGAGGTCGAGCGGATGGTGGAGACCGCTCGGGAGAACTGGGAGGAGGACAAGAGGCGGCGGGACCACGCGATCGCCGTAACGGACCTTGCGTGCCTGGCAGCTCGGGCGAGGTCGAGGCTGGCCCTCCACCGCGACGCGCTTCCCGCCTCGAAGCGTCTCGCCATCGCGGAGGCCCTGGAGAGGGCGGAGGCCCTCTGCTCCTCGGGCGACACGGAAAGGATCCTGGCCTCCACCGATCAGCTCTACACCCTGTGCGCTCCTCTGAGAGGGGCGGAAAGGTGCGAGGGGATGGTCGGCGAGCCCGGCCTCGTGGATACCCGGGAAGGAGCGGCGCCGTGAGCCACAAGGAGACGAGCGCCTCGCAAGGAGGCCTGGGAGCCTACTTGTATTGCATCGCGAGCCCCAAGCCGCCGCCGGAGGTCTTCCACGGGCTCGAGGCGCCCGATGGCTCGCCCATCCGGGTCCTGGGTGAGCGCGCGGCCGGCGTCCTGAGGACGGTCGCCCGAGACCGCTACGGCAGGGCCGCGGCGGAGAGGTTCGCCGAGGACTTGGGCGCGCTCGCCCTCGAGGTGAGACACCACGAGGCCGTGGCGGATCGGCTCATGGAAAGGGGATTCACGGTCCTCCCATCGCGTTTCGGGGTCATCTACTCGAGCGATGAGGCGCTGGCAGGAGCACTGCTCGACCGGAGCGAGGAGATCGATCGATCCTTGAGAAGGCTTCGAGGCCGGGAGGAGTGGTCCATGACGCTCTTGGGAGACCGAGGGGCCCTGGCGAGGAGGCTCGCCTCCACGGCCCAGGAGGTCCGGGAGCTGGACCGCGAGATCTCCTCGAGCTCCGAGGGACGGGCCTTCCTTCTCGGCAGGAAGCGCTCGGTAGTGCTCGGAGAGCTGGTGGACTCCAGGTTCGGCGAGGTCTCGAGCGACCTGCTGGGGAGGGTGCAGTCTCATGCGGAGGAGATCCTCGTCGAGAGGCCCCAAGCCAGAAAAGCGGAGCCCAGCTCGCTTGAGCCGATCCTCTGCATCACCTGCCTCCTGCGGAGGGAGGACCGGAAGGCTCTTCTGGACGAGCTCGAGGCGAGCGCTCCCTGCTGGCTCGCGGACGGATACATCCTTCGCACGAGCGGGCCCTGGCCCGCCTATAACTTCCTCGACCTGGAACCAAGCAGAGCACCGTCCACCCATGGGAACTAAGGCCTTCGTCGACCAGAGACGGGTTTACGTGTATGGCGTCGCCGCGGACTGGCCGGCACGCGCCATGACCAGCAGGGGGCGCAGGCCCGAGGCCTGCCTGCCAGGGCCATTCCCCGTGCCGGGGATCGGCGGACGCCCGGTGAGCTTGTGTCGCTTCAAGGGCCTCTGCGCGATCACGAGCGAGGCGCCAACCCCGACGATCCGCATCGACAAGGCCGCCGTCCTCCGTCACGAGGCGATCCTGGAGGCCGCGATGCGCGTCTCCGACGTCGTGCCCGCCCGGTTCGGGACCACCTTCTCCTCCCCCGCAGCCCTGCGCCGGGTGCTCCGGCAGCGTCACCGGCAGCTCCAAACCCTTCTGAGGAGGATCCGTGGTTGCCTGGAATACGGGGTGCGGCTCCTCATCGACGCGGGGCCTGCTGCGCAGGGCCCTGAGGTGGACGGGAGGCGCTACGGGCCGGGAGACCAGGCCCGGGCAGCGTGGCCAAGGGCGGGAGGGCCTGGGCTCAGCTTTCTCAGGCGCAAGCTCGCGGCCGTGCGCCAAGGCGAGAGCCTTCGAAAGGTCGGCGCGGAGTGGGTTGAGAGAGTGAACGGCTTCCTTGCGCCTCGGGCGCGGGAGGAGGGGGCCAGGATCCAGGTCGGCCGGCAGGTCCTGGTCAGCCTCTCCTACCTGGTCGAGCGCCGGCTTGCCGGGGCCTTCGAGGAGACGCTCCGCGTCCTTCCCCGCTGCTTTCCGGAGGTGCTCTTCGTTGGGAGCGGGCCGTGGCCTCCCTACAGCTTCGTGGGAACGTCGGACCTCGAAGAAGAGCCGGTAGGAAGTCCCCCAGACAATGCTGGCGGGCTCCTGGATCTCCTCCGAGGAGCTTTCGGGCCCGGAGTGCGTATCTAGCGCTCCGCTCGCCGAGGATGATGCACAGGATGCCGAGGGACAAGAAGACATGAGAACGCAGGTCCTGAACGGTGAGACCGCCGAGGACGAGCTCCTCGCGGCGCTCAGGAAAGGAGTGAAGGCCGGGCTCGGCGGCAGAGTCAACCTCCGACCCGAGCGTCCGGAGAAGGGTCTTGCAAAGCTCGTCTTGACCCTCATCGATCTGCTCCGGAAGCTGTGCGAGAAGCAGGCCCTGAGCCGGGTCGAGGCAGGAAGCCTGAGCTCCGAGGAGGTCGAGCGACTCGGGGTGGCCTTCTTGAGGCTCGAGGAGAAGATGCAAGAGCTCAAGCGGACCTTCGGCCTTGAAGATGAGGACTTGAACATCAACTTGGGGCCGCTCGGAGACCTGATGTAGGAACGATGTAGGAGCATAGAAGGACCCGGGGGCTGCGGAGGAGCGCGGGGAAGACCCAGGGAGGAGCGCCGAAGCTTGGAAGAGACCGTGATCGCTCAGAAGGTCCTCGTCTTGTGCGAGGACCGGGAAGCCGGACGTTGGATGGCGAGCCTCCTCGAGGAGCTGGACGACCCCGAGCTCTCCCTGGAGGCTGCGGCGGCGCCGCGGGACTCCCTGGAGGGCATGGAAGGTCTGCGCGCTGTCCTGGTCTTTGCAAGCCGGCTTGGCGAGGAGCTGGGCCTGGCTCTCGAGACGCTCAAGGCCACTTACCCTGGGGTCCGGATCATGGTCATCAGCCGGGACCTCGGCTTGGAGACCGCGCGGCGGGCCCTGGAGCTCGGGGCCGACGAGCTCGTGACCCCGCACTGCCGCCGGGATGTCTTGTGCTCCCTCCTCCAGGGGTTCGTGGCCGAGGAGGGCGCTTGAAGAGGCGGTTGGCCTACGTCCCGATCGTCCATACCCCAGCCGACATGGGGTCGCTCCAGACGGCTCTCCGGACCGAGTACGTGCGGAGGATCGGCGAGGAGGGCTGGCACAGGCACCTTCAGGCGATCGGCGAGATGTGGTCCGAGATCGAGAGCATGGTCTACGGCCTCTCCGTCGACTTCCGCCAGGTGAAGCTCTACCAGGACGGCTTGCCCGTCTGCGGCAAGGAGCTCGAGATCGTCACTGACCTGGCGCAACGGAGCAGCCGCAACCACGTGCTCCTGAAGAGGCTCGTGGCGCGCGGAGCCACCCTGGTAGGCACGGAGAGTCCGGATCTGCTGCTGGAGGAGTACAAGTCGATCAGCGCGGCGGGCAAGGAGGACGGATCTCGACCGGCGCCCTCTGCTGCTGCCGACCTGCTCCGCAGGAGGGATAGATTCATAGCCAACCGGATCGACGAGACCTTGCGAGAGGACGAGACGGGGATCCTCTTCATGGGACTGCTCCATCGGGTCGATGAGTATCTGCCGGCGAGCATCGAGGTCCTCCCCCAGATCGCCAGGCTGCCTCTCGGGGAGGCCAAGGCGGCGCGTCAGACATGAAATCCGTACCGGGGCGTTCCCGGGACCATTCAGGCGAATCGTAGTCAGGAGGCTCACACATGGGACAGACAAAGACGGCTCCGCGGGGCAAGGGTGGGTTCCACATCGATCTGGGGGGCTCGCTGGGAGGGCTCCTGGGGGGGCTCCAGGACCTGCTGACGAAGGTCGGAGAGCTGGCCGAGAAGGGGAAGGAGCTGAAGCAGGTCGGCGAGATCGACCTCTCGAAGCTCGGGATCCACGGCCAGAAGGACCTGAAAGGCGTCTTCGGCTTCTCCGTCAAGGTCGGCGGCCTCGGCGCGAACGAGGGCTTCACCATCGAGCCCTTCGGGAACATCTCGAAGGACGATGATGGCGAGACGGTGGTGCAGGACGTCTACGAGCCGATCGTGGACGTGTTCGAGGAGGCGGACCACGTCCTCGTGGTCGCCGAGCTCCCCGGCGTCGAGGAGAAGAACATCCACCTCGAGCTGAAGGGGGACATCCTCACCATCCACGCCGAGAGGGGCGAGAAGAAGTTCCACAAGGAGATCTTGCTTCCCTGGCAGGCCGCGGAGAGCAAGATGACCAAGTCGACCCGCAACGGCGTCCTCGAGATCAAGATCGCCAAGTGACCCCTCCCCGACCCGGTGAGGGATCAAGGCTCACACGCCCCTCGAGCTCTGCGGCCGGGAAGACCTCGAGGGGCCGCCGTCCTTCGCCGGCGGCAAGGCTGCCGCTGCGCCCAGGGGCCGGGACGACCGTGAACGGAGAACCGATGGAGACCATCGCTGCGAAGGCCTTCAAGTACAGGGTCGGCGAGGCTCTCGGCAGGGACGTCGGGCGGGCCTATGCGCGCCTCGATCCAGCGGACATCAGGGCCATGGGCGCCGAGCTCGGCGATGTGGTGGAGATCCGCGGCAAGAAGACCGCCGTCGCCAAGTTGATGCCTTGTTTCCCCGATGACCGCGGCCAAGGCCGCATGCACATCGACGGCATCCTGCGCGAGAACGCCGGCGTGGGCCTGGACGACCTGGTCGAGGTCCGGACGGTGCCGAGGGTCGAAGCGAGCCTGGTCGTGCTCCAGACCGCGGCGGCCCCCAAAGAGGGCGATCTCGCCTACATCGCGCGGCTCCTCGATGGCATCCCCGTGATCGAGGGCTCGAAGATCCAGCTCACCCTCTTCGGGCGCCGGACCGTGGACTTCACCGTGGAGACCACGAGCCCCAGGGGCCCCGTGCTCATCGTGAGCGGCACCAAGCTCAAGACCGCGGCCAAGGAGAGCCCAGGGGCCAGCGTCACCTCAGCACCCAGCTACGAGGACATCGGCGGGCTCAAGCGGGAGATCCAGAAGATCCGGGAGATCGTCGAGCTCCCCCTGCGCTACCCCGAGGTCTTCGACAGGCTCGGCATCGATGCGCCCAAGGGAGTGCTCCTCCATGGGCCTCCGGGGTGCGGCAAGACGCTGATCGCCCGCACCGTCGCCCGCGAGACGGAGGCCTCGTTCTTCGCCATCACCGGTCCGGAGATCATCCACAAGTTCTACGGAGAGAGCGAGGCGCACCTGCGCAAGGTGTTCGACGAGGCGACCAGGAACGCGCCCAGCATCGTGTTCCTGGACGAGATCGACGCGATCGCCCCAAAGCGCGAGAACGTCGTGGGCGAGGTCGAGAAGAGGGTCGTGGCCCAGCTCTTGGGCCTGATGGACGGCCTCTCCCAGCGAAAGCACCTCGTCGTCATCGCCGCCACCAACATCCCCAATTCCCTGGACCCCGCCTTGCGCCGGCCCGGGCGCTTCGACAGGGAGATCGCCGTCCCGATCCCGGACAAGGCGGGGCGACTGTCGATCCTGGAGATCCACAGCCGGGGCATGCCGCTCTCCCCGGAGGTCGATCTGGGGCGGATCGCTGAGATCACTCACGGGTTCGTGGGGGCCGACCTTGCGGCCGTCTGCCGGGAGGCCGCCATGAAGAGCCTCCGGAGGATCATGCCCGAGATCGACTTCGCGATGAAGAGCATCCCCTACGAGGACCTCATGAGCCTCGAGGTCCAGATGGGTGACTTCCTGGACGGCCTCAGGGACGTGTCGCCGTCGGCGATCCGGGAGGTCCTCGTGGAGATCCCCGACGTGCACTGGGATGACGTCGGTGGGCTCGAGAGCACCAAGGCGCGCCTCAGGGAGGCCGTAGAGTGGCCGCTCAGGTTCGAGAAGTTGTTCAGCAAGGCCTGCATCCAGCCTCCGAAAGGAATCCTCCTCGTGGGTCCTCCCGGCTGCGGGAAGACGCTGCTCGCCAAAGCCGTGGCGAGGGAGAGCCAGGTCAACTTCATCTCCGTGAAGGGGCCTGCCCTCCTCTCCAAGTATGTCGGAGAGTCGGAGAAGGCGGTCCGCGAGGTCTTCACCAAGGCCAGGCAGGCCGCGCCCTGCATAGTGCTCTTCGACGAGATGGACGCCATCGCCCCTCGGCGCACGGGAGACGGCTCGGACTCGCACGTCTCGGAGCGTGTGCTCAGCCAGATCCTCACGGAGCTGGACGGGATGGAGGAGCTGCGTGGTGTCCTCGTCCTCGGGACGACGAACCGTCCCGACATGCTCGATCGCGCCCTCCTCAGACCCGGTCGATTCGACGTCGTGATCGAGATCGAGCCCCCGGACGAAGGGTCCCGCACCGAGATCTTCCAGGTGCACTTCCGGGGGCGGCCGCTGTCACCCGAGGTCGACGTCAGGGCGCTCGCCCGGATGACGGAGGGCTTCTCCGGGGCCGAGATCGAGGCTGTCTGCAAGAAGGCGGCGATGAACGCGGTGCGGGAGGTGATCGAGTCGGGGAAGGCGGAGAGCGCCGTCCCGGTCATCGACCCCCGCCACCTGGCGTCGGCGCTCGAGGAGGTGCGCCGAGGGCTCGAGAGGCACTGAGGGTCTGGGAGGCGCCTCGGGGGAGCGGGGTCCAGGATGATGCTCTACGAATCACTCTCTCACCGCGCGCCTGGCCTTCGCGCCCAGCGCAGCCCCGGCCGCTTCCCCTCCTCGATCGCCTTCCAGTAGGCGCCCTTGACGGCCTCGTAGATCCCTGGCAAGCCGCGGGCGTCGGCGTCGCGGTCCACCTCGAGCCAGACATCGGGCGGCGCGGGCTTCGGAGCCTGGAGGAACCTCGGGCCCTCCTCGCGGATGGCGCGGGTCACGGGGCGGTCCGTGCCGTCGGGCTCGATGATCCCGTAGTCGCTCCTCTCGTTGAGCCGGTAGCCGCCCGGGTACCACCAGAAGAGGACGCCGTCGGAGCCGCTCTCGCGCAGCATGCGGTAGAAGTCGCGGTAGAAGGCCGCCGCGACGTCCCGCCGCTCCGGATCCGGCGCCATCTCCCCCCGGCTCCAGGCGTCGTAGCCCGCCTCGGCCCAGAGGACCGGCTTCGCCGGATCCGAGAGGCGCGCGTAGTCGGCGGTGAAGCGCCCCGCCCGCACTCGATCCCAGTCGCCGATCCGGCCGTAGGCCTCGGGCTCCCAGATGTCGACGGCGCCGGCGAGGCCCGGGAAGTCGTAGGGGAGGAGGCTCTCCGCGAGGTGCGTGGGGTCGCCCGCGAACTGCATGCGGAAGCTCACGGGGTGGCGCGCGTCGAGCGTGCGCACGAGGCGGCGGGCCTCGGCGTACCGCGCGCCCACGAGCTCGTCGAGGAACGCGCGGTAGTCGGCGGCGAGCTTCCGCCAGGGCCCGTCCTCGAGGAGGTGGCGCGCCGCCGGCACCCCGAGCTCGCCGCCGTCGCGAGGCGCGGGCACGCCCCAGGCTCGCTCGGCGGCCTCGACGCCCCCCCGCCGCGCCGCGACCCAATCGCGCCACGCGGGCGCGTAGGACCTCTGGTGCGCGGGGCCGTGGTGGCTCGGCTCCCAGGCGAGGTCGTAGGCGAAGACGGTGTCGTTCTCGGCGAGCCGGTAGCGCTCGATGAGCTCCCGCATCTCGCCCCAGCGGAAGTCCATGGGCGTCCCGGGGCGGAGGGACTGGTTCACGCGGAGGCCGAGGGTCTCGCAGCGGCGCAGGAGGTCGAGGAGGTTCTGGGAGCCGATCGAGCGGTGGTAGACGAAGACGCTCACGGCGTTCATGCCGAGCCCCGCGATCCTGCGGAGGTCGCGGTCGATGACCTCGGGGTCGTAAGGCCCGCGCCCGAGCCATCGCTCGAAGGCCTCGCCGTCGGCGAGCGCGATCCCTGACGAGGGCATGTAGTTGACCCCGTGGGCCTTCCAGGGCTTCCCGCCGAGCCGGAAGCCGCCGTCGCGCGCCTCGACGAAGCTCGCTCGAGCCTTGGGCCTCCAGACGCCGAGCTCGTGCTCGAGGCGGTCGAGGACATCGCCGCCCTCGCGGAGCTCGACGGTCACGACGAGCCCTTCCGGTGGCCAGCCGGACTCCGTTACGGTAGCCTCGACGGTCTCCTCGGCGCCCGGCGCGAGGTCGAGCGTCCAGGTGCGCTCGAAGACCTTCGTCCCGCGGCTCGGGTCAGCGACGGCCAGGCGCACGGAGAGGCCCTTCGCGGGCTCCTTCCCGAGGTTCGCGGTCGTGGCGCCCACGCGCAGCGCCTGGCCCTCGAAGACCGTGAAGTGCTCCGCGCCGCCCTCGAGCAGGTAGGCGCCGCGGCGCATTCGATGGAGCAGTCCCCGCAGCGCCGCGTGCACGGCCGGAGCGCGGTAAGTGGCCGGCTCGGCCGGGGTGAAGCTCGCCACGACGGCGCCGTGGAAGGGTTTCGCCGCATGGACCAGGAGCGCCGCGGCCGCGCCGCGGTGCTCGCCGGCCGCCGATCGCGCCTCGAGGAGGGGCTGCCAGCGGAACCGCCGGCCCTGGAGGAAGCCGACTCCGCGGGGCCGCGGGTGCAGGGCCTCGAGCCCGGGCTGCAGGCCATCGGCCTCGATCGAGAGCGGGCCGAGGAGCGCGAGGCCCGGGGGCGCGCGGAGCGCGGCCGCGCCGCGCGACGGGTGGAAGAGGTACGCCGGCCCGAGCCCCTCGACGTGGGGGAGGGCGTCGGGGCGCGGCGGCCTCGCGCCGGCGAAGGGGCTCGGCGCCGTGCCGATGTCGTCGAGCCAGTACTCGTGGCGGCCCTGCGGCACGGCCGTGTGGGTCAGCGCGAGGCCGGCGGTGAACCGCTCGGCCTCCTCGACGCGCAGCCCGTCGCCGGGGCCTCCGCGGCCCGGGGGCGGCTCCCAGGCCACGAAGGCCTCGGGCGGGAGGGCATACCAGCGCCACTCGGTCCCGAGGTCCACCACGGCGATCCACCGCGAGCCGCCGCGCTCGGTCCACTCGAGCGCAAGCTGCCGCGTGGCGGGACCGCCCTTCGCGCGGAAGCACGTCAGCGTGTGGCCCGGCGCAAAGGGCCGTTCAAGGGGCGGGCTCGAGAGCGTGTCCCAGCCCGTGAGCCGCTCGGCCGTCACGTGGAGGGCGCGGCCGCCGCCGGCTGGAGCGAGCTCGCGCTCCGTGCTCGACGACGGGTCGTTCGCGTTGCGCCGCCACCGCGAGAGATCCCCGGCCTCGAAGTCCTCGATGAGCCTCGCGGGCCGCTGAGCCGCGATGGTCCGCTCGACCTCCTCCCAGGCGACCCACCGGCCGCCGGCGCGGACCGCGGGCGAGCGCCACGCGGGCAGTCCCAGGGCCAGGACGTCGCCGCCCGCCTCGAGGAAGGCCTGGATCCGCGGCGCCGACTCGACCGGCAGCGTGCGACCCGCGGGCAGGACGAGGAGGTCGCACGAGGCCGGGTCCAGGCCGCGGGAGCAGAGGTCCTCGGCCCCCACGAAGCTCACCGCGTAGCCCGCCTCCCGCGCCGTCCCGGCGAGCTCGTGAGCGAGGCCCTCGTCGAGCCCCGGCAGCTCGTCGAGGAGCACCGCGGCCGCGGGGGGCGCGGCGGCGAAGGGTGCGGCGGCGGGAGGCGCGGCGAGCGCTGGGGCGAGCGGGGGCGGGAAGAGCGCGGCGGCGAAGGCGAGCAGGAGCGGAGACGGGCGCATCGGTGGTGGTCGGGTTTCTCGGTGGAGCTCGACGTGGTCCAGGCCTGGCTCGTCATGGACGAAAAGTCGGCTCGCCACCGCAGATCCTGGACCCTACGAGAATGTGCGCGCTCATTTCTTTTGTGCGGCGCACAATTCCCAGCGTGCGCCGCGACCCGATCCTGGGCCCCTCGGGAACGTGCGCCCTCATTCTCCCTGCTCCAAGGCCCGAAGACGGTGGAAGCGTGGGCCAACGACGAGCAGTTTCCCATGTAGGCTTTGCCCGAGCCGCCTGTAGAGATCCACGACCCGTGCGATCTTCAGGTCGATCAGCGTAGGGTCGATCCTCACGAGAACGAGGCCTGGGACGCGTCGGCGTCTGCGGATCACCCACTCCCCGAAGTCCTTGTCGTCGGAAAGGACGATCCGTCCTTCGCTCCAAGCCAGGTCGAGGATCTCCTCGTCAGCCCTCGGGTCCTCGCCGACCTTGACCTGACGGATCAAGCAGCCTGCATCTTTCAGGGCTGCCACGAGCCTCGCATCCACGCAGGCGTCCGCCAGCCACTTCACGCCCCAGCTTCCCCGCCGAGCAAGATCGCCTCATTGGCGACGGAGTCAGCTGCGTAGTCCATGGCAGCCAAGATATGCTCACGCGTCAGATCAGGGTGGGCCTGCAGGACCTCGTGTTCGGTCCAGCCGCCGGATAGCTCCCGCAAGACACGCTCGACAGGAATCCTGGTTCCACGGAAGACGGGCTTCCCGCTCATGACGCCGGGATTCAGCTCGATATAGGCCTTCAGCTCCGCACGCACGATGGTATCTCCACGGACGAGATTCTATCGCTCACGACTCCCTCCGCCAAGTCGGTGAGTCGGTGCTGGCCGCGGGCAGCGGCCGCTCGTGCGAGAGCCATCTACAGACATCTACGTCTTGCGCGAGAGTCCTTCCCCCGCAGTGGGTAGGATGCCGTTCGAGTAGGTACTCGACCCGGCCCTGCGACAAGCGGGCTTCGCGAGGTGCTTCCCATGTCGCGCCCCCCGGCCCTCGCTGTGACCGCGGCCACACTCACTCCGGGCAGGGCCGAGTAGGATCGGGGCCATGGGAACCACGACGACCCGAGCCGCGGGGCTGTGCTCTTGCCTCGTCCTCGCCGCCGGCCTCCGGGCGGCGCCGCAGGCCCTCGAGGCCCGCGCGGCCACGGCGGGCACGGCGGCCATCTTCCGCGAGCCGGGCTTCCCCGGGGCGGGCGCGCCGTCGTCCCCCGACGTCCTCGAGCGGGCGCTCGCGGGCGCGGGCTTCGCGACGCGCTTCGCCGGCGCCGCGGACCTCGCCGACCCGGCCGTCCTCGCGCCGGGCGCCTTCGACCTCGTCGTCCTGCCTTACGGGAGGAGCTTCCCGGCGGCGGCGCGGGACAACTTCGTGGCCTACCTGCGCGGCGGCGGCGGCTTCATCTCGATGGGTGGGTATGCCTTCCTCGACCTCCTCGTGAAGGAGGGCGGGCGCTGGGTCCGGGAGGACGAGGAGCTTGAGCGGCGCGTCGCGGACGCCCTGGAGCGCGGGTCCCTCCTCGCCGACGGCGGCTTCGAGGCGGACGCGACGCGCGACGCGCCGCTCGAGGGTGACGGCGGTGGTGACGCCGGCACGGATGCCGGCAAGGACGGCAGCGAGGAGCATCGGGGGGACGCGGGCGGCACGGGCGGCGGCGCGCGCTGGCGCCGCACCTCGCCCGGCTGCCGCGTCGTCGAGGACGCGCCCGCCGAGGGGGCCCGCTGCGCCCTCGCCTCCTCGGACGACGCCGGAGGCGGGTGCGCGTGGCACCTGAGCCTCCCCGCGGCGCCCGGCAGGCTCTACCGCGTGACCTGCCGGTGGAGGACGGATGGCCTCCGAGGACCCGGCTTCGCCTACGCCGCCGTATACCAGCACGCATCCGGCGGGGCGCTCGTCACCTTCCGCGACTTCGTCCAGGCGCGGGGCACGAACCCCTGGACGCGCGCGTCCTTCGACTTCACGCCCGCCCCGGGCGCGGCGCGCATCGTGCTCAAGTGCGGCCTCTACCTCGCCGCCGGGACCGCCTGGTTCGACGATTTCCGGCTCGCCGACGTCACCGGGCTGCGCCGGGGCCCCATGAACACCTCGAGCGGCAGGCCCGAGGACGGGCTCGAGGTCGCGCCGGAGAGAATCGGGGCCTTCGATGCGGACTACAAGCTGCGGCGCGTCGCGCGGATCGAGGCCGCTTCGGGGCAGACGCTCTTCCCCGCCGGCTTTGCGGTGCTCGGCCCCGCCGCCGGCTGGGCCGCGAGCGGCGTCCGCGGCCACGACGCGACGCGCTGGATCCCGCTCCTCGAGGCCCGCGACCGCCACGGGAGGCCGCGCGGCAGCGTGGGCTCGCTCCTCCTGCACCACGCCGGCCACTACGCGGGGAGCCGGTGGGCCTTCTTCGGCGTCGAGAGCCTCGACCTCTTCGACCCGGGCCGGCCCGAGGCCCTCGACGGCCTGGGCCGCCTCGCCCGGTTCCTGGCCCGGGGCGTCTACCTCCGAGGCCTCGGGAGCGCCTTCCCCGCGTACGAGTCGGGCGAGGAGGCGGCGCTCTCGGTGGTCGTGGAGAACCGAGGCCGAGCAGAGGTCGAGGCGGAGGTTGAGATCGCTCTGGACGGCGTCGAGGCGGAGGGCCGGCGGCTGCACCCCGTGCGCGTCGCTCCGGGCGGGAGCGCGCGGGTCGAGGATAGGGTCGCCGTGCCGCGAGCAGCTTCGGGCCTCATCCAGTTCCGGGCGGTCCTGCGCCTCGGCGGCGTCGAGGTCGACCGCATGGAGTCGGGCCTCGTGGCGCTGCGCCGGCCCGGGGCCTCGGGCGGCGCGCCCCTCGCCTTCCGCCGCAACTACCTCGCCTTCGGCGACCGGAGCCTCTTCCTCTTCGGCTCCGATGCCTACGCGAACGTCTACACGGCCGCCTGCGAAGGGCCGCTCGGGTGGGCTCGGGAGCTCGACGCCGCGCGCGACCACGGCTTCCAGATCTACGAGAACCTCGGCTACGTGAACCCCGGCCACGCGATGGGGGACCTCGACTGGCGGCGCCTCCGCGGCATGGCCCAGCTCTGCGAGGAGCGCGGGCTCGTCTTCATGCCGGGGATCCTCATCGGACACAACGTCGCCGTCTCGGACGAGCGCATCGCCGAGGAGAGCCGCCTCTGCGGCGAGTACGCGGAGCGGCTCAAGGACGTGCCCAAGCTGCTGTGGTACTTGAACGGCGACTACCAGCTCCGGCACGACGACCCCGTCATGCTCCGGGAGAAGTGGCGGGCCTTCCTCGAGGCTCGGCGCGGGCGGCCGGGGGCCCCTGAGCTCGATGTCCCCTTCCCGCCGCCCCCGTCGGCCGCGTGGGACTCGGCGCCCCAGGCCGACCTCGCCCGGTTCCACCTCCAGCTCATGACGGACTGGAACGCGGCCCACGCCGCCGCCATCCGGGCCCGCGACCCAGCCCACCCGATCACGAGCGAGTACTACTCGATCCCCTTCTCGGGCATCGACCTCCGGCGGACGATCGACGGGCTGGACCTCTCCAACATCGGCTACTTCGACGAGCCCGAGGTGGACATCGACCGCCTCCCCCTCCGGATACGGTGGAACGACCTGCGAGCCCAGGGGAAGTCGGTGGGCCTCGGCGAGTACGGGGTGAAGACGCACCCGGCCTGGACGCGGGAGAACGGCGCGTCGGGGTACCACATCCGGCGCAGCGAAGAGGACGCGAGGCGGCTCTTCCTGGCCGTGGCGCACTACGCCTTCGGGATGGGCTGCTCGCGCGTCCAGAGCTGGTGCCTGCGCGACTCGGACGAGCGCGTCTTCCCCTGGGGCGCCTTCCACCCGGGGCCCCTGGTGCCGAAGGACGTCGCCTGGGTCCACAGGAACCTGAGCCTCTGCTTCCGTCTCTTCGAGCCCGCCTACGAGCCGCCGTCGCTCACCGTGGTCCTCTGCGATGCCCTGCGCGCCGGGGCCCGCGCCGAGCTCGGGCTCGAGGGCGGCCAGCGCGCCTTCGAGGCGCTCCTCGGCCTCCACGCGGACTTCAACGTCTTGGGCGACACGGCCCTGGCCGAGATGCCGAGGGAGACGCGGGCCGCGGTCTACCCCGCGGGCCTGGCCGCCAGCGACGAGTCCTTCGAGGCGCTCGTGGCGTGGGTCCGAGGCGGCGGCCGCCTGCTCGTGACGGGCGGCCCGGCCTGGGACGCCGAGCGCAGGCCCGCCGGGGCCGCGAGGCTCCGCGGCCTCGCGGGCGTCGAGTGGGTCGAGCGACGCTACTCGCCTCCGGAGCGGGCCGAGCAGGCGGCGCGGCCGCTCCGCTCCGCAGCCCCCTCGAGGGCGCCGAGGCTCCCGCCGCTCTCCGCGGCGCCCCTCGCGCTCCTCCGCCCCGCGGGGGCCGAGGTCCTCGCGACGGCCGAGGACGGCTCGCCGGTCCTCGTGCGCCACGCGGTGGGGGCGGGGAGGGTCTGGCTCTTCGCGGACCCCCTGGAGCTGGCCCCGGCGGGGGAGGGAGACGACCTGCGGCGCCTCTACGGCTGGTTCCTCGAGGAGGCGGGGGTCCCGAGGCTCGAGGTCGAGCCCGACGACCCTCGAGTGCACGTCTTCTCGCAGCGCACGCGCTCGGGGCGAGTCCACATCGCCTTCAACGCGCGGAAGGGGGACGCGTCGGTCGACGTGCGGATCCCGACGCGGGCGGGGGAGGTCTCGCTCCGCGTCGCGGACCGCGGCCCGGCCCTGGCGGCGGTCTCCGGCGACGGAGCGGTCACGGCGCCGGCAGCCTCCGGCGAGGCGAAGGTCGATGGCCGCGCCGTCATCTCCTCCGGCGAGCTCGCCTGCGGGGGCCTCGCCGCCGTGGCCTCCCTCGACGGGCTCGACGTGCGGCGCTCCGCGGCCTTGCTCTGCCTCCCCTTCTCGGAGGGGAAGGTCGCGGTCTCTTCGATGCGCGCGTGGCGCCGCCCCGCGGTGCTCCTCGGCGACCTGCACCAGGGCGCGTTCCGCGTCCTCGAGCGCGTCGAGGGCGCCGCCCGTGCCCGGGGGGAGGGCGCCGAGCGCACGATGGAGCTCGAGCTCGACCTCGACGCCGACCGCGCCACGCTCATCGCCCTCCTCTGCGAGGAGGAGGAGTCGGCGCGGTGGAGCGAGCGCCTCGGGCTCCTCGCCGCGAGCCCCGAGAGCGCGCCGGGGAGGTAGCGCGGCCAGGTGCGGGGCGGGCGCCGGGGTTCCGCTAACGAGCCGAGCACGCCCACCTCCTCAAGGGCCTCAAGCTCTCCAGCCGACGTCCTCCATACATGGACCACCCACGCACGAGCGGCCGCTCCCAGGTCCCGGCCATCCTCGTCTGCGCCGCGATCCTTCTCGGCGTGCCGCTCTTCCTCTTCCGCTCGCAGGTTCACGCCCTCTGGTGCTCCCTGTCGTTCTCCCAGGCGCAGCTCCGGGGCTACCAGGACCTCTGCGGGGGCGAGGGGCTGGGGGAGCCGCAGGC
>JACQVW010000744.1 GCA_016209535.1 Planctomycetota bacterium | reverse complement strand
TTCGCCGACATCCTCCTCGTGACCGACGGCGAGGACATGGACTCCTACCCCCTCCACGCGGCGCGCGCGGCCGCCGAGCACGGGGTCGGGATCTACGCCGTGGGGCTCGGGAGCGAGGAGGGGACGAGGATCCCCGTCCGCACCGAGGGCGGGACCGTCGAGTACCTCCGCTCCAAGGACGGGGGCGAGGTCCGTTCGAAGCTCGACTCGAAGACCCTCCACGACATGGTAAACGCGTCGCCCCGCGGCCAGTACCTCCCCGCAGGCACCTACAACTTCGACCTCGTCGGCTTCTACGAGAAGACGATCGCCGCCGAGGGCGGCCGGGAGGTCTACGAGGAGAACGTGGCATGGACCGAGATCTTCCAGCCCTTCCTGCTCGCGGGCCTGGCCCTGTACCTGGCCTACCTCCTCTACCCCGAAAGGCCGCGTGCCGGGGGGCTCACCCCCGTGGAGGCGAAGGCATGAGCCGTCCCGTCGCGCTCGCCCTGCCCCGCGCTCCCGGCGCCGCCGCTGCCGCCCTGGCCGCGCTCCTCACCGCCTTCGGCGCCTTCGGCGCCTTCGCCGCCCTCGCCGCACCCGCGCCGGCCCGCGCCGCGGACCTGCTCTCCCAGGGGAACCGGCTCTTCAAGGAGGGCAAGCTCGAGGAGGCCGCGAAGGTCTACGAGAGCGAGGAGGACGACGCGGACATGCTCACGCGCCGCTTCAACGCCGGCGTGAGCTGGGCCAAGGCCCGTGCCGCCGAGAAGGCTGCCCAGCGCTTCGAGGAGGTCTCGGCGAAGGCCGATGGCGACCTGCGAGCATCGGCCCTCTACAACGCCGGCTGCGCTACCTTCGAGAAGGCGAAGGGACTCGCCGCTCAGGCCCAGAAGGTCGAGGGCGACGAGGAGAAGACGAAGGGGCTCGCCGAGGCGGCGAAGGCCTACCACGCGGCGGTCGGGTTCTTCCGCTCCGTCGACCCCCCGGACCCCGACACGGTCCACAACATCGCCGTGGCGAAGACGGCCCTGCGCGCCGTCCTCGACCAGATCAAGCGCCTCGAGGAGGAGAAGCGCAAGCGAGCCGAGGAGGACGCCCTGAAGTCGCCGCCGGAGCTCCTCCGGGCGCTCGCGGCGAAGGAGCGCCTCCACCGGGGCCTCGCCCGGGTCCTGGCGAAGGAGCCCGCGAAGAGCGTGCGGCTCGGATCGCGGCGCCTCCGGAAGGCCGAGGCCGAGAACCGGGGGCTCGCCGAGAAGCTCCACCACCACCTGGCGCAGGCCGCGGCCCCGCCTCAGGCGCCTCCGCCCGCCGCGGGAGCACCGCCCCAGCCTCCGCAGCCCCGGGGCGGGCCCTCGGGTTCCTCGGAAGAGGAGAAGGCTCGGAACGCGCGGGCCGCCGAGGCCCTCTCGCGGGCCATCGAGGCCATGAAGGAGGCCGAGGTGGCCTGCTCGAAGCTCGACCCGGCGGGGGCCGTCCCGGGCCACACGAAGGCGGTGGCGGAGCTCCGGAGCGCCATCGAGGCCCTGCCCATCGACCTGCCCGGCGTGATCCAGGAGGCCATCGCGGGCCAGGAGGCCCTGAACGGCGCGATGGACTCCCTCGCCCGCGCCGAGCGGGGCGGGATCGCGCCCGAGAAGCCCGGAGACACGGCGAAGGACGGAGCGGCCGGGGGCTCGAGCCTGGGGAAGAAGATCGTCGACGCCGTCAAGGACAAGGTCCTCCTCCCCCTCGCGAAGCTCTTGAGCCCCGCGCAGACCGAGGACGCGAAGGCCCTCGCCGACGACGAGGACGACGTCGTCTGGTCCTCGCGGATCCTCTCCCAGGCCGAGATCCAGGCTCCGGAGGCAGCCCAGACCCCCGGCGCGCCCGTCCTGCCGCCACCCCCCGGCGGCCAGGGGCCGCACCCGCCCGAGCCCCAGCTCACGCCCGAGAAGGCGAAGGAGCTGAGCGAGGGCCTCCAGCGCGAGGGGACGGCGGCCCTCGAGGCCTCGACGAAGGCCAAGGACGAGCTCGCCGCGGGCAGGGCGGCGTCGGCCCTCCCCGAGGGCGAGGCGGCCCTCGAGGCCCTGAAGCGCGCCGCGGACCTCCTGCCGAAGCCGCCCGAGCCGCCCGAGGTCCGCCTCCGGAAGCTCATCGAGCGGCAGAGGGCCGCCCGAGAGGCCACCGGGGGCCTCGCGGGCCTCGAGGAGGAGGCTCGCAAGCAGGCGGCGGCCGAGCTCGCGAAGGGCCAGCGCCCCGACGGGAAGGAGGCCGGCTCGATCGCGGCCGAGCTCGAGGGGGGGCCCGACGAGCCCGCGAAGGCCGCGGCCCCGAAAGTGCGGGAGGGCGAGGCGCAGGTCTATTCCTCCGCCGAGGCCCTCGACCGCTCCCTCGCCGAGGAGGCGCGAGGCGCCGTGGACCGCGGCGTGAAGGCCTTCGAGGAGGCCCTCGCGATCCTCGAGGGCAAGGACAAGAAGCAGGACCAGCAGGAGGACCCGGAGAAGCAGCAGGACCAGCAGGACTCGCAGAAGAAGGACAAGAAAAAGCCCCAGCCGAGGCCGGACCAGGACAAGCCCTACGCCTTGACCCCGAGGGACGCGCGGGCGAAGCGGGAGGAGATGGACAGGAAGCGCCGCGAGGAGGAGGCGAAGATCTTCGCCGCGCCCTCGGGCCTGACCGTGGAGAAGGACTGGTGAGGAGATCCCTGCGCTGCGCGCCGCCGGCGGTCCTCGTCGCACTCCTCGCGCTCCTCGCCCGAGCCGCGGGCGGCGCCGAGGTGTCGATCGAGCTCCAGAGCCCCATCACCTGGAGCGAGACGCCGGTCATCCTCTCGGTGCGCATCGTGAACCCCGAGCGGGGCACGGGCCGCCCCGAGCTGCCGGCCATCGACGGGGTCCTCGTCCGCGGCCCCGGAGGCCCGAGCCAGCAGACGAGCGTCGTGAACGGGCAGGTCTCGAGCTTGCTCGAGTACCACTTCGAGCTGACGCCGCTCCCGAACCGGAAGGGGCGGTTCACCGTGGGCCCCGTGACCGTGCCGCGCCAGGGCCGCCCGCCGCTCAAGTCCAGGACCGTCGAGCTGCGCGTGTGCCTGAAGCCGCCCCCGGGGATCCTCTTCGAGGCCAGCGTGTCCCCCGCGGGCGGGCCCGTGGGCGCGCCCTTCCAGCTCGTCTACACGATTCTCTACACAGGAGAGCTGAATGACGGAAGCGGCGACCCGTTCTCGGGGGCCCCTCCGTTCGGCATAGGGCACCTCGGAATCCCCGTGCTCCAGCACCCCGGTCTCAAGCTCAAGCCAGTGCGCGTGCGCCTCGACCAGGACGCCGTTGAAGGCCGCCTCCCCGTGGGCCACGACGAGGTGCACCTCCAGCTTCAGCGCGGCTTCGCCGAGCGTCCTGACGGGACCGGTTACAAGACTCTCGTCTTCGGCTTCGAAGTCACCCCGCTCGTGACCGGACCCGTCGCCGTGGGCGGCGCGGAGGTGAAGCTCCAAGTGCTCACGGGGAAGACGGTCCTGCGGCGCGACCTCCTCTTCGCCCGGCGCGTCCCCGAGGTGGTTGCCTACTCTGCCATCGCCTCGGACCTCGCGTACGAAGTTCGCCCGCTGCCCGAGGAGGGCCGGCCGCCGGGCTTCACCGGCGCCGTGGGCAAGTACTCGATCCAGGTCGCCGCCTCGCCCACCGAGGTGAAGACCTTCGACCCCATCACGCTCGAGATCCGGGTCTCGGGCACGGGCATCCTCGAGGAGCTCAAGGCGCCCGCCTGGAGCGAGGTCCCGAGCCTCACCCGCGACTTCGACGTGGCCACCGACACGGACCCGGGCAAGGTCGAGGGGGCCGTGAAAGTCTTCGTGCACGTGGTCCGGCCCAGGCACGAGCGGGTCGCGGCGGTCCCGCCCATCCCCTTCCCCTACTTCGATCCCGAGGCCCAGCGCTACCAGGTCGCCCAGTCGTCTCCGATCCCGATCAAGGTCCAGGCCGTGAAGACCGTGGGGGCCGAGGACGCGATCCCCTCGGCCCGCTCCGCCCTCCCCGATCCGGCGCGCGCGGCCAAGGACCGCCCGGCCCCGGCGATCCAGGAGCTGGCCGGGGTCGGCGCCAACTTCGATGACCTCGGCGACGCGCGGCCCGCCCTCGACCCGCGCGACGAGGTCTTCTCGGCGGGGTTCGCCGCCGCCGTCGCCTTGCCCCCCGCGCTGCTCGCGGTCCTCGCCGCGGCGCTCCGCATCCTGCGCGCCGACTCGGCGAAGCGCCGGAGGGCCCGCGCCCTCTCGCGGGCCTCGGCGGCCATCGCGGCGGCCCGGGGCTTCGGCGACATCGCTCGCGCCTGCGAGGACTACTGCCGCGAGAAGCTCGGGCTCCCGCCCGGCGAGGTCACTCCGGCGGACCTTGCCGCCGCCCTCGAGGCCCGAGGAGTGCCCGAGGCGGCCCGCTCGAGGGCCCTCGGCCTCCTCGAGCGCGTGCACGCATCGCGCTTCGGCGGAGGCGGCGAGCCGCTCGCGGCCTTCGGCGCCGAGGCTCGCGAGGCCCTCGAGGAGGTCGACGCATGCGTGCGGGGCTGAGGGTCCTGGGGCCGGCCCTCGCCGTGGGCCTGCTCGTCCTCCCGGTCCCGGCTGCGCCCGCGGCTCCTGCGGCCCCCCCGGCTCCCACCGGGCCCGCCCCCGGCGCCCGTGCGGCCTTCGACGAGGGCTTGCGCCTCTTCCGCGAGGCCCAGGAGCTCGCGAGGACGAGGCCCTCCGAACACGAGGAGATCGCGCGGCACTACCGGGCCGCCGCCGAGGGCTTCGTCAGGGCCTGGAAGGCCGGCGCTGCGACGACGGAGGTCTTCACGAACGCGGCGAACAGCTTTCACTTCGCCGGCGCGGCCGGCGAGGCGGTCCTCTTCTGGCGGCGCGCCCTCGCCGTCGACCCGGCGAACCGCCGGGCCCGGGAGGCCCTCGAGCACATCCGCGCGTCGCTTCCGATCCGCAGGCCCTCGTCGGGCACGGGACCATCCATCGCCCGCACCCTCTTCTTCTGGCACGGGAGCCTCTCCCTCCGCGCTCGCAAGGGGGCGTTCCTGGTCCTCTTCCCGCTCGCCATCGCGCTCTTCGCGGCCGCCCTCTTCCGCAGGCGGCCCTTCGCGACGCTCGGGACCGTGGCGCTCGTCCCGGCCCTCGCGCTCCTCGCCTCGCTCCTCGTGGACGCCGCCGGCAGATCCCTGCGCGACGACGCGGTGGTCCTCGTCGAGGTCGAGGGACGGCGCGGCGACGGGCTCACCTACTCGCCCTCCCATTCCCGGCCCTTCCCGCCGGGCACCGAGGTCCGCCTCGCGGGGTTACGCCGGGGCGGCGATCCCGCGAAGGCCTCCGGCAGGCCCGGCGACGCCTGGACGCTCGTCGAGCTCCTCGACGGGAGCGAGTCCTGGGTGCCCGAGCGCGCCCTCGAGCGCGTCCTGCCGTGACCGGGCCCGAGGCGCCCGGGCCCCCGGCTCCGCTCCAGCGCGGCGCGGAGGGCGTCCGATACGACGGCATGGGCGAGCCCCCCCGCTGCGCCATGACCGTGGACGTGGAGGACTACTTCCACGTCGAGGCCTTCGCCCGGGTCGTGCGCCGGGAGGACTGGGACCGGTACCCCCTCCGCGTCGAGGAGAGCACGCGGCGCCTCCTCGACCTCCTCGACCGCCACGCGGTGAAGGCGACCTTCTTCGTCCTGGGCTGGATCGCCCGGAAGGCGCCCCGCCTCGTGGCCGAGATCCGCCGGCGAGGGCACGAGCTCGGCTGCCACAGCTTCTGGCACCGCCTCGTCTACACGCTGAGCCCCGAGGAGCTCCGCTCGGACCTCCGCGAGGCCACGCGGACCATCGAGGACGCGGGCCAGGTGAAGCTCCGGGGTCACCGCGCCCCGAGCTTCTCCGTCACCGAGAAGTCGCTCTGGGCCCTCGAGGTCCTGGCCGAGGAGGGGTACGAGTACGACTCGAGCGTCTTCCCCATCCGCCACGACGTCTACGGCATCCCGGCCTTCCCCCGCTTCCCCGTGAGGCTCGAGGTGGGAGGCGGGGCGCGCTCCATCGTCGAGTTCCCCGCATCCACGGTCCGCCTCCTCGGCGCGAACCTCCCCGGCCCGGGGGGAGGCTACTTGAGGATCCTGCCCCTGCGCTACTCGCTGTGGGCCCTGCGGCGCATCGTGGAGACGGAGGAGCGGCCCGCGGCGGTCTACGTCCACCCCTGGGAGCTGGATCCGGGGCAGCCGCGACTCCGCGGGCCGCTCGCGTCGCGTCTCAGGCACTACACGGGCCTCTCGAGGGCCGAGGGCCGCCTCGAGCGGCTGCTGTCGGCCTTCCCCTTCGCGCCCATGGGCGAGGTCCTTCTCACGGCGCACATCGAAGCCCATCCGCCGTCGGGTCGGTCCCCGGCTGCGGGAACGGAGGCTTCGGCGCCGAGCCGCCCAGGAACAGGTAGTTGAGCGTGTAGGTCGCGTCCGAGAGGTCGAGGCGGCCGTCGTCGTTCGAGTCGGCCGCGTCCTCGCAGGGCGGAGCCTTCCCGCCGAGGAAGAGGTACGCGAGGAGGCTGATCGCGTCGGCGATGTCGATCCCGCCCTCGCCGTTGGAGTTGCCGCGCACGAACTTGCCGCCGCCCGGCGCGACGCCGACGTGCACCGTGACCTCGGCGCGGCCCGTCGCGCCCGAGCGGTCCGTCGCCTCGAGGGAGACCTTGTGGGTCCCGATCGAGAGCCTCGCCACGTCCGCCCGGCGCCCCTTGCCGAGGACGCCGTCCCGGTCCGAGCGCCAGAAGAGCGCCGCGACCGAGCCCTCCTCGAGGTCGCTCGCCGTGCCCTCGAGGACCACCGCGTCGTCCGCGCCGAGGAGGGCGCCGTCCCGCGGGTAGAGAACCACGGGGTGCGGGCCCTTCGTGCCCACCGAGAAGGCCGCATCCGAGGCATCGCGCGACGAGAGCACCCCGTCCGTGGCCAGGACGCGGACCCGGCAGAGCTTCCCGCCGGGGAGCTCCGAGAGGTCCAGGTCGAGCTCGCTCTCCTCGATGCCGAAGCCGATGCTCGTCCACGTCTTCCCGTCGTCCGCGGTGTACTGGACGCCGAAGCGGAGGGCGTCGCCGTCGGCATCGCTCGCCTTCCACCGGATGCGCACCGTCGGACTCGAGGCGAAGGCCTCGCCGCCGTTGGGCGAGAGCACCGTCACCTTCGGAGCGCTCGCGCTCACGTTGCGCGTCGCGAGGAGCTTCCCGTCGCGGAGGAGGGCGACGCTGGCCGTGCCGTCCGGGAAGGGGAGGAGGAGGGAGAACCGCGCCGTGTGCCCGTGCGTCGAGCGGACGCCGTCGAAGCGCCGCGAGGCGAGGATGGCGCCCGCGCCGTCGAGGGCCCTGGCCTCGAGGGCGCCCGTGCCCGCGGCGAGCTGGACGCCCGCCGGGGCGGGCGCCAGGTAGAAGGGCCTCAGCTCGAGGCCCCCGTCCTCCGTAGTCCTCCCCGCGACGTGGAGGACCCGCGTGAAGGGCGCGCCGGCGCCCTGGCCGCCCTGATCGCT
>JACQVW010000079.1 GCA_016209535.1 Planctomycetota bacterium | reverse complement strand
CTGATCCTGGATGAGCCCACGGCGAGCTTGAGCGAGCCCGAGGCGCAGCGCCTCCTCGGACACCTCGCGCGGCTCAGGGCCGAGGGCGTGGCGATCCTCTACGTGTCGCACCGGCTCGACGAGGTCCTCCGGCTCGCGGACCGGGTCGCCGTGCTGCGCGACGGCGAGCTCGTGGCGCTCTACCCGGCCCGCGAGGCGGACATCCAGCGCCTCGTGCGCGACATGGTCGGCCGCTCCCTGGGCCAGAGCTACCCGCGAACGCGGCCGGAGTCGCCGGGGCGCGCGATCCTCGAGCTCCGGGGGGCCGGGCGGGACGGCCTGTTCCACGACGTGAGCCTCGAGGTGCGCGCGGGCGAGATCGTGGGCCTCGCGGGCCTCGTCGGCGCCGGGCGGTCCGAGCTGGCGCGCGCGATCTACGGGCTCTACCCCCTCGAGTGGGGCTCCATGCTGCTCCGCGGCCGTCCCTGGAGGCCCTCGGGCCCCGACGACGCGCTGCGCTCGGGCCTGGTCTACCTGCCGGAGGAGCGCAAGCGGCAAGCGCTGGTCCTCGAGCACTCGCTGGGCGACTCGATCTCGATCGGCTTCACGGACCTCATCGCCCGCCGGGGCCTGATCCCGCGCAGGGAGGAGTCGACGCGCCTCAAGGCCGCGGTCCAGGCCTACGGGATCCGGGCGCTCGGCCTCCGGCAGCCCGTCGGCACCCTGAGCGGCGGGAACCAGCAGAAGGCGGTGCTCGCGCGGTGGCTCGGCCGCGAGCCGCACCTGATCATCCTCGACGAGCCTACGCGAGGCGTGGACGTGGGGGCGAAGGCGGAGATCCACGCCTTCATCGACCGCCTCGCTGCGCTGGGGAAAGGTGTGCTCCTCATCTCGAGCGACCTCCCCGAGGTCCTCGGCATGAGCGACCGGGTCCTCGTCTTCCACGAGGGGACGGTCGCGGCGGAGCTCCGGGGCGCCGAGGCGACCCAGGAGAAGGTGCTCCTGGCCGCGTCGGGGCTCGGTGCGCTGGAGGACGGTGCGTCGGGGCGCGGTGGGCCGGCGCACGGTAGGTCGTCGCGCGGTGGCGGCGAGGCGGAGGCGACGTAGAGGCCATGCTCCCCTCGCGCCTCGTGCTCTACAGGATCGCCTTCCTCCTCGGCGCGGACGCGGCGTTCCTCGCCCTGATCGCCCTCCTCCTCCCCGAGGAGGGATCCCTGTGGCAGGAGATCTCGAGCGCCGCCGTGAACATGGCGCCCTCGGTGCTCGCGGGCCTCGGCATGACGGGGATCATCCTCGCGGGCTCCATCGACCTGTCGATCGGGGCCGCCATCGCCGTCGCGGGCTCCGTCTTCGGCATCCTCGTCCACCACGGGGCGCCACCGCCCGCCTGCTACGCCGCCTGCTTCGCGGCGGCCTGGCTCATCTCCATGGCGAACGGCGGCCTCGTGCGCCTCCTGGGCATCCCGGGGATCATCGTGACCCTCGCGGGCCTCTCGGTCTACCGCGGCGTGGCCCTCATGGCCGCCGACGTGGCCATTCCCGCCTTCAGCGGCAACATCTCCGTCATCGACGATGCCTACCACGGCCCCGGGAAGCACCATGCGGGCTCGATCCTCGTCGCCGCCGTGGCCTGCGCCCTCCTCTGGGAGGCCTTCGCGCGCACGCCGCGCCTCTGGCGGGCCCGCGGCAGCTCCGAGGAGGCCTGCCGCATCCAGGGCCTGTCGCCGGGCGGCATCCTGCAGAGCGCGTTCTTCGCAGGAGGCCTCTTCCTGGGCCTCGCGGCGCTCCTGCAGGTGACCCAGATCCAGGCCATCGAGCCCGCCCGGCTCGCGCTGGGCTTCGAGCTGCCCGTGATCGGCGCCGTGGTCCTGGGCGGCACCCACATCTTCGGCGGGGAGGGCTCGTACCTCGGCACCGTGGCGGGTGCCTTCTTCCTCCACTTCGCCCAGCAGCTCCTCGTCTACGCGGGCGTGAGCGAGTACTGGCGGGAGGTCATCATCGGCGCCGCGATCCTGGGCGTGATCGGCATGGACTGCCGGCTCCACAGGAGGCGGAAGCTGCTGGAGGAGCTCACGTGAAGCTCGCGGTCCTCGCGGCCCTCCTCGTCCTGGAGGCGGCGCTCTTCGCGGCCATCGGCGGCT
The DNA here is from genome assembly GCA_016209535.1 of Planctomycetota bacterium. Lineage (GTDB taxonomy): Bacteria > Planctomycetota > UBA8108 > UBA8108 > SXIK01 > JACQVW01. Next base: position 9,387 of record JACQVW010000079.1, on the reverse strand, counting down.
TCCCCGCCTCGGCGAGCCTCAAGGACTACGTCGACTACGGGGAGAGCCTCCTCGTCCAGTCCTGCCCCATCCTCCTCCTCGCCTTCGGCATGACGATCGTGATCTCGACGGCGGGGATTGACCTCTCCGTGGGCTCCATGACGGCCCTCGTGGCCTGCGTCATGGCCGTGGCGGGCGAGGGCGCGACCTTCTGGGCCACGGCGGTGCCCGCGGGGCTCGCGGTCGCGCTCCTCGCGGGCCTGGCGAACGGCGCCACGATCGCCCTCCTCGACGTGCCGCCCATCATCGCCACCCTCGGGACCATGATCCTCTACAGAGGCCTCTGCTGGGTGACGGTGGGGGATCGGGAGATGGACCCCTTCTTCGACGTGCGCCACTACGAGCACCTCGGGGAGCCGCTCGCGGCCCTCGTCCTGGTCGCCCTCGTCTACGGCGGGGGGACGCTCTACTTCGGCGCGTCGCGCTGGCGGCGCGAGGTCCTGATGCTGGGCGGGAACCGCGTCGCGGCGCGCTACGCGGGGGTGCCCGTGGTCCGCAGGACCCTCGAGGTCTACGCCCTCGTGGGCCTCCTCGCCTTCCTCGCGGCCGTCACCTTCACGGCGCGGCAGGGCTCCGTCACCGCGAGCGCCCTCGCGGGCCTCGAGCTCAAGGTCATCGTGGCCGTGGTCCTCGGCGGGACGCGGGTCGAGGGGGGCTCGGCGTCGGTCCTGGGCTCGCTCCTCGGCGTGGCGATCATCGCGGTCCTCGACGAGGGCTTGAGGGGCGCGAAGCGCTGGGGCGACGAGCACCTGCCCTTCGAGGTCGCGCACCTCCGCTTCGTCTCCCTGGGCCTCCTCCTCGCCGCCGGCGTGTGGCTCAACGCGCGCTTCGCCGGGAGGCCCGGGCGCCGGCGGTCGAGGAAAGGGGCGCCATCGGTCGAGGCTCCGCGATAGGATGTCCCCCTCATGGCCAAGGCCCGAACGAAGACCGCTCTCTCCGCCAGGGCCCAAGCCGCAACGAACGCCGCCCTCCCGGTCCGCACCGACGTGCGCCGGCGGCGGCACGCTGGCCGGCGTCGCGGAGCTGGGACGAGCGCCGCTCTTCCCGTCCGCATCGGCGTCTCGAGCTGCCTCCTCGGCGCCGAGGTGCGCTACGACGGAGGTCACAGGCGCGACCGCTTCCTCGTCCGCGAGCTGGGGCCCTACGTCGAGTGGGTCCCCGTCTGTCCCGAGCTCGAGGTGGGCATGGGCGTGCCGCGGGAGCCCGTGCGGCTCGTGCGGCTCGTCCGCGCAGGCCGGCGGGTCCGCATGGTGGGGGTCGAGAGCGGGAGGGACTGGACCGAGGCCGCGGAGGAGTACGCCCGGAGGCGCGTCCGGACTCTCGAGGGGATGGAGCTGAGCGGCTACGTCACGAAGAGCCGGTCGCCGAGCTGCGGCCTGGAGGTGGAGGTGCGCTCTCCCTCCGGCGCGCCCGCCGGCGCCGGCCGGGGCCTCTTCGCCGCGGAGCTCGCGCGTCGCCTGCCGTGGCTCCCCATCGAGGAGGAGAGCCGCCTCCGGGACCCCGCGGTCCGGGAGCGGTTCCTCGAGCGCGTCTTCTGGTGCCACCGCTGGCTCCTCTTCCGGAGGGAGCGCTACAGCCCGGCGCGCCTCGAGGAGTTCCACCGGCGCCACGCCCTCCTCCTCCTCGCCCGCTCCGCGGCGCGCCTGCGCCGGCTCGAGCGCATCGCGGCGCGCGCGAAGGGCCTGCCGCCGGCCGACGTGCTCCGGGAGTACGGCCGCGTCTTCTTCGAGGCCCTGCAGCAGCGGGGCGTCCTGCCGTGAAGGGACCTGAAACCACCGTGAAGGGAATGACACGACCATGCTGAAGCGACTCTCGACCGCCGTCCGCTGGAGCCTCGCGCTCCTCGCCCTCTGGCTCCTGCCCGCGTGCATCACCGAGCCCATCACGGGGCGCCGCGTGCTGGCCCCGATCATCCCCGAGTCGACCGCGAACGAGATGGGTGTCCAGGCTTACCAGCAGATGCTGAGCGAGGCGACGCTGAGCTCCGACCGCGGCCAGACCGACGTCGTGGAGCGCGCCGGCCGGCGGATCGCCGCGGTGACCGACCAGCACCTGGCCGAGGACGGCCGCGAGCTCTACCAGTGGGAGTTCAAGCTGATCGACGATCCGAAGATGGTCAACGCGTTCTGCCTCCCCGGCGGCAAGGTCGCCTTCTACACGGGCATCCTGCCCATCTGCAAGGACGAGCTGGGGGTCGCCGTCGTCATGGGGCACGAGGTGGGGCACGCCTACGCCGAGCACGGCCGGCGGCGCGTGAGCGAGCAAGTGCTGGCCCAGTTCAGCCTCGAGGCCGTGCAGCTCGCGCTGGGCGGGGAGGAGGCCTCGGAGGCCTCGAGGCTCGCCATCGCGGCCCTCGGGGTGGGGTATCAGGTCGGCGTGCAGCTCCCGTTCTCGCGGGCGGACGAGTCCGCGGCCGACGAGATCGGCCTCATGCTCATGGCCGAGGCGGGCTACGACCCGAGCGAGGCCGTCGCCTTCTGGCAGCGCATGGACCAGGCGGGCGGCGGCGGCGGCCCGCCCGAGTTCCTCTCGACCCACCCGAGCCATGAGACGCGCATCCAGCGCCTCCAGGAGCTCCTCCCCAAGGCCCAGGCGGCCTACGCGCGCTCGAGGGGCGGCGCCGGGGCGCCCGGGGCCGCGGCAGCGCCGGCCGCCCCGGCGAGGAAGAAGTAGCGGGGCGCGCATGGACGCCGCGCACAGCCCCGCGCCTCCTGCGCCGCAGCACCCGCAGCGCCAGGGGAAGGGCTGCTTTTTCTGGGGCTGCATGTCCCTGTGCATCGCCATCGGCGCCTTCGGCGGCTGCGTGGCCCTCGGGTCGCTCTGGATCTACTGGCAGGTCAGGGACTTCACGAGCGACGAGCCTGCCGAGATCCCCGTCCGCGAGCCCGGCCCCGGCGAGTACCAGGCCCTCGAGGGCAGGATGCAGGCCTTCGAGAAGGCCGCGGAGGCGGACGCGGAGCTCGAGGTCTCGGCGGACGACCTCAACCTGCTCCTCGCCGGAGACCGGGACCTGAAGCGCTTCGCGCGCCACGCCCACGTGCGGATCGAGGGCGACCAGGTGCTCCTCGAGGTGAGCATCCCCCTCGACGAGGTGGCGCCGCCCGCGAAGAAGGTGCTCCCGGGCCGCTACTTCAACGGCACCGTGGGGGTGAAGCTCGGCCTCGAGGCCGGCCGCCTCACGGGCCGGGTCGAGCAGGCGAGCGTGAAGGGGAAGCCCCTCCCCGCGAGGCTCCTCGACGCGGTCCGCAAGGAGGACGTCTTCCGCGACGCGAGGCTGCCGCGGAGGCTCGAGAGCTTCCTCGAGAGGGCGAAGAGCCTCGAGGTGCGGGAGGGGAAGGTCGTGCTGCGGCGGTGAGGGGTCAGCGAACGACGAACTTCCTCAGCTCCGCATTCCAGACGAGGCGGCTCGAGTTCTCGCGCCACCAGGCCGCGAGGCGCTTCTGGCAGATCTCGGCCTCCGTGTTGGCGAAGAGGACCGCACGGGCCAGGAGCCCCGGCCGCAGCCGTGGCAGGCCCTCGACGGCCCGCTCCAGCTCCGCGGAGAGGAACGCGTCGGGCGACTCGAAGACGGCCCGCACGATCCGCTCGAGGGCCTCGGGCCGCCCCGACCAGGCGAGGTGCCGCACGACGTCCGGCAGCGTCCTGCGGTACGGCGACCTCACGTCGGCCTTCGAGGCTGCGTCGCGGCCCTTCTGGGAAAAGTCGATGTCGATCGCCCGCGCGACCCTGGCCACGACGACAGGGTCTCCATGGCAAAGGAGTCGCTGGATCAGGGGGAACGACGCCTCGCCAGCCTCGGCGAGCGCCTCCCAGGCGAGGCGGCTCCGTGCTGGCGCCCCCTTGGTGTTGTACCGCGGCCCCGCGAACCACTCCTCGGCCTCGCGGGCACTGCGCTCGAGGGCGGCCTGGCGGGCGGTGCGGACGGCGAGGAGCGCTCCGGCGGCCAGGCTGGCGGAGAGGGCGGCGATGCCGAGCGCGATGGTCAGCCGTCGCTTCCAGGGAGGCATGGGGCCATTGTATCTGTGGCTATCCCACCTCTGAAGGAGGGCGCCGCGTCAAGCAACGTAGCTTCCGCTGGCTCTCGACGAGGCTCCTTTCGGCGCCGGGTCGGTCACCGCGGTCCCGGAGCCCCGGAGCCCCGGAGCCGATTTGACAGCTCTCGCAGGTCGTGCTACCGTAGGGGCAAGCGCAACCGAAAACTGCCAGTACTGGTGGGTGTCCCTTACCGGGAATAGGTTGTTCCCCCTAACCACGGGGGCTTTTTTTTGCCCGGATTCGGCTAGTTACGCAGGACCGTGCCGTCTGCTTCGGCCGCGGCAAGGAGGCTGAGGAACGGAGCACTACCCTCGTAGGCCGCGCGGACGAAGCCGCACAGGGCGTCGGCGAGCCGCATGAAGGCGTCGGACTCCTCCTTGCGGCCGCGGACCTTCTTGATATGGACCCCGAGGCCGCTGAGCCTGCGGCGGAACGTCTTGTAGTGGGGCCTCGGCAGCCCGTCCATGTAGACCGTCGCCTTGTGGTCGTCGCCGCCGGCATGGAAGACCGCCCGGGCGATCGTGAGCAAGGTCTTGGCGGGATAGTCGGTCGCCCCCGGCCACACGTCGTAGAAGAGCATCCCCTTGAGCGGGGGAAGGGCGAGGACCGCCCGAAGGTAAGTCAGGCGGGCGTCGGGACGGGCTCGGGTCCACTTGACAGTGCCCTTGCCGCTTGTGCGCTCGATACCCTCGAGGAGGCGGAGGATGTGGTCGCGCTGGTCCTTGGCGACCACGACCGAGACGACGAAGAGACGGCCGTGGGTATCCTGGCCGGTCTCATCCACGTAGCAGTAGAGCTTCTGCGTAGCCATGAAGGTAGGGCGAGCGTAGCACGGTAGCGATACGCCTGTCCAACGGCCGCGCCGGTGTGGCGCGGGGCGGCCGCGCTCGCCGGCGAGGGCACCGGGGGGGCCCGTGGGCTCTCCCATGCCGCGAGGTCCGGGAAGTCCCGCGACGCGGCCTTGAGCTTCTCCGAGGCTGATTCTGCCCTGGAAGCCCCAGCTCACCACAGATCTGCCATCTTCACCCGGAACCCGGGCAGGACGTCCCCGCCCGTGAGGTCGTCCCCGGGGCCGAGCTCGCGGGAGTCCGCGGGTGAGCGGTAGACGATCACCCTCTTTCGGCTCGGCTCCACGACCCACACCATCAGGACTCCGCACGCGAAGTACTCGATGATCTTGCGCTGGAGGCGGCTGCGGGATGCTTTGGCCCCGTGGACCTCGACGACGAGCTCGGGAGCGACATGGAGGAAACCCGAGCGGTGCCTCGCGAGGCGCTCGTTCGACAGGAAGACGACGTCGGCGCCCCGGACCGTGTCGGGACAGCATGCGGTGTAGACGCCCACCTCCCCGACAGCCACTTCACCGAGGCCGCGCTCCCGGACGAACAAATCGATGAGACGCCCGACCTTGAGCTCCACCTTGCCGTGCTCGAAGTAGGCCGACTTCAGCTTCACGACCTTCCCGCGCACGAGCTCGGAGGAGCCGATGTCGCCGAGGGCTCCGTATTCCTCGCCCGTCATGAGTCGCTTGCGTCTTCCCGCGAGGTCGACCTTCTGAGTCTTCATACGGCGCGAGTCTACCACCGGTTTTTCCACCGGTGCAACTTCAGACTCGAAGGCATCCAGCTAGGAGGTCCGCCCCGAAGAGGTTCACTTCCACGCCTTCCACAGCCCCCGGTACTCCGCGAGCCCGTCCTTCCACCCCTTCTCCCAGGCCTCGACGGCGGCGTAGGCCTTGAGGTCCTTCTCGGAGAGGCCTAACGCGGCCGCCTGGGCCTTCCACTCGGCCATCTTCTTCGAGAGCTCGGGCGGGAAGCCCTCGTAGAGGAAGGCGCCGGGCAGCTCCGCCACCACCGTGCGGAAGACGTCGGCGGGCTTCGCACCCTCGCGGTACCAGGCGTTGAGGATCCGGCCGGCCGCGGCGCCGTGCGCCTCGAGGAGCTTGTCGTGGCCGAGGGCGGCCGCGAGCTTCTCCATCGCCTCGACGCCGCGGAAGTCCTCCCGGAGCGACACGAGGTGCCCGAGCCAGGGCTTGCCGTCCAGGGCGAGGCGCTTCGCGCCGCCGAGGCTCGAGCGCACCTTCGCGGCGTGGGCTTGCGCGGCCTTGTCGATGCGCGCGGACTCGGCCTTCGCCGCGGCCGCGATCGCCTGCGGAGTCTTCGCGAAGGGCCGCGACCCCTTGCCCTCGAGACGCCGCAGCACGTCGCGGGCCGCCGAGTACCCGACGGGGCACTCCCACTGGTACTCGTCGAGCCCCTTCGGCCGGAGGATCTCCCGGGCCGCGGCGAGAGCGGCGGCGGGATCGCCGGTCGTCATGCCCTCGCACCAGGCGAGGGCCTCGTTGGCGCGCACCGCGTTGGGCCAGTGGTTGTAGAGGGGGAGGCGGCGAAGGTGGACGAGGGGGAAGCCGGCCTTCACGTAGTGGTCGCGAGCCCCGGCGCTCTGCCGGTAGGGGACGACGGGGTCGGCGGTCCCGTGGAGGAAGGCGATCGCGACCTTGTGCGCCGGCTTGCCCGTCTTCGACCAGGTCCAGGACCCCGAGGCGTGGGCGACGACGCCGGCCACGTCCTCCGGGTGCTCGCCGGCGAAGTAGACGGCGAAGAAGCTGCCCTGGCTGTGGCCGTAGAGGAAGACCGACCGCACCGCGAAGAGGCCGCGCAGCTCGTCGAGGAGCTCGTGGAAGAGCCTCGCGTCCTTCGGCTCGCCGAGGAAGAGCCGGGTGCCTCCGGCGCCGGGGGACGTCCCGTCCACGGAGACCACGACGTCGTCGGGCCGGAAGAGGCCGGGCCGGTTGTTGGCGTGCCCCCAGCGGTAGTCGAGGCCGGTCCCGTGAAGGATCACGGTCATGCTCCGTGGCTTCTCGGGGCCGTAGCCCTTCGGCAGCACCCAGGTGTAGTTGAGCCCGGCCTTCGAGGTCCACTTGTGGGCCACGTGGGGCTCGGCCTTGGGTGTGGGCGCGAGCTCCCTGGGCTCCTGGCCGCGGCAGGGGGCGAGCAGGGCCGCGACGGCCCCGAACGATCCAAAGAGGATACCTGCCGACACCCTGAGAGCCATCGCCGCACCTTTCCTCCCGTCGCCGCGGGATGGACCGGATGTCCAATCGCGCGACGGTCCCTGGATGATGCCCGCCGCCGGGGCCCTGCCGCAAGTCCCGGTCTCGCCTGGGTCCGGGCGCGCCGGCCCAGGCGCGCCGCCCGCCGGCACCCCGCTTGCCGGGGAGTCCCGTCACCGCTCGTGGCTGTATTCGGTTCGGTGGGACGCACCGAGGAAGCAAAGAAACATGGTCCGCTTGAGAGAGAGGAGACCTGCCGTGAGGAGAGAACGAGAGACCGGCTTCACGTTGATCGAGCTCATGATCGTCGTCGCGATCATCGCCATCATCGCGGCGATCGCCATCCCGAGCCTCCTGGGCGCCAGGAAGTCGGGGAACGAGGCGTCGGCCATCGCCTCGTGCCGCACCCTGGCCACGGTGAGCGAGCAGTACAAGACGCGCTTCCAGTCCTACGCCAACAGCCTGGCGAGCCTCAGCGCGACCGGCTACATCGACGAGGTCCTCGGCTCGGGGTCGAAGTCGGGCTACACCTTCACGTACGCGGGGGCCACGGACACCTGGACCGTCGCCGCCGACGCCGAGACGTTCGGAACGACCGGCGACCGCGGTTTCTTCATCGACTCGACCGGCGTCATCCGCTTCGCCGACCTGGCGAGCGCCACGTCGGCCAGCGCCCCGATCGACTGATTTCCCTCGGACTGGCGGTCAGAATCCCGCCGCGCCGCCGTCGGGGCGGCGGCGGTCCACGCCCGCCTCGAGGCGCAGCACCTTGCCGTCCGAGCCGCGGACAACGGCGATGGCCATCGCGGACCCCTGCGGGCCCCGCGCGACCTCGATCCGGTGCCCCAAGCCCTCGAGGAGGGCGCGCGCCTCGGGCGCGAAGCACGTGGGCTCGGCGAGGACCCGGTCCGGGAGCCACTGGTGGTGGAAGCGCGGCGCATCCACCGCGTCCTGGACCGCGAGGCGGCCGTCGACGAAGCCGAGGATGACGAGGAGCACGGTGTTGATGATCGTGCGGCCACCCGGGCTGCCGGCGACGAGGACGGGCACGCCGTCCTTGGCGAGGATCGCCGGAGTCATACTCGAGAGCATGCGCTTGCCCGGCCCGGCGAGGTTCGGCTCGGTGCCGACGAGGCCCGCCTCCGTCGTGAGGCCCGGCGCGGCGTTGAAGTCGCCCATCTCGTTGTTGAGGAGGAACCCGCCCCCGGGCACGACGATCCGCGAGCCGTAGGCCTGCTCGAGGGTCGTCGTGAGCGCCACGGCCATGAGGTCCGCGTCCACGACCGAGAGGTGCGTCGTCTCGGAGCCCTCGGCGGGCCACTCGAACCGCGCCGTCGAGGACCTCGAGGCCTTCGCCGGGTCGATGGTCTTCCGCAGCGCCGCCGCGTGCTCCTTCGAGATGAGGCGCTCGACGGGCACCGGCGCCGCGTCCGGGTCGCCGAGGTGCCGCGCCCGGTCGGCGAAGGCGCGGCGCATGGCCTCGATCGCGAGGTGCGCGGCCCGCGCCCCGCGCGGCCCTGGCCCGCCCAGGTCGAAGCCCTCGAGCACGTTGAGCGCCTCGACGAGCGCGACGCCCCCCGAGCTCGGGGGGCCCATGCTCACGACCTCGTGGCCGCGGTAGGTGCCGGTGACGGGCCTCCGCTCCACGGCCCGGTAGGCCCTCAGGTCCTCGCGCTTGACGAGCCCGCCCTGCCGCTCCATCTCGCGGGCGATGAGGTCCGCCGTCTCGCCCTCGTAGAAGCCCGCGGGCCCGCCGTCGCGGATGCGCTCGAGGGAGCGGGCGAGGTCGGGCTGGACGAGGAGGTCTCCTCCTCGGAGCGGCTCGCCGTCCCGGGTGAACTGGGCGAGCGAGGCTGGGTGCTTCCTGAAGGACGGCAAGGCCTCGGCGAGGGACTCGGCGAGGCCGCGGCTCACGGCGAAGCCGTTCCGCGCCAGGTCGACCGAGGGCTGGACGAGGTCCTTCCAGGGCAGCCTCCCGAGCCTCGAGTGCGCGAGGTGGAGGCCCGCCACCGTGCCGGGGACGCCGACCGAGAGGATGCTCCAGTGGTGGCGCTCGGGGTCGTACCTCCCGCCGGGGCCGAGGAACATGTCGGGCTTCGCCGCGGCCGGCGCCCGCTCGCGGAAGTCGAAGGTCGTGGCCGTCCCGCCGGGGAGGCGCGCGACGAGGAAGCCGCCGCCGCCCAAGTTCCCCGCGGTGGGGTGGACGGCGGCGAGGGCGAAGGCCGTGGCGACGGCGGCGTCGGCGGCGTTCCCGCCACGCT
>JACQVW010000734.1 GCA_016209535.1 Planctomycetota bacterium | reverse complement strand
GACCGTAGCCGTCCCGTAGGCCGAGCGCGGGAAGACCGCGCTCACGTAGGAGGCGAGGTCGAGCTGAACCGTGATCGCGCCGTAGGGATCGGACGGCTCCAGAGAGGAGCTCGGCGCCGTGCACTCGGGGATGCCAGGGACGGATCCGGCCGGACTGGGTGAGATCTGGTCCCCGTCGCCGCAGGGCTCGCACTGCGCGATCTCCGGGTCGGAGGGGGAGCTTTGAGCGTGGACGCGTGCCGTCCAGACCACGAGCGCCATGAGACCAGGCCCGAGCAACCGCGCCACCGGAGCGACCGTCTTTCCCCGCAGCATCTTGCCTCCCCTGTCCTCGCCAGGACTGTCCTGTCCTCGTGCTCCCGATCTCTTGCTTTCCCTGCCGGCTCGCGCCTCGAAGGCCTGCGCCTCAAGGGCTGAGCCCCAGATCCACAGCCTTCGCCTCCGCCCTTGCCGCCTCGGGCGAGCCCGGCTCGAAGTGCTTCAAGCACCGCACCGCCGACTCCGCTTCAGGCACGGCACGCTTCTCGACGAGCTCGTCGAGCAGGTCCGTGCCCTGGAGGAGCCGCAGGTACGCCGGGCTCTTCTCCACCGAAACGAAGGGCAGCGATTGCTCCAGGAGAGCCCGCAGGCCCTCGCAGGTGGGTTTCCCCTCGAGGATGCCACGGATGGGGCCGTGGAGATCCTTGACGAGGACCGTGCCGGGCGGCGGGTCCCCGTAGGTCTCGAAGGCCGTCTTGTCCCGCGAAGCGTCCACGAACACGCCCTGGAAGGTCTCCGAGAGGAGCTTCGCGACCACCGGGTCCCCCTCGCACTCGAGGAGGAGCTCGCTCCAGCCGCCCGTGGCGCTGTCCCCGAAGACGAGGAGCATCGGTCGGCCCGAGAAGCCCGCAAGCTCGTGGCCGCTCGTGTAGTCGGGCGCGAAGAGCCTGGGCGTCCAGGTCTCCTGCGTCGCCGCGAACCGAAGCCCGAGCAGGAGGAGACTCACGGCGGTCCCGCCTGCAAGGGCCGACACGAGCACTCCACGCTTGGCTTTCCGGCTCATCCGCTTTCCTCCCTGAAGAAGGTCCCTTCGATCCCCGGGGTGGGTCGTGCCCCGAACGACCTTGCGTCTCCCGTTCTGCGCGCTTGCGCCTTTTGTCTTGATAGGACGACATCCGCGCGATAATCTGTCACGCGTTCTTGGGTGGTTAAGGCGCTTGACCTGCTCGTGGGAGTGGGGCCATCCAGGCGGCCTGAGGATACGAAGGAGGACGGACAGTGGCGTGTCGCGGTCACTCGAAGAGCCGGATCCGTGGGAAGGGGTCTCGTCATGAGGGAGCCAAGTCGAGCCGCGGGCCGAGCGGTGGGCATGGAGGCACATGGGACGGAAGGTGGGTCGAAGAGGGAAAGAGGAAGGAAGGAAGGAAGGAAGGAAGGAAGAGCAATTCGCGGGCCAAAGCGATAGACGAGACCTCGACTCCGAGGGTCTACCGCTCAACGAGGCGCTCGACTGCCTCCTCCTCCGGCGCGCCGAGCTCGTCGCCTGGGCGGCGCGCATCATGCCTCGCGCGCTTCGGCGGGTCATGGAGCCCGACGACCTCGTGCAGGAAGCCTTCCTCCGCGCCGTGAAGGCGCTTGCGAGCGAAAAGCGCGCGGCCGCGATACGCAACGTGCCGCACTGGTTCCACGCGGTCCTGGCAATCGCGGTCTCTGACGCGCTTCGCGGGCTCCACCGCCAGAAGCGCGCGGCGAAGGCGATCTCCCTGAGCGGCCTGGGAGACGAGGCCTCGTCCCTCGCGACCGCTCTCCCCGACCCGGACGCGCCATCCCCCCTCGAGCTCGCCGAGCGTCGCGAGGAGGGCGCGGCGGTCCTGCGCGCGCTCGAGAGGCTCAGCCCTCGCAGGCGGCAGATCCTCACCCTCATGTGCATGCAGGGAGCCACGCTCTCTCGGGCGGCGCGAGCGCTGGACACGACGCCCGCCGCGGCATCCTGCCTCCTCTCGAGGGCGAAGAGCGAGCTGAGGCAATTCCTCGCCCCGAGAATCTTGGTCTCGAGAGCCTGAAAAGGGGACGCGTTCTCTCGCCCCGTCGCGCGTCAAGAGGCTCGAGCGGCCGGCGGCGGGACCAGCCTCCCCCTCACCCCGCGAGCCTCTTCCTCACCCACCCCTCGTGCCCCGGCTCGAACTCGTGCAGGGCCTCCTTCAAGGACAGGCCCGCGACCTCGATCCGCGCGGGGTCGTTCGTGCCGACGCCGGCCCTCGCCAGGAGGGCGAGGTGGTTGTCACCGTACCAGGGCTTCTGGGCCACGCCCGCGAGCGGGTCGTAGCCCATGACGGCCGTCGCGATGGCGTCCACCGTCACCGCGTTCCGGCCGGCCAGGACAACGCCGGGCGCGATGGGCCGCACGTTGGGGCACCAGGGGCCCTCGCCGCCAACGCACGTCTCGATCCCCTCGACGATCGCCAGGTCCACGGGACGCACGCCGAGGAGGTCGGCCGTCACGCGGGGCACGCGGTAGTAGGAGCCCGCGCCCCGGGGGAACTGGTCCCAGCCCATGTAGCGCTCCTTCGTGACGCCGCCGGGCACGGCGCGGCTCCCGTCGTGGAGGATGCTGCCGCGGTTCTCCGTGGTGCGCTCGTTGGGCGCGTCGTTCCCGTAGAGGGCCGTGGGCGCGATCCCGAAGAGGTTCTTCACGGCGCCCGTGACGCCCGCCGTGACGTGGTTCTTGAGCTTCGCCACGCTCACGAGCACGTCCGTCTCGGCGTAGCGGCGGTTCAAGTGGTAGGCCGGGAAGACGTAGCCGCCCCAGGGCACGGCGAGCTTGACGTAGTCCTTGAAGCGGCCGAGGTTCCTCGTGTCCTCGAAGGTCACGGTGTGCCCCGAGGCCTCGAGGATGCGCTGGACGTTCCAGCCCTGCGATGCGTAGACCTCCTCGGGCGTCTTCTGCTCGTAGAGGCTCTCGACGAGGTGGACCCGCTTCGCGCCGGAGCGGTGCAGGATGCCGCAGAGGGCCTCGACCATGTTGGGGTGCGTCTGGTAGGTGCGCTCGGCGGGCCGGCCGCGGAGCCGCTGGCGGCCGTTCCCGGTCGTGTTGAGCTTCACCGTGACGGTCTTGCCGCGCACGAGCTTCTCGATGCCGCCGACCTTGTCGAAGAGGCTCGAGAGGACCTCGGCGAGCTTCTTGACATCGAAGTCGGCCGCCCGCGCGATCGCGACGGGCGCCGCCGGCGCCTTCGCCGAGCGGTCCTCGACCTCGATGGGCGGCGGCGAGACCTTCGCGGCCTCCTCGGCGAGGAGGCGCCGCGGGACGGGCAGCCCGTGGAAGGCCGCGGCGGCGCCGAGGCCCTGGAGGAGGAGCTTGCGGCGGCTGTAGGGGCAACTCATGCGACACCTCGATGGGGCGGAAGGGGTTCGCACCCAGTCTACCCAGGATCCAGGCGGCTACAAGCGAAGCACGATCTTCCCCACGTTCAGGTTCGCCTCCATCCTCTCGTGCGCCGCGCGCACCTCCTCGAGGGGGTAGACGCGGTCGAGGACGGGGCGGACGGCGCCGGACTCGAGGAGGGGCAGCACCGTCTCCCGGAAGTGCCGCGCGATGGCTGCCTTCTCCTCGAGGGGGCGCATGCGCAGGGCCGTGCCGAGGACCTGGAGGCGCCGGCGGAGGATGACCGAGAGGTCCGCCTGGACCTTCGAGCCCCCCACGAGGCCCACCACGAGGAGCCTCCCACCCTCCCGGAGGCAGTCGAGGTTCCTCTCCCAGTGCTTCGCGCCGACGAGGTCAAGGACCACGTGGACGCCTCTCGACTCCGTGAACTCTCGGACGGCCGCGACGAAGTCCTCCTCGCGGTGGTTCACGGCCCTCGACGCGCCGAGGCGGAGGCACGCCGCGACCTTATCGGCCGAGCCCGCCGTGGCGATGACCACGGCGCCCCGCGCCCGGGCGAGCTGGATCGCCGCGCTCCCCACGCCGCTCGCGCCGGCGTGGACGAGGACGGACTCCCCCGGCTCGAGCCTCGCGAGCCCGTAGAGGCTCTCCTGAGCCGTCGCGAAGGCCTCCGGGACCGCCGCGGCCGCGTCGTAGGACAGGGTGTCGGGGATCGGGACCGCGAGCGCGTGGTGGACGCGCAGGAAGTCGGCGTAGGCCCCGCCGCCCACGATCCCAAAGACGCGGTCCCCGCGCCGGAAGCTCCCCACCCTCGAGCCGGCTTCGGCGACCTCGCCGGCGAACTCGAGCCCGAGGATAACGGACTCGCCCGGCGGCGGGGGGTAGAGGCCGCGGCGCTGGAGGAGGTCCGCGCGATTCAGGCCCGCGGCGAAGTTGCGGACGAGGAGGTCGTCGGGCCCGATCTCGGGCCGAGGCGCCTCGGCGACCTCGAGCACCTCGACACCCCCCGCCCCCCGGCAGACCACGGCTCGCATGCCGATAAGCTAACGAGCCGCCGCGGAGGTGTACAGGACGGGTCCACCGCCGGCCGAAGGGAAGGGCGCGCGAGGCGGGCGGGCGGCGGGGCGGCCGGGCGGCCGGGCGACGCCAGGGCGACTCCTTCCGAGAAGACGCCGGGCCTCGCCGCGCTTTGCCGCTCCCGCCGGAGCGTCATAGACTCTCTCGGGGTCCGTGAGATCACGAGGGATGGGCCTCGAGGAGGTGAACCGATGCGAGAGAACCGCGAGCTCAAGCTGCCCGGACGATGGGCCTCGACCCTCTTCTCGGCGTTCTGCCTGTCGGGCATCCTGACCATGCTCTCCCAGGTGGAGACGGCGCCGCCCTGGAGCCCCGACAGCACCGACGCCGAGCAGACGACCCTGGACCCATCGGCGCCCGTGAGCGGCGCGACGATCGATGAGGTGTTCCCCGCGGCGATCCGGCAGGGCGCCTTGATCCAGCTCCCGGGCGGGGGTGGCTCGGAGCGGGCGGAGCCGCTACGGCTCCACCTGCGGTAGAGCTACGTAGGTCCGGCTCCGAGTCCGCGGCTGGTCCGCGGGTCCCCGGGGATCCCTTGCCGCTTGCCGCCGGGGGGCGGCGCGAGTAAAGAGGTCTCTTTCTCCAACCCCTCGAGAAGGAGCGCCTCATGAGCAACTGGTTCTGGCTCGTCTTCGTCCTCGGCACCGTCCTCTGCTGGGGAGCTTACGGCCCCACGCTGCACAAGGGGCAGGCCGCCCTGGGGAACGACCCCTGGAAGGCCATCCTCTGCGTGGGCGGCGCCTACTTCGTGCTCGCCGTGATCGTCCCGCTCGTGATTCTGAAGCTCGACGGGAAGCCCCTCGACTTCACGGGCACGGGGACCCTCTTCGCGGGCATCGCGGGAGCCCTCGGGGCGCTCGGGGCCATGTGCATCGCCGGATCCCTCAGGACCGGGGGCAAGCCCCTCTATGTCATGCCCCTCGTCTTCGGGTGCGCGCCCGTCGTCAACATCGCCGTCTCGAGCCTGCTGCACCGGCCCGAGCGGGCCCCCCACGTGGCGTTCTACGCCGGGATCGTGCTCCTCGGGCTCGGCGCGGCGCTCGTCCTCTACTTCAAGCCCCAGTAAGCGTCCACGGCGCCTCCTTCAGATCGTCCCTCGACTCCCCGGATCCAACGCGTATGATGAAGTCATGGCCGCCATAGGACACGGCACACGACCATGACCCCACCAGAAGCCAGCTCCGGAGCCCTTGAGCGCTCCCGCGCGATCGCAGCCGAGAAAGCACTTCAATCGGCGAACGAGTTCATCCTGTTCCACTACGCGACGGGACTCATGGGCACCGTACCCCGCTTGGTCTCCATGGCGGATCGCGACGTATGGGTGGTCCCGGTCGTCCTGACGAGCCCTGGATTTGGCACGGTGGGCGAGGTCGGGATGGTCGCCGTCGATGCGGGGGATGGCAAGGTGGTGGGGAGCACGCCTCGCTCCGAGGTGATCGCCGCTCAGCGACGTTTGCGCGAAAAGAACCTCGATGCCATCGAAGCCGCCTTTCTTCGCGCAAGAGAAGCCTGAGACGTGCGCTCTGGCGTGCTTGCGGATGGTGCTCGCTTACCACGGTATCCAGGTCAGCGAAGACGCGCTCGCTCGCCAGGTGGAGCTCGAACCCGGAGGCGTCTCGATCAGTGAGCTGGAGAGGGTGGCCCGCCGCCTCGGTTTGCGCGCCGAGGCGCGCCAGCTTGACCTGCAGGCCATCGCGACGCTCCTCGCACGAGGGGTATACCCCATCGTCTACGTCCAGCTCTCCATCGCCGGGGAGCTCGTAGGCCACGCCGTGCTTCCGATCCATGTGGGGCGAGACTCGGTCACGGTCCTGGATCCAATCGCGAAGCCCCCCGGAGAGCGCCAGTTCTCCAGGCGGGCGTTCGAGGCCGCCCAGCACTGGGTCTCTCGCTGGGCTCTCGTCTGCGAGCCGGCCCCCGCGGCGTAGAGGTGGGCTCAAGCCCCAGTGACCCCAGATCCTCCAGGGTCCGCAGGGGCGCCGCGGCCCCCTGCCGGCGGCCTCGCCGCGAGGATCCCGGCGACGAGCACGAAGGCCATGGCCACGCTCAGGGACGCGATGAGGAAGGCCGTGCTGCCGTAGTCTCGCGGCTCCTGAGCCAGGAACCGGCGCCCCATGGCGATGGCCAGGACCACCGCCACGACGAGGCTCACCGCGAAGCCGGCCCGCGGCCGCCGCAGCGAGAGCGCGAAGCCCGCTCCGGCGGCGAGGCCCGAGGCGGCGCCGGCGATGAGGGACGCGAGGCTCCCGGCCTTCGCGTACCCCATCGCCCCGCCGGCCACGAGCCCGAGGGCGTAGACGAGGAGCAGGGCCCGCACGGCGGTATTCATGGACGGCACCTCATGCATCCAGGGTAACACTACAGCGCTAGATCCTGAGCGG
>JACQVW010000733.1 GCA_016209535.1 Planctomycetota bacterium | reverse complement strand
GGGTCGCCGAGCGCGGCGAGGGGGAAACGGCCCTCGCCCCCGGAGCGATCGGCGCGAGGGCGCATCCTACCCCGACCCCGGCGCGTTTGCACCGCCCGGTCTCCGGCGGTTCTCCCCCGGTCTCCCCCCGGTTCCACCACGAGCCCGAAAGCCCACGCAAAAAAAAAGAGGCCGGCGGAACTTTGGGGAACCGCCGACCTCCGGGGCAGTTGTGGGCTTTGTTATCGTCGTCCTGTCGAACGACTGAGACCCTTTTAGCACTCGACGCGGAAAGGGTCAACGACTTTTTCTGAATTGGCATAAAAATACCATACCTGCCCCCTGGGCCGCGCGAGAAGGTCCGCGGGGTCTCCCCCGCCTCGGTGGCTCCTACCGCGGCCCAGGGCAGGCTCGGCTGCAGCTATCCCCACGCAGGATGGGCCTTCAAGCCTGAGTTGTAAGCCATATTCAGAAAACATGTTATAGATTTTCTGCTGGGGAGAGCGCTCGGGGTGGATCCTCAGGCCCGTGCAGGGGAGGAGGCTCGCCGCTGCCGCGACCGGGCCTGCCTGGAGGCCGCGGGCCTGGCCCAGGGTCCCCTGCGAGAAAGCCCGGGAGAACCCGGCGCGGGCGCGGCTTCGAGGGCGGGCCCACGGCTCGGGCCTTGAGCGGCACGGCGGGGTGCGCACAATAGGGGGCCTGTTCCGGACCGGCCGGGCGGCGAGGCTGACCGGCCTGCACGATCCCACGGGAAGACGCGGAAGGACACTGGAGAGCTCTGGATAACACAGGAAGAACGGAGATGCCCACCATGGTCACGTTGGTCTTGATCGTCCAGCTCGCCACGGCTCCCGCGGCACCGGCCGACTGGCCGGGCTGGCGCGGAGCGGGTCGCGATGGCGTCGTCGAGGGCTTCAAGGCCCCCGCGGCATGGCCCGAGAAGCTCCGCGAGGCGTGGCACGCCGAGGTCGGTGAGGGCCATTCCTCGCCCGTCGTGGCCGGGGGCAGGGTCTTCGCGTTCGCGCGCGTCGGCGGGGACGAGGTGGCGCGGGCATTCGACCTCGCGAGCGGGAAGGAGCTCTGGCGGAAGAGCTACCCGGCGCCCTATGAGGTGAGCTCCGCTGCCCGATCGCACGGCGCGGGCCCGAAGTCCACTCCGGCCTTCGCCTCGGGGCGCCTCTTCACCCTCGGGATCGGCGGCATCCTCACGTGCTTCGATGCCTCCACGGGCGACGTGCGGTGGCGGAAGGACTTCTCGGCGGAGCTCCCGAAGACCTCGCCCCTTTACGGGACGGCCATGTCGCCCCTCCTCGAGGGCTCGCTCGTCATCGTCCACGCGGGCGGCCACGACCGGGGCGCGCTGCGGGCCTTCGACGCCGAGACCGGCGCGGTCCGGTGGTCGCTCGACGGGGACGGGCCGTCGTACTCGTCGCCCGTGGCCGCGGACCTCGCGGGCGTGCGCCAGGTGGTCACCCAGACCCAGACCCACGTGGTGGGGGTCGCGGCGGGGGACGGGAAGCTCCTCTGGAAGGTCCCCTTCTCGACGGAGTACGACCAGAACGCGGTGACCGTGGTCGTCTGGAAGGACCTCGTGGTCTACTCGGGCTACCTCCGCAGCACGGCGGCGGTGCGCATCCGCAGGGACGGCGACAAGCTCATGGCCGAGGAGGCCTGGTCCAACCCCGAGGTGCCCATGTTCATGAGCACTCCCGTGCTGCACGGTGGCACCCTTTTCGGCATGTCGCAGCGGCAGAAGGGCCACCTCTTCGCGCTCGACCCCTCGAGCGGGAAGACCCTCTGGAAGGGCCCGGGCCGCCTCGGAGACAACGCGTCGATCCTGAGCGCCGGGGAGGTGCTCGTGGTCCTCACGGAGGGCGCGGATCTCCTCTTCCTGAAGCCCAAGGACAGCGAGCTCGTGACCGTGAAGCAGTACAAGGTCGCGCCGAGCGCCACGTGGGCGCACGCGGTGCTCGCGGGGGACCGGATCCTCGTGAAGGACCGGACGGCGCTGCGGGCGCTCGAGCTCGGAGGAGGGAAGCCCTGACAGCCGCACGTCCCGCCGAGGCTACTTGCCCTTGGGCCCTCCGGACGGGGCCGGCGGAGGCGGGGGCGGCGGAGCCCTGCCGAGGGGGAGCTCGGGCCTCGGGCCTCCCGATCCCGGCGCCGTCCGGGGCTCGGGCTCGGGCGGCGCAGGGGCCGGAGGGTCCGCGGTCCGGGGATCGGCGCGCGTCGCGGCGCGGTCGCTCACCTGGACCGCCTCGCCAGGCTCGCACTCGGTGACCTCCGCCCCGGCGAGGTCGTCGTGTACCCTGACGACCTTGACCTTGCCCACGGGCCTGCCGTCGCGGGTGACCCAGAGGACGTGGCCCGGCTCGAGGCCGCTCTTCTTCCCGGCGGCCAGGACCACGAGCCCGCTCGAGGCCTCGACGTGCTCCACCGAGGTCACGACGGGCACGGCGGGCGCCGGCCTTTCGGCGACCCTCCCGGCCGGGGGCGCCGCGGGCTGCCTTTCGAGCTGGGCCCGGAGCGCGGCCGCCTCGGCCTCCCGCTTCTTTGCCTCCTTCGCGAGCCGGTCGCGCTCCGCCGTGAGGCCCGCGACGGCCGCATCCATCTCCTTGAGCTGCGTCTCGAGCCCCGCCGCCTTGGCATCGGCCTGGGCGGCATGCTCCTTCGCCTTGAGCGCCTCGTCGAGCTTCGCGACGAGCCCCGAGCCCTGGGCCCCGAGCTGCGTCTTGAGGTCCGCCACGGCGGCCGTGAGCTCCGCGAGCTTCGCCTGGACCTGTCCTGCGAGGCCCTGGAGGGCCTGGTCCCGGGCGGCCGCTTCCTTCTGGAGTTCCTTCTGGAGCGCGTCCAGCTTGTCCTTCACCTCGCCGCCGAGCCCCTGGGCCGCCTTGAGCTGGGCCTGGAGGCCTGCCTCCTGGGCCTTGGCCTTCTCGAGATCCGCGGCGAGCGCCGCCGCCCGCCCCTCGGCACGGGCCTTCTCATCGCGCGCCTCCTTGGCGGTCCCCGCCTCTCTCATGCGACCCTGGTGGGCGTAGGCCGCGAGCAGGACGGCTCCCACGATCAGGGCCGCCAGGATCAGAAGGCCAGTGCGCTCGCGCATTCCGGGAGTCCTCGTCGAGAAGGTCTGTCGAGCCGGGGGCCGGAGCCCCGGGCCGGTTCTCAACGATTCTACCCGGCGCGGCGCCCCAGGGGCCATGGGGCCCCGGGGGTCAACCCGGGGAGTATGGGTCGTGTTTGGCCCCGGCCACGGGGCCGCCGCGGTGCCGCCGTGGTCCCGCCGCGGTCCCGCCGTAAGGTTACCGGATGGTCTCCCCCGAGAACACGAGGGCCGCGCCCCCCAGAGCCCCCGCTCCGGGGCCGAGCGCCGAGGGGACGATCTCCAGCTTCGCCGCCACCTGGGGAGCGACGTACGCCGGGAGGTCCCGCTGGAGGGACCCCTCGAAGTGCCGGAAGGACGCAGCCACGGAGCCGCCGAGGACGAAGACGTGGGGGTCGACGATGCTGGCGATGATCCCGAGCCCCTGCGCGACGGTCCGGCCGAAGGCTCCGAAGGCTCGGAGGGCCGCCGGGTCGCCGGCGTCCGCGAGGCGGGAGATGTCGGCCCCCGGCGCCTCGCGTCCGGCCTCCTGGAGGTAGAGCCTCGCGAGGCCCCGGCCCGAGAGGACCTCGTCGAAGGTGGCGCCTGCGACGGGGGCCCTGTAGAGCTCGCCCGTGTTCGCCGTGGCGCCCTCGAGGATCCTCCCGTGGATCACCACGCCGCAGCCGCAGCCCGTCCCGAGGGTCACGCCCACCACGATCCCGCGCCCGCGCCCTGCGCCGTGGAGGGCCTCGGCCAGGGCGAAGGCGTTGCCGTCGTTCGTGATCGAGACGCGGACGCCGATGCGCGCCTCCACGGTCGCCTTCAGCGGGAAGCCGTGCAGCCTGGGGAGCGACTCCGCCTCGAGGAGGACCCCGAGCGTGGGATCGAGGGGACCCGTGCTCCCGAAGCCGATCCCGATGACGCGCCTGCCCTCGGCCCTCGCGAGCGCCTCCCCGACCGCACCGAGGAGGTTCTCGATGGTGCGCTCGGGCGGCCCGTGCGCCTCGGTGGGGACCGTGGAGAGCCCGCCGAGGGCCCGGCCCTCGCGGTCGAAGAGCCCGGCCGCGATCTTCGTCCCGCCCAGGTCCACGCCCACCGCGAGGTCGCTCGCCTTCTCGTCGATCGCCATGGCGACAGGATACAATGCGAAGCAACCAGCATGAACAGTTTCGTGATGGCCGTGGGGCAGTGGCCCGTCTCGAGCGAGAAGGGGGAGAACCTCGAGCGGGCCGAGCGGTTCCTGCGCCGGGCGGCGCGGGAGGGGGCGGCCTTGTGCCTCCTGCCCGAGATGTTCCAGACGCCCTACGAGCTCGCGCGCCTGCGCGCGAGCGCCGAGGAGGGCATCGGCCCGAGCATCGAGCGCGTGGCGCTCCTGGCGCGGGAGCTGCGGGTCCACGTGGTGGCGGGATCGATCTGCGAGAGGGCCGGAGACCGATTCCACAACACGGCCTTCGTCCTGGGCCCCGACGGGCGCGTCCTGGGAAAGCACCGGAAGATCCACCTCTTCGACGTGTCGCTCGAGACGGTGAACGTGCAGGAGTCGGCGGTCTTGTCCCCCGGCGACCGGCCGCTCGTCCTCGACCTCCCCTTCTGCCGCCTCGGCGTGTGCATCTGCTACGACACGCGCTTCCCGGCGGTCTTCCGGTTCTTCGAGGAGCGCGGCGTCGAGGTCGCGGCGATCCCCGCCGCCTTCTCGCGGACGACGGGGGCCGCGCACTGGCACCTCCTCCTGCGCTCTCGGGCCGTGGAGTACCAGATCTACGTCGCCGCGGCCTGCCCCGCGCCCGACGAGCGCTCGAGCTACGTGGCCTACGGGCACTCGCTCATCGCCGATCCCTGGGGCACGGTCCTCGCCGAGGCCGGCGAGGGGGAGGAGGCCGTGGAGGGGGTGGAGGCGGTGATCGCCCGCCTGAGCGCCGAGCGCCTCGAGAAGGTCCGCCGCGAGCTGCCCCTGCTCGCGCACCGGAGGCCGGACCTGTACGCTGGGTGGAGGTGAGCCCGCTCCACAGCCCGGGCCGGGCCTACTCCAGGATCTTCTCCCGCCAGTACCGTGGCACGCGCTGGAAGGCGGCCTCGTACGCGGGCTCGAGCGGCAGCCTGATGAAGCAGCGGACGTCGAGGAAGACCGGCATCGCGGGCAGCGCATCCCCTACGCGGAAAGGCTCCACATGCGCCCGCACCTCCTCCGCGCTCTGGTACGCGGCAGCGATGAGGCCCTTCCCCTCGGGAAGCTGGCAGGAGCCTGCGCCGAGAGCGGCCCAGAGCTCGCCGTGCACGCTCGAGGGATCGAGGAGCCCCGGCGGGTAGAGGTCCACGAGCAGGAGGTGGATGCCTTGCTTGAGGGCCCACTGGGTCTTGGCGAGAAACGCATCGAGTCCGATAGGCGTGGCCTTGCTGGCGCGCGACAGGACAACGATGTGCGCGACCACATCGTGCTCCTCGACATGGTGGATGGCGATCGTCTTGTCGGGCCACGCCTTGCGGGTCTGCTGCTCCGTAAGGGCGTAATAGTTCGGCGGCAAGAGCTTGCCGTTCAAAGCGTCGGCGAGCTCCTGGAGCCACGCGTTGCGGAAGTGGTGGAAGATCCCCTCGCCTACCTTGGTCCAGTCGTGGGCGGGCATGGTGTGCGCCTCTCGGTGCCTCTCGGCCTGCCGGCCTCTCGGTTGGGGCGACGCTTCCATGATACCCGTAGCGGGCCGTGCCCGGGAGCGGCGGTCAAGTGCCGCGTGAGGCCCCGAGGGCGGCTCGGAGGCCCCCCCGCGGAGCGGCTACCCCCGCCCCTTCGCCCCGAAGATCCTCACGGGCAGGATCACCATCATGAGCCCCGCCCACTGGAGGCGCTTCTGGAGGGCGTACGCCGTCATGTTGTGGAAGAGCACGTGGTACCACTTCTCGCGCTCGAAGAGGAGCTTCCCCGAGAAGAAGGTCACCGTCCTGTACTGGCTCGCGGCCTCGGTGCACAGCCTCTCGAGCTCGTCGACAGGCTCCGTGCCGATCGAGAAGGAGTACCTCGCCGGGAAGCCGAGGCCGTTGGCGAGCTCGACGTACTTGCGCAGCTGGTCCTCGGTGTTCCGCTCGAGAGCCTGGATCTCCTCCGTGCCCTTGAAGTTCCCGCTGTCGATGGTCCCCACCGAGATGAAGTGGAAGCCCTTGAAGTAGCCCGGGAAGTTCTGGATCACCTTGAGGATCGTATGGATGCCGAGGCCTCCGTAGAAGTTCACGAGGACCACGGCCGTTGGGAGCTCCGGGTTGAACGGGGGGACCTTGACGTTCTCCTCGGGCGGCACCTCGAGGAGGGTCTGGAGCTGGGCGATCTTGCGCCCGACGCGACGGTAGTACCCTTTGACCCCGAGGCAGATCGCCACGAGGGCGCCCGTGACGGCCAGCGTGACCCACCCGCCCACGAGGAACTTCTCGTAGACCGTGATCCCGAGGATCACGGCGCAGAAGGCGAAGCCGACCGCAAAGAGCGCCGTGCGGCGCTTCCACAGGGGATCCTTCCCGCGGGCCTGCCACCAGTAGGCCATCATGCCCAGCATGGCGAGGGAGAAGGTCAGGAAGACGTTGATGCTGTACATGAGTACGAGCGCTTCCACGTCGCCGCCGGTGTAGGCGAGGGCCGCCAGGCTCGCCACCGACATGAGGATGATCCCGTTCGAGGTCGTGAAGCGGTCCGAGAGGGCAGCGAAGCGGTGGGGGAGGTAGGAGTCCACGGCCATGTTGGCCATGATCCGCGGGCCGCCGATGAAGCCCGCCTGGGCGGCGATGACGAGGAGGGCGCCCTCGGCCGCGAGGGTGAGGAAGAGAAGCAGCTTCTGGAGGCCCGGACCGTCGGGGAAGCACTTGCCGAGCACGTCGGCCGTGAGGACGGCGTTCATGGTCTGTCCCCCCACGGGACGCACGCCCGCCAGCAGGTAGCACAGGATGAGGCCCGCTGCCGTGAACGAGAGCGAGGCCGCCATGTACACCATGGTCCGCTTCCCCGTCTGCACCTGGGGGGCCCGCATGACCGCGAGGCCGTTCGAGACGGCCTCGATCCCCGTGTAGGTGCCCCCGCCCAGCGAGTAGGCCCGTAAGAAGAGGAGGAGCATGGCCGCCCAGCCCAACCCCGGGGCGGCCAGGTCGGAGTGGAGCTGATCGGCGAGCCTCCCGGCCTCCTTCGGAAGGTCGCCCGCGTGGACGACGCACCCGCTGACGATGAGTGCGGCGTGCGTCAGGAGGAAGGTGATGAAGATGGGCGCCAGGACGAGGACCGACTCGCGCACGCCGCGGAGGTTGAGGAACATGAGGGTGACGATCGCGGCAACCTCGGCGGGCAGCTTCCAGCCCTGGTGGTCGCGAAGCTCTTCGAGGCTGAAGAGGGCGTCGCCCGCCGCGGCGATGGAGACCGTGATCGTGAGGACATAGTCCACGAGGAGCGCGCAGCCGGCCACGATGCCGGGTCTCTGGCCAAGGAGCTTCATGGCCACCAGGTAGCCGCCTCCCCCGTGCGGGAAGACCTCGATCAAGCGCATGTAGCAGGCCGAGATCACGACCACCGTCACGGCCGTGAGCGCCGCGAGGGGGACGGCCAGGTACGTGTGCTCCCCGAGAGTCTTGAACGCCACCTCGGGGCCGTAGGCCGAGGAGGAGAGCCCGTCGGCACCCAGCCCGATCCAGGCGAGGAAGGGGATCAAGGACAGCCTGTGGAAGAGGTGCTCCTCGTGAGGGTCCTTGGGTCTCCCGAGCAGGATGTGGCTCAGGGGGGTCCGCTGCGCCTCGCCCGGGGGAGCCGGGGACAGGCCGGTCACGCCGGAGTCGCCGGAGGGGGGCGTGGGTTCAGGGGGCTTGTCCATGGAGTTGGGTTCGGGGGCGGTCCGCCCGACCCCTGACCCCGGTCCTGGGGGATCCCGGGAAAAACCAGCATACTATCGGCCCCCCCCGGCCGTCACCCACAGTATTCCTTCAGGAGGAACAGTATTCCTTCAGGAGGAGCGGCACGAGGCCGAGGAGGCCCCCGGTGACGCTTCCCCACACGACGAGCCAGCCGAGGTGCCTCCGGATGACGTCCTCCATCATGCGCTTCACCGCCTGGGGGTCGAGCTCCTCGAGCTTGCGGGCGAGGAGCTGGTCGACGGACCGGCGGATGTCGCGCGCGAGCTTCTCCTCGTCGATCTCGAGGCGGACCCCTTGCTCGGCTTCGGCCTTGGCCGCGAGGCCGAGGAGACGCCCCTTCAGGGCTCCGGCGAGAGCCCCCACGAACTGCGTCACCGCCGGCTTCACCGCCGCCGGGCCCATCATCATGAGGAGCCCCCCCACGGAGGAGTCCATGAGCCGCTCGATCTGCTCGTCGATGAGGGGCTCGAGGGCCGCGGGCCCGGCGAGGCGGTCCCACTGCCTCTCGACGAAGGCCGCGACGGGCCCCGAGCCGCTGCCGTCGCCCTTGAGATACGCCCGCCAGTCGACCTTGCCCGCCTCCTCGGCGATGTACCTGCGCAGGTGGTCCTCCTCGAAGAAGCGCTCGAGGATGACGCTCTTCACCTTGGCGCGGATCTCCCGGAACCGCGCCGGGATCACGCCGCTCCCGGCCAGGCCCGGGACCCTGTCGAAGAGCATCTTCACGGCCAGGGCGTTCGTGATGCCCCCCGAGAAGGCGAAGAGGCCCACGCTCACGAAGGCGTCCCGCACCGCGCCGGGGGGCAGGACGAGCCCCGTGCCGAAGACCACGGCCGACACGGCGTTCGAGAAGGTTCCCTTGTCCATCGGCAGTCATTGCAAAGGGGGGCCCCGGCGACTTAAATGGCCCGGCAGTCTACCAGAGCCCGCGCGGCGCGCAAGCGCCGCGGGCCTCCGGACACCCACGACGAGCGAAGGACCCCCGGATGCTGCACTTCTACAAGTTCTCCTCCCAGGTCGAAGGCCCCGTTCCCGCGCGCGAGGCGTACGTGAAGCGCGGCCCCGGAAAGGGCTGGCCCGAGGAGTGCCCGCCGCTGCGTGCGGCGAACGCCTTCGGTTGGGACGTCACTTCGAGCTTCGAGATGATCTTCCTCCGCGAGAAGGACGGAGGCTGGCGCCTGGAGAAGGACCACGACGTCGAGAGCGACTGGGTCTTCGAGCCGGCGGGGGCCCACGAGGGGCACGAGCACGGCCCGGGCGAGGAGTGCACCGAGGGTACGGGGGCTACGGAGGGTACGGAGGGTACGGAGGGTACGGAGGGCGCCGGCGTGCCCCTCGTCCAGAAGAACGCCTGGTTCTGGGACCAGGACCAGATGCTGCCCCACGTGATCTCCCCCGAGGTCTATCCGGAGATCCGGAACCAGGTGAAGGTCTCGACGTTCCTCTTCATCTACACCGACCCCAACGAGCTCCTCCTCATCACGGGCATCCCGAACGTGAGCCGCCCCTTCCGGGTCCTCACGGCCCTCGTGGACACCGACTGGTATCCCGCCTCGTACCCCTGGCACTGCGTCCTGGCGCTCGATCCCGCCGAGAAGCGGATCGTCGTGGCCAAAGGCGAGCCCCTCTGCCGCCTCGTGACGGTGCGGCGGGACACCTACTTCGCCCGCGAGATGTCGAGCGATGAGTTCGAGCGCTTCTTCCAGCGAGGGCAGGAGTGGCTCCTCCGGAACGGGAAGGGCGAGCCGGGGGCCATGATGGACATCACCCGCACCTACGTGCGGGGGCAGCAGAAGTCGAAGTTCACGGTGATCTTGTGAGCCCTCGGAGGGCGATGGAGGATCCATGAGGCGTGCGGCGTCTTGCGCGGCGGCGGTGGGGGTCTTGGGCCTCGTCTCCCTGGGCCTGGGCGCCCGGCGGGACGAGGAGGAAACGGCGGCCGAGGTCGGGACCTTCACCCTGAACGCCCTGGACCACCGGCTCAACATCTTCGAGCTGCGCGAGGGGAGGCACGGCTACTCGAAGCAGCTCAACCAGGACCTGCGGCTCTACGCGGGCGACGTGCTCTTCACCGGGGACGGGCTCCTCGTCCTCGAGAACGAGCGGTACACGGGACACTTCCTCGACCTGGGGGAGGAGAAGCGGCCCGACAGCGAGTTCTCCCTCTTCCACGGGCTCAGGATCTACAAGCGCAACTTCCAGCTCCGCGAGTTCCCCTTCCTCGACCGGTTCCTGCCCCAGCTTGCGATCGACTCCCGGGCCTTCTTCACGAACCAGCGGGAGCCTCTGACCTCGGTGAGGCTCTCCCTGGGCCACGTCTACCTGGCCCGCCTCCACCACCGCACCACGGTGTCGGACGAGCGCGTCTTCCTCCTCAAGGTCATCGAGCTCGTCCCGGGCGTGAAGGTCACGGCCCTCTGGCGCGAGCTCGAGCTCTCGAACGAGCCGTGAAGGACCTCCGCTTCGACATCCTCTGCGAGACCGTCGGCCCATTCGCCGAGAACTCGTACTTCATCGTGGACCCCGCCACGCGGGAGGCCGTCGCCATCGACCCCGGCGACGAGCCGGAGCGGCTCCTCCGCGTGGTGCGCACGGGCGGCCTCAAGGTGCGCTGGATCCTCAACACACACGGCCACCTCGACCACATCGGGGCCGTGGAGGCGCTGAGGGCGGCGACGGGCGCCCCCTTCCACATCCATGCGGCCGACGAGCCCTTCGTCGAGGCCGTCGCCGAGCAGGCCGCGTTCTTCGGCCTGCCTCCGCCGCCCGTGCCCGAGATCGACGGCGCCCTCGAGGAAGGACAGGAGCTCTGCTTCGGCGAAGGGCCCGTCCGGATCAAGGTCTTCGAGACCCCGGGCCACTCGCCGGGGAGCGTCACCTTCGACTTGGGCGGCGTCCTTTTCGCGGGGGACGTCCTCTTCGCCGGGTCCATCGGCCGCACGGATCTCCCCGGCGGAGATCTCGCGACCCTGATGCGCTCGATCCGGGCGAAGCTCCTCGTCTACCCCGAGGCGACCCTCGTCTACCCCGGCCACGGCCCGCCGACCACGATCGGCGAGGAGCGCCGCTCGAACCCGTTCCTGGTCGAGTAGCGGTCCGGCGCCTCGGCCCATTCGGCCTATTCGGCCCATTCGGCCCATTCCTCGCATTCCTCGCATTCCTCGCATTCCTCGCGTTCGGCGGCTCAGCGGCTCAGCGGCTCGGCGGCTCAGCGGCGCCGCCGGAGGACGAGGGTCGAGCGCACGTGCGGCCCCTCCTTCTCCAGGAAGTGGGTGGGCTTGAGCGTCGACCGCGAGAGGACCCTCTCCGCCTGGTCGTCGAAGTGAGGCGACGCCGGGTCGTCGCTCTCGCCGAGGGGGAGGAGGGAGTAGGACCTCGGCGGCTTCGTGAGCACCACGACCTGGGTCGCCGTCTGGCCGCCGCGGGCGACCCTTGGCTGGCCGTCGGGCGCATCGCGGAAGCCCAGGGCCCGGGGCGTGGACATGCCCTCGAAGCTGCCGCCGCTCACGGGGAACGTGCGCGGGCTCCCCTCGCGCCCGGCGCGGAAGACCTCGCCGTAGGGGACCTCGAGGGAGCCCCAGCCCTCCCGCAGCCTCGCGCCCGCGGCCTCGAGCGCCTCGAGGAGGCGGGCGGCGGGCACCTCGGGAGGCTCGAGGCCCGCCCGGTCGTGGAGGCGCGCGAGGGGGCCGAGCCTCCGCTCGCCCCGGAGCGCCTTCTCCGCCGGGACCTCCTCCGAGACCGAGTACACGGCCTCCTTCCAGAGCCAGTAGGCCGTGGCGCCCGTCGAGTCCCGCTCGGCGCGGCGGTCCCAGCCCAGGACGAGCTCGCGGAGCCGGCGGGCGTCGGGGCCCGGCTTCGCGGCCGCGCCGCCCGCGCCGGCCGCGCCGGCCGCGCCGCCCGTATCCCCCGCCTCACCCGCCTTGCCCGGGCCGCCCGCCTTGCCCGCATCGCCCGCCTTGCCCGCATCGCCCGCATCGCTCGCATCGCTCGCATCGCTCGCCTCGGAGGCCCTCCGCAGGCGCTCCTGCCAGACCTCGGCCCTGAAGACGACCGCCGAGTGGGCGATCTCGATCGCCCGCTCCACGGTGAGGCGCGTCTCGGCGTGGAGCTCGGCTCGGGTCTGCGCCGCCCGCTGGTGGAGGTACGGCAGCTCCTCGTTGAAGAGGTAGGGCCGCGCGGCCCAGAGCTCCGCCTCGAGCGGGCTCGCGACCATCATGACGGCCGGCGACACGTTGCAGTTCTGCATGTAGCCTTGAGGCGGGTTCGTGACCTGGACGAGGTCCTCGAAGGGATGGATCCCGAGCCACTCGGTCCTCGACGTGCTCCCGGGCACGGGCCGGCGCCAGTCGAAGCCCTCGGGGCGGATCGGGACGCGGCCGTTCCGGACGTAGAAGATGTCCCCGTCCACGGTGGCCACCATGACGTTCTGCTCCATGAGCTGGAGCCGGCTCAAGGCGGCCTTCATCTCTCCCAGGCTCCGCGCCGTCATCATCTCGAGCGTCTGGTCCGAGAGGCCCACCTCCTCGGCGTAGGGGATCCGCACGGCGTAGCCCTTCCCGTCGCGGTGGGCGACGATGGGGCCGTGGTGCGTGCGCTCGATCTCGACGGGCACCTCCTCGACCTCGTCCCCGCGGCGCACCCGGATGACCTCGCGGTCGACATGGATGTCCCGCCAGGCGCCGTCGAAGAGGTACTTCGCCGGCCGCGCGGGATCGAGCGTGATCTCGTAGACGTCCGAGGTGTCGGGCCCGCCCGTCGTCATGGCCACCGAGAGGTGCCGGTTGTGGCCGAGGGTCGGGATCGGCGTGCCGAGGATGCTCACCCCGGCGACGGCGAGCTCGCCGCCGTAGAGCCTCGCCTCGTAGAAGCGGAAGGGGCCGTACCAGCTCAGGTGGGGGTCGACGAGGGCGATGGGCACGCCGGGCTCGGTCCGGCTCCCCGAGACGACCCACTGGTTCGAGGCCCGGGCCTCCACGGGGTCCGGCCGGATGCCGGCGCGCTCCAGGTCGCCGGCGGCGCAGCCTTCGGGCCAGCCCCAGATGATGTACCGTCCGAGCGCGACCGGCATCCACGGCTCGAGCACGGGGGCCCAGGCGGGCACCTTCTCCGGGTGGCGGAGCATGTAGAGCTTGACCCCTTCGAGGTACGCCTCGAGGCAGGCCCGCGTCCGCGCCGCGAGCTTCCCGTACCCGTCGCGGCTCACGGAGGCGTGGCGCCAGAGGCGCTGGCGGTGATCCTCGCGGAAGTGCTCGGGCCCGAAGGCCTCGGCCAGGGTCCCGGCGGCCCGCCGGTACTGCCTGAGGAGCTCCTCGAGGCGGTCCTCCGCCTGGGCGTAGCCCGCGCCGAAGCAGGCCCCCTCGGCGGTCTCGGCCCAGACGCTCGGGATGCCGTACTCGTCGCGGTGGATGGTGACCGTCTCCTCGGGGCTCGAGAGGCAGCCGGCGAGGGGCAGGATCAAGCAGGCGCTGGCGGCGGACCGAAAGAACCGCATGACCGGACGAGCTCCTCGAGTTATCGGTAGTGTTGATCGTGACAGCCCAGCCCACCCCCGTCGGAGGGGGCACGGGCGGGCAGGATACCTCAAGACTCGAGCCGCGTCGCGTCGCGGACCACCGAAACTTCGGCGTGGTTCAACGCCGGGTTACACCCGGCTATGAACCACGCGTTCATTCCCACGATACTGCCCCTACCAAACTGCCCCTGCTGAGCTCTTTCCTGTTACCCGAATGGAGCCTGAT
>JACQVW010000743.1 GCA_016209535.1 Planctomycetota bacterium | reverse complement strand
GCTTCGAGTGGTGGATCCTCCCGCACCTGAACCCCGACGGCGAGGCCCGGAATCGAGCCTGGCAGGCCGAGGAGGCCGAGGCCTACGACCTCGTCCAGTACCTCGCCCGCGCCGTGCGCGAGCCGCCGGGAGACGACATCGAGTTCGGCTTTCCTCGGGGCCCCGACGACGGGGGCCCCCGGCCCGAGAACCGCGCCGCCGCAAGTTGGTGGCGCGAGGCGGGCGGGCCCTTCGCCCTCCACGCGTCGCTCCACGGCATGGCCTTCGGCGCGGGCCCCTGGTTCCTGCTCGAGCCCGCCTGGCGCGACCGCAGCGAGGGATTCCGGCGGCGCTGCGCCGGCGCCGCGGCCGCCCTCGGCTACAAGCTGCACGACGTGGAGCGGCGCGGCGAGAAGGGGTTCTTCCGGATCGAGCGCGGCTTCGCGACGCGGCCCGACTCGACGCTCATGGCGAAGCACTTCCGGGACCAAGGCGACGAGGCGACCGCGGCCCTCTTCCGCCCGAGCTCCATGGAGGCGGTCCGCGCCTTCGGCGGCGACCCGCTGACCCTCGTCTCGGAGATGCCGCTCTTCATCACGCCCGGCGTGGGCGACGAGGTCGGCCCGCCCGACCCCAAGGCGCTCGAGTGGAGGCGCAAGATCGACGCCTGGCGAGCCCAGCTCGCGAAGGGGCGCCCCGCGCACCGCATCCGGGCCTGCTCGCGGGCGGGGTGCCTCGAGCCCATGCCCGCGAGGGACCAGATGGCGCTCCAGTGGGCCATGATCGCGGCGGGGCTGGAGGCCGCGACTGGCGTGCCTGGCGTGCCTGGCGTGCCTGGCGTGCCTGGCGTGCCTGGCGTGCCTGGCGTGGCTAGTACGTAGGGTTCACCGGCTCGTACAGCCCCTGGCCGACGTACTTGAGCTTGCCGAGCCGCACGAGCTCGTCCCACACGGCCTTGGGGAACTGGTTCGGCGGCGTGATCGCGTAGATGCCCGACTTGCCCCCGCTCGTCATCGCCCCGTGGCCGAGCCTCGACTCGTCGTCGAGGCGCGTGAGGCGGAGTCGCTTGTTGAAGGCCTTCATGGCGAGCTTCAGGTTCTCCGGCGCGAGCGGGTCGGACGGCGGGGGCTGGGGCGGTGGCTGGGGCGGGGACAGAGGCGGAGCCTGCGGCCGTTGGGTCGAGTCGTCGGTCATGGTTCCTCCTGGACCTTGGATCCTCTCGTCGTGTCGGACCCGGGCTCGCCAGGCTAACGGGCCCGAGTGGAGCTGGCAAGGGTCCCGGCCGCGCCCGCGCCCCTGGATCGCTCGGGGGCCGGCGGGTATATTGCGCCCCTGGCGCCGCGGGGTTCGGCGATCGGCGATCGAGGCACCCATGGAGGGATCGGTGACCATGAAGCGCACTGGAAAGCTCACGCGTCGAGGGTTCTTGAGAGCGGCCGGCGCGGCCGTCGCCGTGCCCATGATCGCGCCGCGCTGGGCGCTCGGCGGCGAGGGCGTGGCCGCCCCGAGCGAGCGGATCACGCTGGGGTTCATCGGCATGGGCACCATGAACCGGGGCCACCTGGGGTGGTTCCTCGGCCAGGGGGACGTCCAGGTACTCGCCGTCTGCGACGTGGACACGACGCGGCGCGAGCACGCGAAGAAGACGGTCGAGGAGCGCTACTCGAAGGAGAAGGGCTCGAGCTACAAGGGCTGCGGCGCCCACGACGACTTCCGCCAGCTCATCGCCCGGAAGGACCTCGACGCCGTCGTGATCGCCACGCCCGACCACTGGCACGCGATCCCCATCGTCGAGGCGTGCAAGGCCAAGAAGGACATCTACTGCGAGAAGCCGCTCACCCTCACCATCGCCGAGGCGAAGCTCGTGATCGACGCCGTGCGGAAGCACGACCGCGTCTTCCAGACCGGGAGCCAGCAGCGCTCGGGCGCGGAGTTCCGCCGCGCCTGCGAGGTCGTCCGCAGCGGGCGCATCGGCAAGCTGAAGACCGTCTACGCGGCCGTGGGCGGGCCGAGCGTGCCCTGCGACCTGCCCGAGGAGACCCTGGAGCCGGGCCTCGACTGGGACCTCTGGCTCGGCCCGGCCCCCAGGCGGCCCTACAACTCGGTCTTGAGCCCCCGCGGGGTCCACACGCACTTCCCCGCATGGCGCAACTACCGCGAGTACTCGGGCGGCGGCATGACCGACTGGGGCGCGCACCACTTCGACATCGCCCAATGGGGGATCGGCGCCGACGATTCGGGGCCCGTGGAGGTGATCCCGCCCGAGGATCCGAAGGCGACGAGCGGCGTCAAGTGGATCTACTCGAGCGGGGTCGAGCTCATCCACGGCGGGCCCGGAGGCGTCAACTTCGTGGGGACCGAGGGCGAGGTCACCGTCGACCGCGGCCGCTCGAGCTCGAAGCCCGAGAAGGTCTTGGAGGAGCCGCCCGGCGAGAAGGACGTGCGCCTCTACGAGTCGCCGGGCCACCAGCGCGACTGGGTCAACTGCATCCGCTCGCGGAAGCGTCCGATCTGCGACGTCGAGGTCGGCGCGCGCTCGGTGACCGTCTGCCACCTCGGCAACCTCGCCTACTGGAACCGCCGCAGGCTCCGGTGGGATCCGAAGGAGTGGCGCTTCCTGGGCGACGAGGAGGCCCAGAAGTGGCTCGACCGGGATCGGCGAGAGCCCTGGGGGCTCCCGAAGGCGTGAAGCTCCCGCGGGCGTGAGGCGGAGGGCGCACGGTCGGCTTGAAGGGCTTCGCGGACATCGAGCTGGTGGGGTGTGCCGAGCCCCTGACCTCAAGCATCGATGGCTCCCATGCAGGCCACGCCCCAGGCGTTGTCCTTCCGTTCGACCTTGTAGTAGAGCGAGTAGGCCCTGAGAAGGGACCCCTTCTTCGCAGGCTCGAGAGCTC
Organism: Planctomycetota bacterium; assembly: GCA_016209535.1. Taxonomy (GTDB): domain Bacteria; phylum Planctomycetota; class UBA8108; order UBA8108; family SXIK01; genus JACQVW01. The sequence continues at coordinate 18,636 of JACQVW010000743.1, read as the reverse complement.
CGTTTCGCAGGTTCACCACGACCTTCGCATCGTCCCGAGCGTAAAAGAGGTTCTCGCCGGGGGGGTGACTCCGGGGCGGAACCTCGAACGTCTCCACCATGATGATGAGGGTGGCCGGTTTTTCCCCGGCAGCCCAGGAATCCCGGTCGAAGTCCGAAAACCCGAAGCTCGGGAACGCGGGGGAGTATCCGGGCGGGAACGTCTTGCGGACGAGCTGGACGCGCGTGAGTCCAAGCGTTCCCATCTTGGTGTGCAGGCTCTTGAGAGCAGGGTTCGTCAACAGGTCTTTCAGGACCGCATTCAGGATCGCGCTCGCTTGGTCAGCGTCGGCATAGCCTCGGTCCTCGCGCTCGATCACCGCCATTGCGGCATGGAAAGCTTCGTGCTCCCCCTGATGAGGCATCGCCGCGCAGCCACAGGCGATGAGCCCCGGGAGAAGCACGCACCGATGTTTCATATAGGGACCCCGAGAAAAGACGACAGCTCGTCCACTTTGCAGCGCCGCGACGGCCGGTATGACGATCGTCGTCCCTTGCGTCCTTTGATCCTCAAGGGCACCGGGTGCCGAGGGACCGACCGCGAGCGCCGTCCGCATTGCGCTGAAGCCTACCTTGCGTATAGCCGGGGGTCAAACGGGGGGCACCAGAGACCGCGAGACTGCAATGAGGCTCCCAGAGGCTCAGGGGGGACGGTCCAGGGCATGGGCCGGGTATTGTGGGGATACCATGCTCGCCTCCACGCCAGCACCGGTCGGCGGCCCGCTTCGGCCGCTGCCCGCGGCTCCGACCCGCGCCAGGTTCTATGGCTAGAGTGCCTTCTCTTGGTCGGAGATGCTAGACTTCCGAGCCATCCTCAGTGAGGATCCGAGGAAGGAAGCAACCCCGGGCCGATCCAGCGGCTTGCCAACGTTCACCGCACCGGGAGCTCATGACAGGGGTAACACCGTGAAACCTTCACCCACCTTGACCGATCCCTTGCAGACCTCCAGCTCTTCCTTCGGCGTGCTCGCCGACAAGCTGGAAGGGACGGAGGGCGCTGCAACTCCCGAGATCTGTCTCGCGCTCCTTCGTGCCCTCAGGGATGCGCTTGCGGCCTGGGCTGAACAGCTCATGCTGCGCGCGCGGATCGTCTCCCACGCATCGCGCAGCGAGATCGAAGCCCTCTGTCGCGGGGACCCCAACCCAGAGCTCGCAGAAGTCATGGAATCCACGCGGCGACATTTCGCTGCCCTCCCAAAAGCCCTGAGGATCGGCCAAGGTATCCTGGAGAAGGCGAGAAGCTTGAAGCTCGAAGACATCGATCTCGGGCCCCTGGTGACGCGGTCGATCCAAGAAGAAGTCACATCGGTCTGCCGCGACGCCACCAAAGCGCTGTCCGAGATGGGGGAGGTTTGCGAAGAGATCCGCCTGGGCCTCGAGGCCGTGCGCAGGATTCCCTCGGCGACGCAGGTTCTGGGGCTGGCTGACGCCCAGGCGGGCGAGATCGCCGACGACGACGCATTGAAGGATCTTGTCGTCCTGCAAAAGGTCGGAGAGAAGTGCCTGGAACTGGCCGCAGGACTGCCGAGAAGGCGTCCGGAAGGCGTATCAACCTCAGGGCCTGAGAGCCATGATCCAGCCGGAGCCAACTTCGGACCCTCGGGGGTCCTCGAGTGCATTGCCAGCCTCAAGACATCGGCGCAGGGGCGGACCGCCACCGCGAGAGAGCCCGAGCCGCCGACTGCGCAAGACCGCACGCTCCTCAGGTCGGCGCTCAACCGGTGGTCGCGGTTCCGCGCCAACGTCCCCTGCGGCTTGGGGAAGCTCGTGAGCCCCCTGACCGTAGAGCGGGGCTCCATCCGAGTGTTCAAGGTGCAGAACCTTTTCGGCCTCAGGAAGCTGAAATGGGTTGAGAAACCGTACGACGGCCACGCCTTGGACCCTCCGGCTGCCGTGCCCGGTCTGTGGGAGCTTCCAGTGCACCCACCCGAGAAGTTTGTGGCGGCGAAGGAGAGCCCCTTTCGGCTGCGGGGGACGGAGAGGGTCTCAGGCTGCACGAGCTGCCGCGGGCAAGGCCGGACGACATGCGGGAGCTGCGACGGAAAGGGCGAAACACGGTGCGCGTCGTGCGGCGGTCGTGGAGACACCGAGGTGTTGCGGATGAGCTCGAGCGGCTCCGGGTTCAGGAAGGACTCGGAGAGGTGCAGCCCTTGCATGGGGACCGGCTTCAAGACCTGCTCCCGATGCGGGAGGACCGGCTACCTTCAGTGCTACCGTTGCGATGGCTGGGGCAAGGTGGTCGAACACCTCGTCTGCACGACGTCCTACAAGCCGGCGATCGTGACAAAGGTCCTGTGTCACCCGCTTCTTCCCAAGGAGAAGGCGACCAGGGCAGCCAGGCAGACGGACATCCAGGCGACGCTCCTAGACCCCGCGGAACCGGGCAAGTTCAAGAGGGAGTCCTACGAGAAGATCAGGGACTTCGCCATCGATAACTCGTGTCTTTCGGTCTTCGTGGAAGCCCTCGAAGCGGGGCTGGCCACGGTCGAGGGCTTCTACAAGAAGCACGATTCCGGCGAGGAACCATGCGTCGTGCGCAGTCAGGTCGAAGGACTCTCGGGGCCCGTCTTGAAGTTCCAGTGCCGGGTCGGTGGCGACAGGCGGGAGAAGGAGGAAGAGAAAGAGTTTTCCGTGTTCCTCTACGGGGAGGACTTCAAGGTCCATGCGATCGGGTATCCCAGGTCCTGGACATGGAAGCACCTCGCCTATCTGGGCCTGCTCTCGGTCGGCCTCTGCCTGGTCGCTTCTCTTTCGAGCGCCTTCTTGTCGGCGCCCGGGTTTGACCAGCCCTCGTGGGTCGTACCCCCCTCGGTCCCTTCGACCGCGCAGGCTCCCCCAGATATCGAAGCAGCAGGCACCCTTCCTGCCGCGGTAGCCGCCGACGGAGAGGCGGACGCCGCAGAGGAGAAGAACCTAAAAGTTGAGCCCGTGATAACGCAGGAGCGGCTCCCCCGGGAAGCCGCGGGTGGGGGCCACCCTGCTGCTCACGGCGGTCAGGTTGCGCCCGAAGCAGGCTCGCTGGCAGGCGGAACCGTCGCTCCGGAGCTGGAGACAGGCGGCCTTGGCTCTCAGGTGGTGAGCCTCCCGCCTCCTTCTGGAGATCTCGAGGCCAGGAGGCGTGGCGCCAAAAAAAGCCTCGATGCGCTCGCTTCGCTGCGCAGCGATCTCGGGCTGGAATCGTTTCCGGCCCTCGAAACCCTGGCCGTGGAGCTCGCCGAAGCCGACGGGAATAGCTCCCGGGGCGAGCTCGAGAAGGCCGCTGACGGGTACGGGGATATCGAAAGCACCGGCGACAGGATCTTTCGATCCCTCGAGAGGTTGCAAGAGGGCCGGCAGGACGCTCTCGCAGTCCTCGCGAAGGCTCAGGATGCAGCCTGGAAGATAGGAGCCGCCGGGATGCCCGCCATCCTGAAGGCAAGGGCGAGCCTCGAGCGCGCCCGAAAAGCGGCCTCTGGTGGGCGGCTCGCGGAGGCGCAGCGCGAATACGAATCCACCGCCGGGGCGATGAGGCTCATCGAGGGGCTCCTCGAGAAGGTGGACAAGGCAAGGTCCGAGGCACTGAAGTCGAAGGATGACTTCCAGGCCTGCTACGGGTCGGATGCTCCGCTCTCTTCGGAAGCGTTCAAGCGCGCCCACGCCATCCTCGACGGAGGGAACGAGGCTCTCGCGGCGGGCCGTCTCGACGACGCCGAGAAAGCCTTTTTTGCTACCCGGCAGGCCTTCAGCGACCTCCTGAGGGAGTGCCGGCACCTCCGTGAGGAGAAGGCCCGAACTCACGTCCGACTGGGCAGCGAATTCCTTCGGCGGATGAATCTATCGGAAGCGGATCTTGAGTTCGGGCGAGGCCTGGAGATCCTTCCGGGTTTCCGCGAAGCCGAGGAGGGTCGTGCCCAGGTCGCGCAGGCGCTGCGTGCAGTCAGGGAGCGCCGGCTGAAGGGATTCGATGCGGCGCTTTCCAAGGCCGAGAGCCTCATCAAGAGCCGGGACTACCGGGGGGCGTCCAGGGAGATTCGCGCGACGCTTGAGGGGGAAGCGGAGTACCTGCTCCCCAGGTTCGTGGAGATTCGCGGTCATGTCTCTAGGCTCTGTCACGCCCTCGCGTCCAGCCAGGCGAGCAAGTACGAGGCGCAGGCGTTAGCGCGCTTGGCCGAGGAGGCTTATCGGAGAGCGCTTAGGGATTGCAGGGACCCTGGCCTCGCGCAAGTGATCAAGGCTGGGATAGCCGAAACTGTTCTATTCCAGGCGGCCATCGGCGTGGCGGGGAAGCAAGGCGAGGCACGGAAGATACACCTGGGAGTATGGGAACCCTGATAAGGAGCCGGCCGGCGAGAAGCGCGGGGCGTCACCCTCGGGCGCCCTGCTCCTGCTCCTCCTCGTCCTCCGTATCGAGGAACCTTGAGAGCCGCACGGCAAGCCGCCGGAGCCGACCGCGGTGGAACTCGCGCTCGATGAGGATCGAGCTGATGCGGCGGGACGTCCCCGCGTCGCCGGACTCGTGCGCCGCCTCGAGGCACCGCCATAGGCTCCTCGTCAGCCGCCAGGGGAGCCGCCTGCCGTTCTTCAAGCGGACCTCGGCCTCCAGGATCGGGAAGACGCTCGACGACGGGGATCGCCTCGCCCCGAAGGCCGCGCAGCGGGCGCTCGTCCTGTGCATCCCGGCGCCGGCGAGGAACTCGCTGAGCTCCACGCGCCGCCGCTCGTCGAGCGGGAGCTTCGCGGCCGCCCAGAAGTAGGGCACGAATACCGCTGAGTAGGTCCAGCCCCCGCCCGGCGCTTTGCAGCTCTCCAGGTCCCGACAGATCCTCACGACGTCTTCCAGGGTCTCGAGGCTCACGGGCACGCGGAGGACGAGGCGCCCCAGGCGCTTCGCGACGAGCCTCACGACCTCGGGGGGCGCGCCGCCCTCACACAGCGCCTTCAGCATGGCCGCGGAGGTGGGGAAGTCATGGAGGGAGCCGTCGACGACCACGCGCAGGAGGTCCATCGCGGCGTCGGGAGGCGCCTTGAGCAGGTCGCGGCACTCGCCGGTGGCCGGGGAGTCGACCCTGGGGAGGCGGTCGGCGGCCTTCCTACCGGCGTGTTCGACCAGCATCTCGGCGACGCCAGGGAAGCGACGGTGTCCTCTCCTCCTACGGCCCATGGGCTCCTCCCCTCACTTCGTGAGTAGGTGCTCTCTTCACGCTCCCGACATTCTGTCAGGCGTGAAGGGGAGAGGTCAACAGGAGTTGATGAGGGTCGGCGCCCGCTCCCTCGTCCCCGAGCCAGGTGCGGCCAAACGAGTCGACGACCCCGGGACCACCCATCTTGATCCTCAGGGGCACGTCCAGGGCCCCGAGGGGAGCGGCGACCGCGGCCGCGACCAGGAACACGACTCCCGCCGAAAGCACTCTGCGCGTCAGCATGAGGCACCGACCCTTTCTTCTACTCCTGGCGACGGGCGCGCCCTAGGCAGCGGTGCAACCCCTCGCGCCTGTCGTCGAGACCCTGTGTCCGGTGACACCCAAAAACCAGTGGGGAATTCATCCCCTGCCGGACGGCGCGTCAATCCTCTGCCGGCACGACGTGGACCCGACGCGATCGCCAGGTTCAGGTCTTGTTTGGTGCCGGCCCGCAGCGCGGCAAGCTGCAGGGACCGATCGACACGCGCCACCGTCCGAAGCGCCGCGGCTCTTCCTCGATCCCGCCCGGAGCGCCCGCCGGTATAATCGGTGCGGGTCTCTCCTTGCCTGAACCACGCCGAGCCTTGAGACGCTTCGTGACGAGCCTGCTCCCCACGGCGCTCGCAGCCGCGGCCTTCGCGCCGCGGGGCGCGGCCCAAGACGACGAGCCGTTTCCCTACTACAACCACGAGCCGTACCTCCAGTCGCTCACGTCGACGAGCGTCCTCATCGTCAGCCAGAGCAAGCTGGAGGTGGTCGCAAGGCTGCAGTACGGGCTCGAGTCCTTCTCCGAGAACCGCATCGAGGAGGAATCGCCTCGGTACGACCACCTCTTCCGGCTCGAGGGTCTCAAGCCGGACACGCTGTACCACTACCGCGTCACGCACATCGACCAGACGGCCTTCGCCCGCTCCACCTTCCGCACGCTGCCGGAGCCGGGCTCGGAGCTCACCGTGGCCGCGAGCGGCGACGCGGGCACGCTCAGCGACGAGCAGCTCGCGATCGCCGGGCTCCTCGAGAAGCTCGCGCCGCGCCTCCTCCTCATCACGGGCGACCTCGTGTACCCCTACGGCTCGCCGCGGAACTACCACGAAAAGTTCTTCGAGGTCTACGAGGACCTCCTGCGCGGCACGTGCGTCTACCCGTCGCTCGGGAACCACGACTGCTGGCTCTCCCCGGACTACTGGCTCTACGCCTTCCACACCCCAGCAAACAACCCCGCCGGCACCGATGCTTACTACTCCTTCGACGCCGGCGACGCGCACTTCGTCGCCCTCAACACCTGCGAGGGCGAGGTCCCCGAGGAGCAGGTCGCCTGGCTCGATCAGGACCTCGCCGCCGCGCAGCGAGGCTGGAAGATCGTCTTCTTCCACCACGCGCCGTACTCGAACGCCATCCACGGCGGCACCGTGCCCGTGCGCGACGCCGTGGTCCCGGTCTTCGAGCGCCGCGGCGTGGACCTGGTCCTCTCCGGGCACGACCACGTCTACGAGCGCTCCTACCCGATCCTCGGCGGCATGATGCGCGACGCGTTCCAGGACCCCGACTATGTCGCCCCGCGAGGTATCATCTACGTCGTGACGGGCGGCGGGGGCGCGGGGCTGTACGACTACTTCCCGAGCCCCGAGGCGCACCTGAGCGCCTTCTTCCGCTCGGAGCACCACTACGTGAAGCTGCGAATAGCGCCCGGGGAGATCGAGGGCACCGCCGTGAGCGTCGAGGGGAAGACGCTCGACCGCTTCACGATCCGGAAGCGCGGCGAAGGGGCCTCGCTCCGCTTCCTGCGCGGCGACGCGAACGAGGACCGCGACTTGAACCTGACGGACGGCGTCGTGGTCCTCAACTACCTCTTCACCGGCGCGCCGCCTCCGTGCCTCGCGGCGAGCGACTTCGATGCCTCGGGCACGGTCACGATCTCGGACCCGATCCAGACCTTCAACTTCCTCTTCACCGGCGGGAGGCCGCCCGCCCCGCCGTACCCCGACTGCGGCGGCGGCGCCGAGGCTCCCGACGTGGGGTGCAAGGGCCCGTGCGCCGGGAACTGACCCTGCTCGCGTCGCTTGCTGCCGCCGCCTGGGCGTGCCTCGCGGCCGAGCTTGCCGCCGAGGGCGGGCCCCGGCGCCTCGAAGGCCGCATCGTGGACGCCGGCACGGGCGCGCCCCTCCCCGGGCGGCTCTACATCGAGTCGAGCGACGGGAAGCGCTTCCACGCGCTATCGCTCGCGGAAGAGGGCTCGGCGGTCCGCTACGAGAAGCGGAACGGCGAGTCCTTCGAGGTCCACACGACGCTCTCGGCCCACCCCTTCGCCGTGGATCTGCCCGCGGGCACGTACACGCTCACGGCGGAGCGCGGGAAGGAATGGATCCCGGCGACGGCGCCGGTGACCGTCAAGGACGGCGAGGCGCCTCCCCCCGTGACCCTCAAGCTGCGCCGCTGGATCGACATGGCCGCGCGCGGCTGGTGGTCCGGGGACACCCACGTCCACCGCAGCCCCGCCGAGCTGCCGAACGTGCTCCTGGCCGAGGACCTGAACGTGGCCTTCCCCCTCGTCTACTGGGTCACGAAGGCCTTCACGCCTCCGGCGTCGGGGGACAGGAGCGCCGGGGCCGACGCTGGTCCGAGACCGGTTCCCGTGGACGCGACCCACGTCTACTACCCGCGCAACACGGAGTACGAGATCTTCACCGTGGGCGGCCGCCGGCACGAGCTGGGCGCCGTGTTCCTCCTGGGCCATCGCACGGTCCTCGAGGACGGCGGCCCTCCCATGCGCCCGATCGCCGAGCGCGTCCACGCCGAGGGCGGGCTCGTGGAGCTCGACAAGCACTGCTGGCCCTGGTCCATGGCTCTCGTCCCGGTCATGAAGGTCGACCTCTACGAGCTGTCGAACAACCACGTGTGGCGCGCCCCCTTCGCCTTCAAGGGCTGGGGCGAGCCGGCGGCGGACTACATGCGGATCGAGCGCGACGCGGGAGGCTGGACCGAGAGGGGCTGGATCGACTACGGGTTCAAGAGCTACTACGCCCTCCTCGACTGCGGGTTCCGCCTGCGGCCGACGGCGGGCACCGCGTCGGGCGTGCATCCCGTGCCCCTCGGCTTCAGCCGCGTCTACGTGCACATCGAGGGCGGCTTCACGTACGAGAAGTGGGTCCGCGGCCTCGACGCGGGCAGGAGCTTCGTCACGACGGGCCCCATGCTCCTCGCGGACGTCGCCCGCGAAGGCGACGGGCCCGCTTGCAGGGTCACGGGGACCGTCGCCAGCGCGGGGCCGATCCAGGCGATCGAGGTGGTCGTGAACGGCGAGGTGGCCCGGTCGCTCGCTCCGCCGGCCGCGACGACGCCCCGCGGCACGCACGAGGCACGGATCGACGTCCGGCTCGAGCTCGAGGGCTCGTCGTGGGTCGCCGTGCGCGCCTTCGAGGAGGCGCCGGGCGGCAGGGTCCGCTTTGCGCACGGGGCGCCGGTCCAATTCGACATGCCCGGCAAGCCTCTTCGCCCGCGCCGCGAGGAGGCGGAGTGGCTCGCCCGCCGCGTGTCGGACCAGATCGCCCGCAGCGCCGAGCTGCTCCCGCCCGCCGCCCTCGAGGAGTACCGCGAGGCCCTGCGAGCGTACGAGGAGGCGGCGAAGCGGGCGAGGTGAGGCGGCGGCGGCTCAGGGCCTTCAGCACCCCGAGAACGGCGCCGTGCGATCCACCCGGAACGTATCCGCCGCACCTGCCGGTCGTGGAGGCGGCGGATGGCCTGGCTCGGCTCCCAGAGATCCGGCGGCGGGATCAAGACGACGGCGGTCTGGTGCGTCTTCGAGGGCACGGGGAGATGTTGGGCCTCATGTCCCAAGGGGGCTCCTATTCTCCCACAGACTCGCCTCCAGCGAGCATAAGCAGACGTTTCTTGCACTTGCGAAGCTCCAAGCTCCTGGTTTCCGCCTTGCCTCCGTCGAGGCGCGGATCCACGATGGTCGCGTATCGAGAACCGGCGGAAAGCTCTGCGCCTTGCGGCGAAAGGAGTCCCCGTGAAGTCGCGCCATCAAGTGCTGTGGGTCGTCCTGCTCGCTCTGGGTTGCGTTGGCCGCAAAGGCGGCCGTGGCCCCTCGGACCCGGGTGGGGATCTTCGCCTCGAGCTTCTCGGAGGCGAGGGCGAATCGTTCCCGGCCACGGTCCGCCTCACCTTCGTCAACCGGGGGAGCACCGCCGTGGAGCTCGAGGAGCCGGCGATGCGCTCTCCGGAGGTGGACCCGTCCGGCCACCCTGCGCTCGCCTTGAGCTTGACCGATGCGGCCGGGCGCGAGTCACCGAACCCACCCATCCTGACCGAGCCCGAGCCCTCGAGCTGGAAGAAGCCTTCCACCGTCAGCGTGCGGGCCGGGGGCACCTGGACGCACGACTACCCTGCCTCGCGTTTCTACTTCTGGGGGCCCTGCGGTCCGGCGATCCCCGTCGGGGAGCTCGCGAAACCCGGAAAGGACCTCGTGCGCGTGACCGCATGCCTCGGGCTGCCTGACGGGACGGTCAAGAAATCGAACGCGGTGGAGGTGCGATGCAGCCTCCCGGAGGACACCTTCGCGGAGCCGAGCCTGGCTTCGGACGTCAAGGTGCTGAAGGACAAGCACCCCCGCGTACGGGAGATCGCCTCCGAGGCCCTCGCGAGGCCGCCGGGGGCGCCGGGACAACCGGGTGGTGAGCCACCGTACATGGGCCACCCCGTGAGCTACTGGATCGAGAGACTGGTCCGATCCGAGCCGGATGGGCACATGAGCGCAGCGGACATGCAGCGGGCGATGGAGGAGCAGATGGAGGCCGGAGATGCAATCGAGGAGATCGGCGAGGAGGCCGTGCCTTTCCTGCTGGACCGCTCGGCGTCGGCGAGCGCGCGGCAGCAGTTGCGCATCCAGCTCTCGCTCCAGCGCATCTACAGCGAGACCGAGGCATCGGATGGCCTGCTCGTGAAGGCCCTCCAGAGGACGGAGCCGGAGGTGCGCCGTGCCGCCGCGTCTGCGCTGGCGGCCGACGCGTTCGGCCGTCCCTTGGCACCAGAGGAAGCTCGAGAGCTGTCCGCGGAGGCCGTGAAGGCCTTCATCGCGGCGCTGGACGACGAGGACGCGGAGGTCCGCGAGTCCGCGGCTTCGGCTCTGGGCCGCCCGGGCCTCGCCGGAGCCGTCCCGGCGCTCACGAGGGCACTGGAATCCCCCGTGAAGGCCGTCCGCGTGGCGGCAGCGCGCGCCCTCGGAGCGATCGGTCGCGCCGCCGAGCCTGCCGTCCCCGCTCTGAAGACGGCTCTCGAGAAGGGGCACGCGCCGCTCCGAGAGGCTGCCGCGAGCTCGCTCGGCAAGCTCGGAGTGCCCGGCGTCGCCTATTCGAGGTACTCCACGCGCCTCGAGGCTCTGTTCGCCGACGGGAAGAAGCGCCCCGTGAGGACCGTCCGGGCAAGGGACTTCGCCGTCCCCGCGGATGCCGGCGCCGTCTTCTTCATCGTGGATCATTCCGGATCGATGGACGAGCGACTGGGCGATGCCGGAGCCATCATGAAGAGGGCCTTCAAGTCCTTCCCCGACGGGACGGACTTCGCGGTCATCTTCTCGAGCATGCGAGTCGTCCAGTACCCCCAGGGCACGCGGCCGGCGAAGGCGAGCGCGGAGACGCGGCGGGCGGCCGCCGACTTCGTCGAGAGGACCGAGGGCGGCTCCGGGAGCTGTCCGCTCCTCGCCTTCGAGGCGGCGCTGGAGCTCGCCAGGTCCACCACGGCCTCCAAGAAGGCGATCGTCTACATGGGGGACGGGGGCGGCACGTGCCCGGGAAGCCCCAGCGAGGAGGTCTACATGGAGGAGACCGTGGAGACCTTGACGGAGACGAACCAGGGCGACGTCGAGGTCCACGCTCTCGGCATGGGCATCTCGCCGATCGGCGAGCTCTTCCTGAGGCACCTCGCGGAGCTGAACGGCGGCGAGTACCTCCGCATGGAGGACTGACGTCCTGGCGGAAGCCGCTCGTGCGCCGGAGCCCCTTTCCCCCGGCGTCAGGACCCGCCGAGCACCTCGAGCACCCCCTCCAGCGGGATCCGGAGCCACCCGGGGCGGCTCTGGAGCTCGTAGCCGACCTCGTAGATGGCCTTCTCGAGCAGGTGGAAGCGGAGGAGCCGCCCCAGCTCCTCCTCCTCTCGGGGGAAGAACGGCGCCTTGCCTACCGTCCGGCGGTACTCCTCGAGGAAGGCGGCCGCCGCGGCCCGGTGCCACGCCGCGGCCCGCGGCGCGAGGCGCTCGACGTCCGCTTCCCCGCCCGGCTCGAGCAGGATCGACGCGTAGGCGGCGTAGTGGAACGACCGGAGCATGCCCGCCGCGTCGCGGAGCGGCGACGCCTTCCTCCGCCGCTCGGCGAGGGGCCGGGTCACCTCGCCCTCGAAGTCGGTGATGGCGAAGTCGTCGCGCGTCCTCAGGACCTGCCCGAGGTGGTAGTCGCCGTGGCCTCGGATCCGGAGCGAGCGGAGCGGCGGGCCGGCGGCGAGGCTGCCGAGGCGCTCGAGGATCGCCTCGCGCGCCGCGAGGACCTCGCGTGCGGCGCCTCGCACGCCGGCGGGCAGGGCGCCGGCGGCGCCCTCGAGGCGCGCCGCGAGGAGGTCGAGCGTGCCCGCGGCGAGGGCGCGGGCGCCCGCGGCCGCCTCGCGCCGCGCGTCCTCCGTGAACGGCTCGGGCGCGAAGGCCGGATCGTCCGTCGCGGCGCCCAGGGCGAGGTGCAGCTCCGCGGTCCTCCTGCCGAGGAGCCTCGCGGCCGGGGCGTAATCTCCCAGGACCTCCGCCCCCTGCGCCGGCGCGCCGCGCGCCGCCCCAGCAGCGGTGGAGCGCACCCGCTCGAGGCACGGCCCCAGGGCCGCCAGGGTGAAGCTCCAGCCGTCGCCCTCGTTGGGCAGGAAGGCCTGGAGGAGCCCGAGGAGGACCGGCTCCCCGGCGCGTGGCCGGTGCTCGAGGTGCCCCTCGACCCGCGGCGCGTGGGGGAAGCCCACCGCGGTCAGTCGCCGCCCCACCTCGAGGTCCGGGTGGACTCCCGGCTCGACGCGGCGGTAGAGCTTCAAGATGAAGCGTCTCCCGTAGACGACCGACGAGTTGCTCTGCTCCGCCCCCGAGGGAACGGGTTCCAGCGCGGCGCCGGAGTCGCGGGCGTCACGGGCGCCGCGGGCGTCACTAACGTCACGGGCGTCCCGGGCGTCACTAACGTCACGGGCGGCGCGGCGGACCTCCTCGCTCGAGGAGGCCACGACGGCGCCGCCGAGCCCCTCCGCTTGGCCTTCGCTCGCGATGAGCTCGAGGAGCCTCGCGCAGAAGCCCCGCTCCGCGAGCGCGTCGCGCGGGGCGCCGGGGCCGGCGCCCTCCAGGAGGTAGAGCGCATAGTCTTCGGTCACCCCGGTGGAGTACTCCACGCGGGTGACCGCGACCTCCGCCCCGCCGAGCGGGATCGGATCCCGCACGCGGCACCGCGCGACGGCGCGAGACTTCCCGCGGAACCAGCGCTGGCCCGCGAGCCACTCGGGCAGCGCCCGCTCCAGGGCCGAGGGCGGATCGAGGTTGTCCCCTGTCATGTCCATGTCCTCGAAACATCGTATCCGGGTCCCGCGCCTTGGATAGAATGCTCCCATGGGGACCGGGTTCGACCTCCGCGACGATTCCCCCGCCGGCCGCTACGTGCGGGAGCGGTCCTTCATTCTCCCGAGGGATCCGCCCAGTGCCTAGCGCATACCTCGAGTCCACGATCCCGAGCTATCTTGCAGCGAGGCCGAGTCGTGATGTGATCGTCGCCGCTCACCAGCGGATCAGCCATCGATGGTGGCGATCCGCATCGCGGAGGTTCCAGCTCCATGTCTCTGCCCTGGTGATCCAGGAGATCAGCGACGGCGATCCCGAAGTGGTCAAGAAAAGGCTCGCGTACGTCGAGAAGCTCCTTGCTCTCGTGACCACGGATGAAGCCATTGCACTGGCGGCGACTTACACAAGGCGCATACCGTTGCCCAAGCGCGCGGAGGCTGATGCCCTCCATATCGCCCTCGCTGTCGCCCATGGAATGGACTTTCTCGTCACGTGGAACTGCGCGCACATTGCAAACGGTCAAGTAGTGCGTAGACTGCAGCAGATCAACCTGGAGATCGGCAAGCCAACTCCCGTGATCGTCACGCCGGAAGAGTTGCTGGCTCCTCTTGAGGAGCTCGAACCATGAAGTCTGACCCCATAGTGGAGGAGATCAGGGCCTCGAGGCGACGTCTCCTACGCAAGGCCGGCGGCACGCTCCAGGGGCTCGCCAGGGAGCTGCGAGCCTGGGAGGCGGAGCATCCGGAGCGTCTGGCGAAGGTCCGGCGTCGCCGGTGGACGAGAGCCGGCGAGGGAGCCGTCAAGCGGTAGAATGCTCCCATGGGGACCGGGTTCGACCTCCGCGACGACTCCCCCGCCGGCCGCTACGTGCGGGAGCGGATCCTGCCGCTCGCGCCGGCCCGCGAGCCCGTGCCGTTCCGCGGCCGCATGGCCGTCGGGTCCGATCCCCTCCCCTTCTTCGACGAGCTCGACGCGGCGCTCCGCGCCCGCGACGGGGCCATCTGGAACGTCACCGGCCCCCCCGGCTCGGGGAAGACGCACCTCGCCCGGTGGGCCGCAGCCCTCTGGGGCAGGCGCTTCCTCGAGAGGCCCGAGGAGCACCCTGCGGTCCTCTGGGTGGACGCCGGCAAGCTGCGCGCCGCGCTCCAGGACGACAGGTCCCTCACGGGCGGGCCCTTCGCCTTCGCGCTGGCGGCGGAGGTCCCAGGCGAGTCGCCAGAGACGGTCGCCCGCCTCCTCTCGCGGCACCGCTTCATCGCCGTGATCGACAAGGACGAGGACCCCGACCTCGAGCGCTGGAAGCTCGAGCTCCCCATCGGCCTCCCGCCGGGCCTGCGGATCCTCCACGTCGCGCTCCACGACTCCCTCGGCGGCCCCTCCGCCCGGCTCGAGCTCTGGGACCGGGAGATGGCCCTCCTGGCGGCGCACCGATACCGCGGCCGCGACGGCGTCGCGCTGATCGAGGCCCTGGCGAGCTCCGCGGCGGCCCCGCTCGCCGCCTACCCACCGTTCCTCGCCTGGCTCCTCGAGAGCCCGGCCGTGAAGGCCGAGGACGTCGCGAGCGGCTCCTGCGTCCTCGAGTTCCTCCGCGCGGTGCAGCGAGCCCACCCGGGGAGCGAGAGGGCCTTCGAGGGCTGGTGCGAGGCGCTCGCGTGCGGCCCTCCGGCGGCGCCGAGGCTTCCCGCCGCGGCCCGCAAGCTGCACCTCGCCGAGCCCTCCGGAGCGCGGGCGGAGCTGGGCCGCATCTTCCGGGCCTACCTCATCGCCGAACCCATGCGGCGCGGGCGCCTCGAGAAGGTCATCGCGACGCGGCTCCTCGACGATCGCGAGCTCTCCTTCCTGGCGCGTCTCCCCTGGGAGCACGAGGTGAAGGCGGGACTCCTCAAACACGCGCGGCGAGGGGAGGTCTCCGGTGCGAACGCGATCAACCTCCACTGGTGGATCACGAGGACGCCGCTCCCCTGGCCCATGGACCTGAGCGGTTACTCGGGCCTCAAGCTGCCCGGCCACCCCTTCGCCGAGGGGCTCGAGAAGGTCGGCGCCGCCGACTCGGACCTGAGCGGGATCTCCCTCGGGAAGCCTTGCGCCCGGTCGTGCAAGCTCCGCCGCTCATCCCTGCGCGCCGCGAGCCTCGCGACCACGCGCTTCGTCGAGTGCGAGCTCGTCGAGACAGCCTTCGAGCTCGCGGACCTCACGGGCTGCGTGTTCGAGCAGTGCCGATTCCAGGGCCTCTCGCTGGCCGAGGCCATGCTCAGCGGGGCGTCCTTCTCGCGGTGCACCTTCGAGAAGGTCACCTTCGGCTACACGGGGGAGCTCGACCCCTTGCGCCTCGCCGGCTGCACCTTGCGGGAGTGCGACGTTTCCCGCATGGCCCCGTCGGGCTTCCTCCTGAAGCAGTGCGTCGTGTGGGACACGAGCTTCGCCGGCCTGGCGCCCCGGAGCTTCCTCTGCGAGGACGCGCGGTTCACCGAGTGCGACTTCACCGGCTTCGCCGCCCCGGGGGCCTTGCTCACGAGGGCGCACTTCACGAAGTGCCTGATGGCCGACGTGAGCCTCCACGGCGCCGACCTGCGGTCCGCCCGGTTCCTCGAGGTCGAGCTCCAGCCCGGCCCCTCGTCGCGTGCCGGGCACACCGAGGACACGACGCGCGCGGACCCCATGTACGGCTCGAAGAGCGGCTTCTACGCCCAGGACCTCTCGGAGGGAGTCTACTCTGACCCGGACCTCATGCGCACGGCGGACCTCCGCAACACCGACCTCCGCGGCGCGGCCTTCGAGCGCACGGACCTCTTCCGCGTCGACCTCCGCGGCGCCCGCATGGACCCTCGCCTCGAGGAGAAGGCGCGCAAGATGCGGGCATTCGTGGAGGAGTGAGCCCCCGCCGTCACCCTCCGCAGGCTTCCGGGCAGCCCTCCACGCGGATGCAGGAGACGCCGCCCGCGTGGGCCGGCCCGGTCCGGAAGAGGTAGTTGAGGCTCGAGAGGGCGTCGGTGAGGTTGATCTCGCCGTTCGCATCCCAGTCGAGCAGCAACTTCGTGGCCGGCGAATCGGCGCTGCCGCCGCAGGGCCAGTCCTGCGTGCCCTGGAAGAGGGACCGCAGGATCCGGATCGCGTCGGTCACGCTGAGCTTCCCGTCGCCGTCGGTGTCGCCGGGCCGCTGGAGGCCCGGGACCGGGCCCACGTCGGGCCTGCCCGGGGAGCCGTCGACCGCGCTGCTCGCGCGCCAGCGCGCCGCCTGCCCGAGGCCCTCCGGCGGGACCTGAGGATCGGCGTTCACGAGGGAGTAGCCCTGGCCGTTGGTCTCGGGATACCAGGAGCTCGAGTAGTTGAACTCGAAGATCACCTCGTCGAACGCGCCGATGAGGTTCACCGCCTCGCCGGTGTCGCTCAGCGTGCCCTGGAAGGGGCCCGCGACCAGTATCCCGGCGTCCTTGTAGCGCGCTGCGATCGCCGCGGGGTCCCTCGCCACGACGACGTGGTCGTTCGGCTTGAGGACCTGGATGGGGCTCCCCTTGAACTTGAAGGTCACGCCCTTCACGAAACGCACCCCATCGACCCCCCCCTGGAGGGGGACGTCCTTCGTCCCCACGTTGGCGATCTCGATGTACTCCATCTTGGCCGCGGTGAACTGGCCCTGGGGGTCCTCCTCGGGCGTGGGCGGCCGCGGGTTGTACATGATCTCGGTGACCATGAGCCTCGGGATCTCGACCAGGTACTTCGCCTCCACCAGCGAGCTCCAGACGCCGTCCGAGTAGAGGGCCCGCGTCAGGACCCTCGTGTTCTCCTCGATCGTGATGGGGCTCGTGTAGGCGATGGCCGACGCGGCCGGCTTGGCTCCCGCTCCCCTCGGGTCGGTGGTGCCGTCGAGGGTGTAGTAGATCGTCGCCGGCACGGAGATGGTGATCGTCACCTGGGTCCCCTTCTCGACGAGGCCGTCGTCGGGGCTGAAGCGCGGCGACTCGAGGAACTGGCTGTCGATCCAGTCCGCCCGCGTGGCGAGCCAGTTCTTCAGGTGGTCCACCTCGCCCTGGAAGCCCCCGAAGCGCGGGCGGTGCTCGGGCCAGCGCACGAAGTTCCGGGCGGCCGCCTCGTCGAGCCGGGCGCCCCACTCCTCGATCTTCCCGACGATCTTGTCGGTCCGCAGCTTCTCCCGGCGCAGCTCCCGCCACCGCGCCTTGTAGGCCAAGTTCCACGGCGTGTTGGTGGTCGGGGGCTGGTTCCGGAACAGGACCGAGTACCAGCTCCCGAGCCCACCCGCCTCGAAGTACCGGGTCCAGCCGTCGCCAGCCGAGTCGTTGTTCCAGCCCTCGGGGGTCTTGGCGCGGTCGTCGTCGGAGCAGCCCATGGTCCGGTCGTAGTCCCACACGGGGCCCATGGCCAGCGGCCCGTCCCGGTCCTTGTAGAAGTAGCCGCTCAAGCGGAAGGCATCGACGTTCTTCGGGTACCAGTTGAGGATGTGGTGGTCGAGCCACTCCGTGAAGTCGATGAGCGGGTTGTCCTCCTGGCTCCCGATGTTCGGGCTCAAGGAGGCGATCGCCTTGTTGATGGCCGCCGTGGCGTACGCCTTCTGGGCCTGCGTCGGCAGCTTGGGGTAGACGCAGACGTGGGGGCCGTAGCCGCCGGCGGTGATGGTCTGCTCGTCAGGGCCCACCCGGTCGCGGCGGAAAAGGTACCCGCCCGTGACCTCGGGCTCCTGGTTGTCCCGGGCTCCCAGGCGCGCGATGTCGACCTTCTCCTGGTGCCGTTTGTTCTTCTCCATGAAGTTGAAGACTCCGAAGTAGCTCTGCTTCCTCACGGGCCCGGCGCCCATGTGGAAGTAGCACTCCGCGAACTCCGTCCTCGCGGCCCACGGGCCCACCTCGCGGCTCATCCAGTAGGCGATGGGGTTCCGCATGAGCGCCCGGTCGAAGTTGTTCGGCGCGTACATGATGTAGTCCGACTCCCTCGGGAAATCGAGGACATCCACGTTCTTCTCCCTCCCCTCGCCGTCCCAGATCTCCACGTTGAAGGCGAACTTCGCGTTGTTGCACGTGCTCGAGCCGCGCTTCCTGAAAGCGGCCCGCGTCGCCAGGACAGGCTCGTCGAGGAGCGTGAGCCTGCCGTCCTGCCCCGGGACGAGCATGACCATGTACCCGGGCGTGTAGGGCCCGCCGCCGCAGTTGGAGCCGATCGGGCGGCCGAAGGTGACGCAGATGGCCACGGGGATGTTCGAGCTCCAGTCCAGGAGCTCCGGATGCAGGATGATGTAAGTCTCGCGCTCGGGGATGCCGGGCATCAGGCCTTGCTTGAACACGCGTGCGGTCAGGCGGGTCGGAGCCGTGACGGCGATCGGCTCGGCGTAGAGGGTGGACCCCTCGGTCGGGACCGTCCCGTCGAGGGTGTACCGGACCTCGGCCCCTGCCAGGTCCGTCGAGAGCTCCACCTGCACGGCCTCGGCGAAGGTCCCGCCCTGGACCGACACGGTCGGCCTCGGCGTCTTCTCCGGGAGGCCCGGCCCGTTGGGGGCCCCGGGCGTGGGGACCGGGAAGTAGAGGATCTCCGATGACCGGATCGACTTGACGTCGACCGCCTCCATCTCCGGCAGGATGAACAGGTCCGAGTTCGTGGCCGCCTGGTTGAGCCCCTGGATCGCGAGGACGTTGGTCCCGGGGCCGATGGCCCCGGCGTGCTCGAAGATGTCGAACGTCTCGAACTCTCGGGCGGTGTGGCTGCGCGGCGCTACGGAGTCCCACTGGGGAGGCTGGGGCGCGTTCCCCGCCGCCACCGGACGCCCGTTGATGAAGGCCGCGAAGCCGTCGTCGTACCGCACCTTGAGCTTCAGGAGGTCCACGTCGGCCGCCCCGGGCAGCTCGAAGGGGACGCGGATGTAGAT
>JACQVW010000742.1 GCA_016209535.1 Planctomycetota bacterium | reverse complement strand
GTGATGGCCTGGCGGATCCACCAGGTGGCGTAGGTCGAGAACTTGTAGCCGCGCCGGTACTCGTACTTCTCGACGGCCTTCATGAGCCCGGTGTTCCCCTCCTGGATCAGGTCGAGGAAGGTGAGCCCCCGGTTCCTGTAGCGCTTGGCGATGCTGACGACGAGGCGCAAGTTGCCGCCCGAGAGCTTGCGCTTCGCGTTCTCGTACTCGTTGTACCACTTCTGGATCGTCTCGATGCGGCGCCGCAGCTCGTCCATGGGCTCGAGGGCCTGGAGCTCGTACTCCTCGAGACGCGACTCCAGCTCGGAGATCCGGTTCCTCTCGGTCTGCCGGAGCCGGCGCTTCCCGCGCTTGCGGGCGAGGTCGATCTTCTCGATCTCCTGCTGGATGCTCTCCATCTTCCTGTAGAGCGCCGTGAGCTCCTGGCGGAGCTGGTTCACGATGGGCTTCTTCAGGCAGAGCTCTCCGATGAGGACCGACCCCTTGTTGTTGCGGTTGCGCACGTTCTGGAGGGTCCTCTCCCGGCTCCTCTCCCCGGGAGCCACCTCCAGGGCCTTCGCGAGGCTCCTGCTGCTCTCCTTGTGCAGGCGGCTCAGGGTCTCCAGGTTCCCCTTGATCAGCTTGAAGGCGTCGTCCTTCGAGAAGTCCTCGTCGCCGGAGGGCGTCACCTTGACCGTCTTGTCGAGGGCGATGTCGCCCCGGAGCACGTCCTCGAGGACCTTGATGACGATCCCATGGGCCAGGCCGCTCCCGAAGAGCTGCTTCTGGTAGCGCTGCCGGGAGATCTCGATCTTCTTCGCGAGGAGCAGCTCCTCGGCCCGGGTGAGGAGCGGGATCTCGCCCATCTGCGTGAGGTACATCCTCACGGGGTCATCGATCTTCTCCGGAGGCCCATCCGCCTGGGAAGCCTCCCCCTCTTCCGAGGCCGAGACGGGCTCGTCGCGCAGCTCGATGTTGTGAGCGTCGAGGGTGGCGAAGATCTCGTCAATCTTGTCCGGGGAGTTGCACTCCTCGGGGAAGATCTCGTTGAAGCGGTCGTAGGTCACGTACCCCGTTCGCTTCCCCTCCTCGATGAGCTGCTTGAGCTTGTCCTCCATCTTCATTTACGGTGCACCTTTCTCTATCTTCCCGAGGAGATCCACTCGCTCCCCCGCCGCGCGGGCCTGCCCCGCGGCCGGGCGGGAGAGCCCAGCGGCTATCCTCTCTTTAACTCTCGTAGGATCTCGAAGTACTCACGCTCGAGCACGCTCCGGTCCTCTTGTGGCCGCCCGAGGTCCGGCTCGAGCGAGAGCCGTCCCTTGAGGTCCTCAAGACGCGCCCGCGTCTTGAGCCTCTGGAGATCGCGGACGACGCGCGTCCAGACCTCCTCGTAGTCCTGCGTCGGCTCCCCCTGGTCGTTCTCCAGGCGACTCAGGAGGCCTCCGAGCAACTGGCCCGCCTGTGGGTCCTCCACCTCCTGGGCGAGGCGGGTCACCGAGAGATCCGCCCCCGCAAGCTGCCTCTCGATCGCGTCAGCCAGCTTCGCGTGAGCGGGACTCCGGAAGAGCTCCCGCGGCACCTGACCCCACAGGTCCTTCGCCCTCGAGGGCAAGGCCAGGAGGCACTCGAGGATGACCGTCTCGAGCTCGCTCATTCCCCCTCGCTCCGGCCCCTCGGGAGAGGGCTCCCTGACACGCCCCGCCCCCGCAAGCCCCTGCGATCCACCCCAGGCCGACCTGGCCCCCGTGCCCTGCCAGGACGTCGAGGCCGCCCGCCCTCGCGAGATCTGGCGGAGCCTCGCCTCGATGTCCGTCTCGGGCACGCCGAGCCTCTCGGAGAGCTCCCGGAGCTGGAGCTTCCGCGCGACGACGTTGGGCACGCGCGCGAGGAGCGCCAGGAGCTCGTCAAAAGCGCGCGCCTTCAAGGCGGCACCTGCCTCCGCCCCTGCCCCGGTCTCCATGGTGCGCCTCCACTTGAACTCGAAGATCCCCACGGCATCCGCCTCGACGCGCCGGCGGAACTCGGGGCCGCCGAGCTCGAGGATCGCATCGCACGGGTCCTTGCCATCCCTCACCGTGTAGACGCGGACGTCGATGCTCTCGCCGACGAGCAAGTCGAGCGAGCGCTCGGAGGCCCTCTGGCCCGCGGCGTCGCCGTCGAAGATCAGGAGCGCCCGCGGAGCGAGGCGTCCGATCCGCCTCGCATTCTCCTGGGTGAACGCGGTCCCGAGGCTCGCGACGAAGAAGTCGAGCCCGGCCTGGTGAGCCATGATCGCGTCGGTGTAGCCCTCGACGATCGCCAGCCGGCCTTCGCGCTGGATGCCCGCGCGCGCCTGCGGCAAGGCGTAGAGCACCTGGGACTTGTCGAAGAGCGCCGTCTTGGGCGTGTTCAAGTACTTGGGCTGGTCGTCGCCGAGGGTCCTCGCCCCGAAGCCGATCCCCCGCCCCTGGGCATCCTGTATGAGGAACATGACGCGACCGCGGAAGTAGTCGTAGTAGCCGCCGCCGTTCTCCCTCCGGCGCGCGAGCCCCGCTTGCTCGAGAGCCTGGGGCGAGAAGCCATCCTTCGCGGCATGCCGCAGGAGCCCATCCCATTCGAGCGGGGAGAATCCGAGCTGGAACCGCTCCCACATGCGCCGGTCGATGCCGCGCCGCTCGAGGTAATCGCGGGCGGGGCGAGCCGCGGGATCATGGAGCAGGAAGCGGTGGTAGAGCCGCTGGGCGAGCTCCACCGCGTCGTACATCCCCACGATGCGCTCCCTCCGCTCCCGCTCGCGGCCATCGCCGCTCGCGCCGGCCCCGTGCGTGTACTCGAGGGCAACGCCGGCCCTGCGAGCGAGGATCTCGAGGGCCTCCGGGTACTCCACGTGGTGCATGCTCTTCACGAAGCTGAAAAGGTCTCCGCCCGCGTGGCACCCGAAGCAGTAGTAGTACTGCTTCTCGACGTCGATCGAGAAGGATGGAGTCTTCTCGGCATGGAAGGGGCAGAGCCCCTTCAGCCGCTTGCCCGAGGGGACGAGCTGGACGTTGTACTCTCGGACGAGCTCCTCGAGGGGCACGCGCTCCCGGATCCTCTGCTTACACGCCTCGGTGACCCACCCCATGGGCAAGGAAAGCCTCACTCGTCGTAACGACGCCCTCGAATGCTCGCGGTAAAGTCCGTCGCCTGTTCGGGTTGCCAGCCCACGGAGGTGGGCCCCGCGGGAGCCCCCGCGACGGGCGCCATGGGCCTGGCATGGAGAAACACTCTCCCTGGATCGAAGGATCCCGTCCGGCGTCGCAGGGCAAACGCCCGGAGCCGGCAGAGCTCCTTGGCCTCAGGAGGCCCTCCGCGCCTCAAACCCTCCCCTCCCCCGAGACGAGGGCGGCGCCCGGGGGCTTCCCGAGTCCGCTCGGTACATGAACTTGCGTAGCTTAGGATTCTACGGGCGGTTTTTCCATGAAGTCAATGTGAAAACCCAGGGTAGAGCCCGGCGAGGCGCAGGAAGTCGGCCGGGCCCAGGTCCTCGGGACGCGTGGAGGGGCTCCAACCCGTGGCCGCGAGGGCTCTGGAGGCCCCCTCGGGCCCCAGAGCCTTCCGGAAAAGCCCCCCCACCTGCTTCCGCCGCGCCTGGAAGAGAGACTGGACCCAGGCCCGGTAAGGGGCGTACAGGGCCCGAGGGCCCATGGGCTCCGACCGCTCGAGGTGGAGCACCCTCGACGCGACCTCCGGAGGGGGCCAGAAGGCTCCCGCGGGGACCTTCCGCCCCAGGCGGGGGCGGGCCCAGTAGGCGACGAGGAGGCTCAGAGGCCCGTAGGCTCCGGAGCCCGGCGCGGCGACGATCCGCTCCGCCACCTCGGACTGGATCAGGAGGGAGGCCCTCCGCCAGGCTAGACCGGATTCGCAGATCCGCACGATCAGCGTGGTCGCGATCCCGTAGGGCAGGTTCGACACCCACAGGAAGGGCTCCAGGGGCCGCAGGAGGTCCACCACGGCCCGGCTCAGGCGGCCCGGCCTCTCGAGGACGTCCCCGACATGGAAAGCGACGTTCTGGAGGCCCCGCAGCTCCTCCCGGGCGAAGTCCACCATCCTCGGGTCCACCTCGACGGTGAGGACCGAAGCGGCCCGGAGCGCCAGCTCGCGCGTCAGGGTCCCGGGCCCGGTGCCCACCTCGAGGACCCGGTCTTCCGCGGTCACCCCGGCCTCCTCGGCGAGAGCCGCCAGGAGCCTGGGGTCGTGGAGGAAGTGCTGCCCCAGCGCCTTCCGAGGCAGGAGCCCGGCTTCCCGCAGGCGCGACAGGACTCCGCCGCTCCCGGCAGCCGGCCCGCCGCCAGCCTCCCTCTCGACGGCCCGGCCGGGCGCGGGCCGGGCTTCTCTCCGCCGGCGTATCACCCGGCCTCGCCAGCCGCCTCCTCCAGGGCGAGGTCCCGGCCCACCCGGAAGCCGAACGAGCCCGCCGTGAAGGCATGGAGGGCGGCCTCTCCGAGCCGCCAGGCATCCCGGGGCAGCCCGGCCTTGATGCAGACCTGCTCGAGGAGCCTCGCAGGGCCCCAGCCGAGCCGGCGGGCCACCTGCGGGAGGAGGAGCCCCGTCTGGCCTCCGAAGCGGATCTGGAGGCCATGGCGGGCCGGGACCAGCCTCGTCAGAAGGCCCTCGGGGTCCGACGGGAGCCTCGCGAGGGGCCCCAGGAGGGTGATCTCGAGGCGCAGGCCCGGAAGCTCATCCTCGCGGAGAGGGGGGAACCGGTGGTCCCGCGTCGCCGCGGCCCGGGCGAGCCGGTCCACGGCGATCCCGAGGGACTCTCCCCCCTGCGCGCTCCCCACGCAGCCTCGAAGGTCCTCGCCGGGGGCGAAGAGCGTCACGAAGACGCCCGTCGAGAGCGAGAAGCCCTCGGTCCCGGCGACTTCCGGGACCGGGGGCCTCCCCGACTCCTCGCACGGAGGTACGCCGCACACCTCCAGGAGCGCCCGCAGCGCGATCCGTCCCAGGGCGCACTGCTCCGCCCGCGTGAGGACCGGCGGATCGTGCAGCTCGGGGAACGACGTCTTCAAGCCTAGAAGACAGCGCCGGCGCGACGCACGACGACGCGGCGGTTCTGCTGCCGGCCTTCCTTGCTGTTGGCCTGGGCCGGGTCCACGGGCTTGTTGAAGGAGTAAGCCCTCATGACCATCTTGGACTCAGAGATTCCGTGATCCGTGAAATAGACGAAGACCGCGTTCGCCCTTGCCTGGGCGAGCATCATGTTCCACTTCCAGCGCTCCTTGGTCTTGTCCAAGGGCTGGTTGTCGGTATGGCCCTCGATGACGATCACCTCGTCGGGGTACTCCGTCTTCAGGAGGCTGACGAACCGGTCCAGGACGGGAAACGCGTCCCTCTTGAGCCTGTCGCTACCCTCGTCGAAGAGGAGCGCCTCCCCGAGGGCGATGCCGCCCTCCTCCAACTCGCCGCCGCCGATCTTCTCCCTGTCCGCCGGCGTGAACTCCGGGGAGGGCCTCTTCTTCTCCAGCTCCCCTCGGACTCGCTCCAGCTCGGCCTTCATGGCCTGGTAGTCCCCGGGTGCCTCCCCCTTTCCGAGCTTCAGCATGGCCGTGTTGTACTTCTTCGTGAGGTCGGCGTTCATGTCCCTGGCCTGGTCGAGCTGCTCCTTGACGACCTTGTAGGTCTGGTAGGGGACGCAGCCCACGGCGAGGAGGCACATGGCGAGAGACCCAATCCACGAGCCCCGGACGAGACGGTGCAGCATTTCTCTTCCTTCCTTTCCTGCCTCCGGACCTCCGCTCTTCGGGGGTCCCCGAGCCCTCTACCTCTCGGGCCGCGGGGCTCCTACGGCCAGCCATCCCGCCACCGTCGGAGACGGCGCAGGGGACGGAGGCCATACCCCCACCAGCGTCCGGAAACGCAAGTGCCGGGAATATAGCGGCCGGGAAGGGACCTGTAAAGGCCCTTTCCCGGCCGCGCTCTCCCGAGCTCTCCTGTGGGGACCCCGGGACCCGTGCCCGGCCCCTGTTGGAGCCCTACTTGAAGAAGTCCGCCAGGGATTCCACTGAGCCCTCCAGGATGTTGTAGTCGAGGAACCACTTGTACGCATTCTTGGGCGGCACGAGGGTCTTCGACTCGCTCGAGGAGGCGAACATGAGGTTGGTCAGGACGCCGAGCGGCAGGATCAAGAGGACGCAGGTCACGGCGAGGACCGCCGTGAGGACCGGGTGCCCCGGCTTCCGCTTCATCTGCATGACCCGGGCTCCGCCGCTCCTCAGGAGGGTCCCCGCCTCGGTGAGGTCGGTGCCGCTCGTCTCCTCGGCCGTGTCGGCCGAGAATGGGTCGGACTCCCCCGCCAGGTCGAGCAGGTCGGTGTCGAGCATCGTGGCGTCGTCGCTTCCCGTCCCACCCGGCACGGGCGTCGTCGCCTCCGAGTCGTCCTCGAGGAGCCCGTCGAGGTTCAGCAGCGTCTCGTCGCCTTCGGGCTCCGCCACCTTCCCCGCCTTGACGGCAGCCTCCTCCCCTTTCTTCCGCGGCGTGACGGCCCCCTCGTCGCTCTCCAGGTCGATCTCCGGGAGCTCATCGTCGAGGGAGAGCTCGGGCTTGGCCGCCGCGGCGGGGGCCTTCTCGGCCTTCCCGGCGCCCTTGGACGCGGCGGGCCTGGCTGGCGGCGTGCCCTCGTCGTCCGCGAGGAGGTCGATCTCATCCGCGCCATCGAGGAGGTTGATCTCCTCGTCCGTGAGGAGCACGGTGGGCTCGCTCTCCCGCTGCTTCTTGAACTTCTTGACGACCTCCCTCTTGAAATAGAGGGTGTCGCCCTCCTTGATGCTGCTGATCTCGCCGGCCGCGACCAAGCTCTCCAGCTCGGCCTCGGTGATCCCAAGCTCGCGGCAGGCCTCTTCGAAGCTCATCCGGTCGGTGCTCATCGTCCTACTTGCCTCAAGTTGTCCGGGAATTCGAGTCCGTCATTTCTCCTCGCCACCCTCGAGCTTGGCGAGCTCTTCCCTCACCTGTTTCACGGTGAGGCGCTTGTTGGCGTTCGCGGGGAGCAGCTCCTGGAGCTTGAAATCCCAGGTGACATCCCGCATCCCCTTGAGCTCGATCCCCTGCCCCTTCGTCGTGTAGCAGCCGAGCTTCCGCGTCGGCACGTCGTAGACGTAGACCACGGCCTCGCTCCCGCCCTGGTTCTGGCCCGTCGCGAGGACGACTTGCCCCGACGGCGCACCCACGGCCTGTCCGTACGCCGCGGGCAGCCCGGAGGAGCGCAGGGTCACCACGAGGTTCGCCGCGAGCAGCGTGCAGCCGACGCAGAGCAACGCGACGACCAGATTCTGACGCATGTCGGAACAATCTCCTTTCACGACGGGGAGCAGGGCGCTCTCGTTTCTCTCTCGGGGTCTTGGAGGGCGGGAAATAGCTGGTGAAACGCCAGCTTGAAGGTGCGATTGTAGCACGAGCCCGGGCCTACATGCAATTGGCCCAAGCCGCTTCCCGAACCGAGTCCAAGTGCGGTCGGGCGTCAGTCCAGCCCCACAAAGCCTTGCCCTTCCCGGGCTTCCGTGCCCGCGAGGCCGAGTCGCTCCGCCCAAAGCTCGCGGTATCGCCCGCTGTCCGGGCGGCGCCACAGCTCCTCCGCGAGGCTCTTGACCTTGAGGAAGCCTTCGAGGTCCTCGAGGGGGTTCCCCAGGAGGAAGTGGGGTCGGCCCGACTGCCGCACCCCGAGGAAGTCCCCGGGGCCGCGCAGCTTCAGGTCCTCCTCGGCGATCACGAAGCCGTCCTCGGTCGAGGCGAACACCCTCAGGCGCGCCAGGACCTCGCGGGAGACGCCATCGGCCCCCACCAGGCAGCACCCCGGGTGCTCGCCCCGGCCCACCCGGCCGCGGAGCTGGTGGAGCTGGGCGAGCCCGAAGCGCGAGGCGTCCTCGATGAAGAGCACCGTCGCGTTCGGCACGTCGATGCCGACCTCCACGACCACCGTCGCCACGAGGATCTTGATCTCGCCCCGGCGGAACAGGGCGAGCTCCGATTCTTTCTCCGCGGCGGGCATGTCCCCGTGGACGAGCCCCACGGCGTGCTCGGGGAAGACCTGCGTGCCGAGGCGCTCGCGGGCCTGGATCGCCGCCGGCAGGGCGAGGACCTCGGACTCGTCGATGAGCGGATAGACGAAGTAGGCCTGTCGCCCCGCCGCGAGCTCCCTCCGGATGAGCTCCATGGCCCGCGGCCGATCGCGCCCCTTGACGAGGAACGTCTTGACGGGCTGCCTCCCGGCGGGTCGCCTCTCGAGGAGCGAGAGGTCCATGTCGCCGTAGCAGGTAAGGCAGAGCGACCGGGGGATGGGCGTCGCCGTCATGACGAGGACGTGCGGGTCCCGGCCTTTCCTCCGCATCCGCATCCGGTCGAGGACGCCGAAGCGGTGCTGCTCGTCGATCACGGCGAGGCCGAGCCTCTTGAACTCCACGCCCTCCTGCACCAGGGCGTGGGTCCCCACGACGATGTGAGCCTTGCCCGTGGCGATGCCCTCGATGCTCCGCCGGCGGTCCGCGCCGCGCACGGAGCTCGTGAGGAGCTCCACACGCACGGGATAGCGCGCGAGCGCGCTCGAGATCGTCCGGTGGTGCTGCTCGGCGAGGATCTCCGTGGGCGCCATGAGGGCCGCCTGGTGGCCGTTCCGCACGGCGACGAGCATGGCGTAGATGGCGACGGCCGTCTTCCCGGTGCCCACGTCGCCCTGGAGGAGCCTGTACGTGGGCGCGGGACCCTTCAGGTCGCGCACGATCTCGGCGACGGCCCGGTCCTGGTCCGGCGTGAACGCGAAGGGGAAGACGGAGCGGATCTTCCGATCGAGCTCGTCCGTGACGCCGAAGCTCGCCGCGCCCTCGCCCCGGAACGCCTGCCTCCGGAAGGCGAGGTGCGACGCGAAGGCGAAGTACTCCTCGAAGGTGAGCCGCTTCCGGGCCTCCTCGAGGTCCTTCCAGGAGCCGGGGAAATGGATCCGGGAGAAGGCCTCCGCCGCCGACAGGCCGCCGGGAAAGTACAGGTCGTAGGGACCCTCGGGAAGGACGAGCGCCGAGCGGGTCACGCGGGAGACGAGCCCCCGCAAGAAGCGCTGGTGCACCCCCTTCGTGAGGGGGTAGATGGGCACGATCCGCCCCATGTGGGGCGAGGGGCCCTGGACATCCGCGCCCTCGGACGCGCCGCCCTCGTCCGGGGGCTCCTCGTCGAGATCCAGCTCGAACTCGGGCGCCGGCATCTGGAGGACGCCGCGCCGCAGCTTCACCTGGCCATAGGCGTGCAGCCTCGAGCCGGGCCGGAGCAGGTCCAGGAGGTAGCCCTGGTTGAACCAGATGAGCTCGATCGACCCGGACCTGCCCTTCGCCCCGGGGACGTCCACGAGCCAGGCTTCGATGAGGGACCGACCGCCGCGGAGCTCGCGCTGCGTCACCGAGGCGAGCTCGCCGTAGAGGACCTGGGTCTCGCCGACGACGGCCTCGGCGATCCGGCGCAGCTTGCGCCGGTCCTCGTACCGGCGCGGGAAATGGTGAAGGAGGTCGCGCACGGTCTCGAGTCCCATGCGCGCGAGCGCTTCGGCGCGGCGCGGCCCCACGCCCGGGATGAGCTTGAGCGGTGTGCTCCCCCCGACGGCGCGGCCGCCGGGGCCGCGCGAGCCCGGAAGGGTCGGGTTCACCCTGGACTGGCTCCTGTCGCTTCGCAACACGCGTGTGGACCGCGCGTAGCGTACTACGGCCGCTCCGCGCACGCCAGGGGAGGCGTGCCGGCGGGCGCCCGAGGGCTATGCCTCGAGGCTCTCGATGATGGCCGCCACGTCCTTCGCGACGGTGGAGCCCTCGTCCTGGAGCATGCGGCGCACCTTGTCCTGGGCGGACTTCACCGTCGTGTGGTTCCGGTTCCCGAAGTGCTTCCCGATCTCCGCGAGGGACCGCCGCGTGTAGACGCGCGCCAGGTACATGGCCACCTGGCGCGCCAGGGCCACGTGCCTCTGCCTGCCCGCCGAGCTGAGGGCCTCCGCCGTGAGCCCGAAATAGACCGCCACGGCCTCGTGGATCCGCTGCAGATCGACGCGCCGCGAGCGCTCGTGGAGGTAGCCGGCGATGACCTCGCGGGCCTGCTCCGGCGTGATCGTCCCGCCGCGCATCCTCGCGTGGTGGTGCACTTGCTTCACCGCGCCGGCGATCTCGCGGGCGTTGCCGCGGAGGCTCTCGGCCAGGGACTCCAGGACCGAAGGATCGACGCGGAGCCCCAGCCTCGCGGCCACGGCCCGCGCGATGCCGAGCCGCGTCGCAGGATCGGGCTTCTTGACCCCGACGACCAGACCGCTCGAGAATCGCCCCACGAGGCCCGCGTCGAGCTCCTTCAAGTCGCGGGGAGGGACGTCGCTCGCGAGGATCACCTGCCTCCCGGAGTCCCCGAGGGCGCTGAAGGTGTGGAGGAACTCGATCTGCGTCTTCCGCTTGTTCACGAGCAGGTGGACGTCGTCGAGGATCAGGATGTCCAGGGCACGGTACCGTTCCTGGAAACGCCGCACCGTGCGATCCTGGATGCTGGCGACGTAGTGCTGGAAGAACTGCTCGCCCGTCAAGTAGCTCACGCGAAGGAAGGGAGACCGGGG
This sequence comes from Planctomycetota bacterium, assembly GCA_016209535.1. Classification (GTDB taxonomy): domain Bacteria; phylum Planctomycetota; class UBA8108; order UBA8108; family SXIK01; genus JACQVW01. The sequence goes on along the minus strand of JACQVW010000742.1, from coordinate 1,067 downwards.
GCCCTCCTCCCTCGAGGGGGCGGGACGCTCCTCCCAGCGCTCGCTTCCACCCGGCGCCGAGCCGCCCCGGCGACGCCCGCGCACCGCCCGGTAAATGCCCTTCAGGAGGTGCGTCTTCCCGACTCCCGTCGGGCCGAAGATGAAGAGCGGGTTGTAGAGCCTCCCGGGTCTCTCGAGGACGTCGACCACCGCGTTGTAGGCGTGCACGTTCGACTCCCCCACGACGAAGGACTCGAGGGTCTGCTCGTCGCGATCCTCGGGACGATCGCGTCCCTCGGGCTCCCCGGGGGCGCCGGAAGCAGCCCTCCCCGCCGCCCCGAAGACCTCATCTTGCTCCCGGCGCGCCTGCTGGTACAGCGCGGGGTCGATCTCGAGGCGGACCTCGAGGCCGCCTTGCCGGTCCCGGAGGAGCGACTCCATCACCGACAGGTATCGCTTCTGGATCCAGTCCAGGACGAACTTGTTCGCCACGCCGAGCCGGATCGATTCTCCGTCCTCGGACAGGAGCTTGAGGCCCGCGATCCAGCGGTCGAAGACCTCCTCCCCGAGCCTCAGGCGCATGTCCTCTCGCAAGACCACCCACACATCCACGTGTGTCTGGGTCGACATCGGGTCCACCAGCCTCTCCGCGCCGGCTCATCGAGCCGGCAGAACGTCCTGTTCCGTCCGCAAGTCCACCATGAGACAGAAGATCCCCGGGACCTCGAGCGCGTGAGATCCGTCAGCGCACAGCGCCGCGCGCCTCGACCAGCCCAAGGCGACGACACGGTCCTACCACGAGGCTCCAGGGGACTCCCTGGAGCCCTGCGGAGGCGGCCTCCAGCTCTATCTCCGCCGCGAGCGATCCTCCCCGGTGGAAGCGCCGTCCCCCCGGACGGCGCTTCGCGGTAATTCCGGCGTGGTTCAACGCCGGGTTACACCCGGCTATGAACCACGCGTTCATTCCCACGATACTGCCCCTACCAAACTGCCCCTGCTGAACTCTTTCCTGTTACCCGAATGGAGCCTGTTTTGAACCATGCCGTAATTCCCACGATCCTGCCCCGGGGATTCCCACGATCCTGCCC
>JACQVW010000726.1 GCA_016209535.1 Planctomycetota bacterium | reverse complement strand
CCGCTCAGGATCTAGCGCTGTAGTGTTAGACTGAGCCTCCATGCGGGAGGCGGGATCTCTTCTTCGGGGGCGCCGCGGTCCTGGCCGCTGCATGTTCCCATGCACTGCTGATCCGCACGTGCCTGGGGGCTTCGCCGGAGCCCGAGTGAGCTTCGTGGAGGCTGTTCTTCCCGAGTCGCTGGGCTCCCGTGCTCGCCACGGGACGGTCGGCCGGTTTCTCCGCTGATGAAGGTAAATGAGCTCCATCACCCGCACGCTCGTTGAACAGGCCCGCGGCGGCGATCGCCAGGCTTACGACCGCCTCTTCGCCCTGCACGCGGATCGGGCGCTGCTCTTCATCCGGGCCCGTCTCGGGCCGCGCCTGCGCGAGAAGATCGAGAGCATGGACGTGCTCCAGGACGCCTACCTCGCGGCGCACCGCGGCTTTGAGCAGTTCGAGTACACGGACGACGATGCGTTCCGGCGCTGGCTTTGCCGCATCATCGAGCACCGCATCCGCGACGCGCGCGACTATTTTGGAGCCAAGAAACGCCAGGCGGTGGAGCTGCCGCGGAGCGATCCGACCGGCCCGGCGACCGCGCTCGACCGCGCCGAGCAGCGGGAAAAAGTGGCTCGGGCGCTCGGTGCCCTCGACGACGACCATCGCCAGGTGCTTCTCCTGCGCTACTTCGAGGGACTGTCGGCCGAGGAGGCCGGCGAACGCATGAACCGGAGCGCCGGCGCGATTCGCAAGCTCACCGCGCGCGCCCTCAGCGAGCTGGGGAAAGAGCTATGAACCTGGAAGAGCTGATCGAAGCCCACCTCGCCGGAGAAAGCCCGACGGTGCCGACGGAGCTCGGCCGGGAGTTCGAGCTGGCGATCGCCGCCCATGAGGCCCTCCGGTACGCTCTGGGCGAGACAGTCATCGTCCCCGAGACCGGCCCGGATGACCGCCCGCCGCCCGTGCTTCCGGAAGACTACGAGATCATCCGCGAGCTGGGCCGTGGCGGTATGGGCGTCGTTTACCTGGTGCGCCAGAAATCGCTCGGGCGCATGGTGGCCCTCAAGGTGCTCCGGCCGGGCGAGATGACCTTCGGCCCGCTCGTCAGGCGATTCCTCGACGAAGCGCGGCACCTGGCCCGCCTGCGCCACCCGAACATCGTCTCCATCCACGAGATCGGCCAGGCCGCGGACGAGCCTTACTTCACGATGGACTACGTCGAGGGCGAGTCGCTTTCGGCCGTCCTGGCGCGGGAGCGGCTCTCGCCCAGCCGCGCGCTCGCCATACTCAAGCAAGCCGCGGCTGGGGTGGGGCATGCCCACAAGGGAGGCATCATCCACCGCGACCTCAAGCCGAGCAACATCCTCATCGACGCGGAGGGCTGCGCCTACGTCACGGACTTCGGCCTGGCTCGCGACATGACGCGGACCTCCGAGCTGACGCGCTCGGGCGAGGTGCTGGGAACGCCGGCCTACATGGCCCCCGAGCAAGCGCAAGGCGACACGGACCGCATCGGCGAGACCACGGACGTGCATGCGCTCGGGGTCATCCTCTACGAGATGCTCACCCGCAAGCCGCCGTACGGCCGGGATGCTCCGGCGAACATACTCGTGCGGCTCCTCAAGGAGGAGGCGCCGGCGCCGCGACGCATTGACCGGCGGGTCCCGCGCGACCTGGAGACGATTTGCCTCAAGGCGATGGCCAAGGCGCCCGAGGAGCGCTACCCGACGGTGCGCGCGTTCCTGGAGGACATCCGCCGCTTCGAGAGCGGCGAGCCGGTACAGGCCCGCCGGCCGGGCCCGGTCCGTCGCGCGGCGCGCCACGTGCGCCGCCGCTGGAAGGTGGCGGCGGCGATGGCCGGCACGGCCTTCTTCGCGCTTCTTCTGGGCGCGCTGTTCTTCGGCAAGGACGTGGAGGAGATGATCGCCGCAGGCGACGAGCACCACGCGCTCGGCAAGCATCGCGAGGCCGAGGGAATCTACCGCAGAGCGCTCCTGTGGCCGTCGAAGTACAGGCACTTGATAGTCCTGGAGAGGATCTTCCGCTGCTGCGTCGAAGCTGGCGACCGTGAGAGGGCGGTGGAGGCCGCCCTGGAGACCCTGGGGCTTGACCCCGGCGCCTGGTTCGGCGAGCTCAACCACGCGGTCGCCATGGTCCTCGCCTCCCGGATTCGCTACCGGCAGCCGGGCTCGAGCGATGACCGCCGCCTCCTCGAGCTCGCGGAAAAGCGGCTCGAGATGGCTCTCGCCGGTCCGGACTTGAGCGTCACGGAAAGGGGGGTCGGCGACAAGGCCCTCGTCGAGATCTGCGCCGCGCTCGGCAAGGAGCCCTATGCCCACTCGGGGGAGGGCGCCGTCAGCCTGCCGCCGGGAGCTCCGGACGAACTGCTCCGCCGGGCCGCGGCCGAAGGCACCACGGCAAAGGACCGCATCCTCTTCGCCTATGCCGCGGGCGTGGGCTTCGAGAAGTCGGGTGACTCGGATGCCGCTCTGGCGGCCTACCGGCAAGCCTTCGAAGCGGTGCGATCGGCGCATCCGGTGTATGCGGGACTTACCAGCGGCAGCCTCCACATGGCCCGGCCCCGCTCGCTCGAGTCAGAGCTCGAGAACTGCCACCGGCTGAGGAGGCTGGCGCGGGCGATCGAACGGCTCGATCCCCAGGCGAGCGCCCTCCTGCGCGGCGGCCTGCGCTTCCGGATCACGGGGCTCGACTTGCCGCCCGACCTGGCGCTCAACCACTCTGTGACGTTGTCGGGCGTGGCGGGTGACAGAGCCGCCCAGCCACTCACGGGGTCCGCGCCTGTGCAACTGGATCAAACTAGCTGGGTGGGGGTCGCCGACGGCCGCTACCGTCTGGAGGTGCGCCGCAGTGGCTCGGGAACGAACTTCTCGACGAGCCGCGGCGCTCGCGCCAACTACATCTTCCCCTTATTGCACCTCGATGACTCGTCCTTGCCGCAGGAGGTCGAGATCGGCGGTCAGGTGGTGGATCTCGAGATTCGCGCGCGGCTCCTGGAGGAGATCGATCTCCTCGGCCCCCGCGAAGGGGCGGAAGTGGATCTCGAGAGCGAGATCTTTCGCTGGACGGCGGTGCCGGGCGCCGCCTATTACGAGATGCGGCTGGAGGAGGTGGAGGACAGGCCCGGCGGCGGCAGGTACTTCCACTCCGTACTCAAGGCCAGGGTGGAAGACACCGGCTTCTCTCCGGGGAACGTGCCCGCCGCGGAGCGGGCGGCGTGGAGGGCACTGCCGGCCGGCCGCGCCGCGGTATGGAATGTCGAGGCTTTTGACGCTAGCGGCCAGTCCATCGGCAAGGCGCCGGAGCGGCCGTGCTTTCGGGTCAAGCGGGGATGGAGCGCCGATTGACCGATCCCGAGAACGCGCGCGCCTCCAGCGCGCGTGCCGCGCCACGTCGTCTCGTACGTGGCCTCGAGCGGCGCTAACCCACCGCCACCGCCATCGCCCACAAGATCCCGGACTGGGCGCGCACGTCGGCCAGCACGGGCATCGCCTTGCCAGAAGCTGATGCATCGGCAAAACGCGCGGCGCTCTCGAGGAGCTCAACCCTCACCCTCGAGGCATGCCCGATCTTTCCGGCGAGAGGGCGCTGGCGATAGGAGGGAGGCGACGCGTCAAACGCCCGAGCTCGAGCCACGACGGGACGGCGGACGACGAGAGGTCACTCCACCTCGTGGACGTCCCCCAGCACGCCGCGGGGCACGCACACGGTGAGCACCGTGAGGTCGCCGATGGCCTTGTGCCTCACGCCCCGCGGGACGTAGACGACCACTCCCCGGTGCAGCTCGATCACCTCGCCGTCGAGGACCATGGTCCCCTGGCCGTCGATCACGTAGTAGAACTCGTCGGTGCGCTCGTGGTAGTGCAGCTTCGCGTCGTGGATCTCCACGTGGTGCACCTCGCCGGCCGCGCCGTCCTTCTCCTCGATCAGGCAGCGGATCTGCCCGCAGGTCTCGGCCCAGGGCTTGACCTCCGCCGGGTCTCGCCGCAAGTAGGTCCTTCGCGTGCTCATGGTGGGCTCTTCTCGGGGTTCCTCTGGTAGAGGGTGGGTCAGCTCTCGACTCGAGCGTAGGCTACAGCGGAACGCGGGCGTCGTTCAAGGCCTCGGCTCGTACGTTGAGTGGCTGCCTCGGGTAAGGTGACAACGCTCGGCAGAGAGCCTCCTGAGGCGGCCATGAGATCGCCAAAGTCCAGTCGTGAGTGACCAAGATACGATTCTCGGCCCGTGCCTTCCTGAGGATGTCTGGATCCGGCTTCTTCCGCAGACCCAGGTCCCGGAGATGCACAGCTTCGTGCTCCTGACGGTTGAGAAACTCCGCGGACAGGGGGGGAATGCCCATGTCCAAGAGGAATCTCATCGCGTAGACGGTTCCAGCGGGTGGTTCGACTCTTCCGTGAGCCAGGCGGCGTACTGGAGGGCCTGCACGATATCCTCCCTCTCGAGATTGGGGTATTCCTTGAGGATCTCGTCAACGGATGCGCCGACCGCCACCAGGTTCACGATGAGCGAGACCGTGATCCTCATGGCGCGAATGCACGCACGGCCTCCCATGACGGCGGGATCGAACGTGATGCGGTCTAGTCCAAGCACGCAGCAACTCCAGTGAACGTGGCGACTCGTTGCCTTGTCGGAGTGATTGTAAACGGTCGCAGACTCCAAGCACAGCGTGTTCCTCGTAGGCTCCACCCCTCCCGATCCCTCACCCCCTGCTGACGACGACGCACCCCACGCCGTAGGGCTCGATCTCCACGGCTACCTCCCAGACGCTCGGGCTGCCGCCCTGGCCGCCTTGGCCGCCCTCGCCCTCCCGCCGCCGCGGCTCGAGAGGGCGGTCGTTCCACGCGTCGAGGAAGCGCGAGCCCTCCTCCGCCGGCACGGCGAGGACCGGGCCGCGCCACGTGCACGGGAGCGTGCTGAGCAGCGTGTAGACCGTCTCGCGCGGAGCCGGGAAGCGGTTCGCGAGCACCTCCTTCGCCAGCGTGGGGACGAGCGGCTCGGGCTCGAGGGTCATGAATGCCTCGCGGTGGCGCCGCAAGACCGCGTGCGCGCGCCGCACCGCCTCGAGGGTGCGCGGCCGGAACCATTCGAACGCCGGCCCCTCGAGCCACAGGCCCTCGCCGTTGAAGAAAGTCCAGAGGACCCCCTCGGCCCAGGAGCCCGTGGGCTGGTCGCAGATCAGGATCTCGAAGGTTTTGAAGGCCGGGAAGGCGAAGCGCGCCAGGTTGAGCGGCACGGCGCCGGGGCTCCGCAGCGCATCGTTCATGGCGTAGGTGAAGCGGCCGTCCTGGAAGCCGTTGGCGATGTCGCAGGGGACCTCCTCGGTGTAGACGGCGGTCTCGGGGCGGCCTGCGGCGGCGAGCGCCCCGGCCACGTCCCGAGTCAGCTCGCGCTCACCGAGGAGCGGCGCTGCAGGCACGGGGTGGCCGTGCGCGGCCGACCAGCAGCGCTTCCCCCAGTCGGCGAAGCCGAGCTGGTCGATGTAGACGCCGTCCGGGGCGAAGCTCTCGGCCAGGAGGCGGTACGTCGCGGCTTGCGTCTCCCGCCACGCCTTGACGTGAGGGCAGATGAACATCTCCGTGGCGCCTGGCCAGTAGAGCCCCTGGCCGCCGGCGCCGGCGATCTGCCAGGCCTTCCCCGGGCCGCTCCCGAGCTTCCCGCGCTCCTCGAGCAGGTAGCCCTCGACGTAGAGCCCCACGGGCACTCCGGCGGCGCGCGCCTCGCCGAGCGCCTGGCGGAAGGAGGCCATGCCCCCTTTCCAGGCATCCCAGGGCGCGCGGTCGCCGGCGCGGCCGT